>NZ_JAKSYJ010000177.1 GCF_022829365.1 Methylobacterium sp. J-077 | reverse complement strand
GCAGGCGAGCCCGCGAGCAGGCCGAAGCGAGGCCGACACGGGGACCGCGCCCGAAGGCGTGGAACCCGTCTGAAGTGAGTGATGAACAGGGTGATGGAGTGGAAGTCAGACCATCGCCTGGGCGTAATTCAGAACGTCCGCCGATCGCAGAGCCACGCGCAGTCGATTGTCACCATGGGCGATCTGGAGATCGACCTCCACGAGAAGATGGCTTCAGTGGGCGACAAGCGCGTGCCTCTGACGACGAAGGAGTACCAGATGCTGGAACTCCCCGCGCTGCGGAAGGGCACGACGCTCACCAAGGAGATGTTCCTCAACCATCTCTACGGCGGCATGGACGAGCCCGAGTTGAAGATCATCGACGTGTTCATCTGCAAGCTGCGTAAGAAGCTCGCCAATGCCAGCCAGGGTAAGAACTACATCGAGACCGTCTGGGGCCGCGGATACGTCCTGCGCGAAGATGCACCCGCGATGCGAGCCCTGGCGAGTTGATCCACCCCCTTCGGCACGGAGATCGAAATTATCCCGGAAGGCTTTCGGCGAAGTCATCTGGGACTTCGCCCCACTGACCCAGGATCGTCACCCCCTCCAGTTCGCCGGTCTCGTCGTCGGCCACGACTTTCAACGCCGCCGCGCCCGGCACCCGGTTGGCGAGGTTCTCGGCCTTCTTCAGCGCCCCGCTCTCGGACTGCGCTTGTTCTTGGCGGGCAGGGCGAAGACGCTTCCGATGGATCTCGAACGGCTGCACGATGTAGCTGGTCTTCAGGGCCACGCTGGGCCTCCCGTCGTCTGTCACGTTGATCAGCCTACTACGCGCACCTCGGTGAAGGCGCGCAACAGCACGCGGCGGCCTCTGGTGTCGCGCACATCGACGAACCACTCCGACCAGTCTGGGCGGTCGCCGCCGGTCATCAGCGCCAGGGCGACCCTATCCGCATGGGCTCGGATCGCCGCCCTGCTCGGCATCCAGCATCCCTGAAGGTCGAGTTCCGCGTTGCCGACGCCGATGCAGTGGAACCGGTAAAGCCGTGCCACGCCAGTCCTTTTAGCCCTGACTTCACAGCCGTCCACGCCGTTCGGCAGCGTCACGCAAAACATCGTTGAACCACGCTCGTCGGCAGTGTTTGTTCCCGTTGCGTTCTACGCGGAGACGGAGCCGATGCACCCCCAGCCTCAGAAGATGCCTGTGGACGCTCGCCAGATGGAGGTCGAGGCGGTCGCAGCCGTCTACCGAACCCTGCACCGAGGAGATGATCGAGCAGCGCTGCTGGCGGTAATCGCCGACGCCCTGGCCGATCTCGACGCGGTAGGACGACAGGTCGAGGTACAGGCCCGACAGGTTTCCCGCGGCTTCGTCCGCGCCGCCATCTCCGGGTGTTGAACCTCGTGTCCGGCCATCGCATCGACGAGCTACTCGTCGGCAGCCCTAATGCCGTCCGCGTACCTGTCATCGGACAGGCTCTGTGCGCGGGCTTCCCATCGCCCGCCGACGACTTCCTGGAGGGCGCTCTCGAACTCCCCCGTTGGCTGGTGCCGAACCCGCCTGCGACCTTCCTGTGGCGGATCTCGGGGTCTTCGATGGAGGGCGCCGGGATCTACGACCGCGACCTCGCCTGCGTGGACCGTAGCCTGACCGCGGGCCACGGCAGCGTCGTGGTGGCTGCGATCGATGGCCAGATGAGCGTTAAGCGGCTGGAGGTCACCGGCAACATCGCCCGGCTGGCGTTCTGCAACCCCGACCTGCCCGCGTTCGCGGTTGAGGAACTCGGCGAAGGTGCGATCTGGGGCGTGGTACGGTTCTCGATCCGCTGGCACGTGGCGCGCGGAAGGTTGTCATGAGCCGCCCGGCGGCTCTCTCGTGTGATCGGATCCGCGGAGGCCGGGCCTACGCGTTGATCGACGGCAACTCGTTCTACTGCTCGTGCGAGCGCGTGTTCGATCCGAAGCTCGCCCTGGTGCCGGTGATCGTGCTGTCGAACAACGACGGGTGCGCCATCGCCAGGACGGCCGAGGCGAAGGCGCTCGGGATCAAGATTGTCAAAAGGCGTTGGAATGGGACCCCGGATCGGCGTGCAATTGGGACCCCTTCGCAAGCTGGGTACGGTACGGTGCGGCTGAGCTGATCCGACGTCCAGCTTTGGCGTCGTAGGCGCTGGCCTCAGGCGCGGTTCTTGA
>NZ_JAKSYJ010000175.1 GCF_022829365.1 Methylobacterium sp. J-077 | reverse complement strand
CGCGCGCGGTCGGATTTGGCGGTCGAGATCTGACACGCGCCCTTTCTCCCCCTCGGCGCTATGTGATGGTCACACATCGCTGCCGGATGAGGGCCAAGGCCAACCCCAAGCGCGTCTCCCTCCCCCCTTTGCGGGGGAGGGAGATGCGCGCATCCCTGTCGCCATTCCGGGTCGACCGTTCGGCACGATCGACCAATGACCGGATCGTTTTCCCCCACACCGCGACGTCGTTTCACCTTCGAAACGCCCATCGCCGCAAACACCTCGGCCAAG
>NZ_JAKSYJ010000174.1 GCF_022829365.1 Methylobacterium sp. J-077 | reverse complement strand
CGCGCGCGGTCGGATTTGGCGGTCGAGATCTGACACGCGCCCTTTCTCCCCCTCGGCGCTATGTGATGGTCACACATCGCTGCCGGATGAGGGCCAAGGCCAACCCCAAGCGCGTCTCCCTCCCCCCTTTGCGGGGGAGGGTGGCCCCTGCGTCAGCAGGGGTCGGGAGAGGGGAACCCGGGATCAGGAAGGGGCGCGACCGGCATAACGGGCGAAGTCCTGTTCCGCGCCGTCGCTCCCCGCTCCCGACCCCCTTCAGGGGCCACCCTCCCCCGCAGAGGGGGAGGGAGATGCGCGCATCCCTGTCGCCATTCCGGGTCGACCGTTCGGCACGATCGACCAATGACCGGATCGTTTTCCCCCACACCGCGACGTCGTTTCACCTTCGAAACGCCCATCGCCGCAAACACCTCGGCCAAG
>NZ_JAKSYJ010000171.1 GCF_022829365.1 Methylobacterium sp. J-077 | reverse complement strand
TTAGGTAGGCGAGGCCGTTCAGGACGAAGGCCCAAGCGAAGAACAAGTGCCAGGAGCGACCGCCGGTGAGGTCCTGATCGCTCGGAAGGGTCAGCCAAGCCGGAAAGCCTCGGTCGGCTGCCTCGCCATCGCTGCCGGCGGGTGATCGAAAGCTGGAGACGTCACTACAACACCGTACGCCCGCACGCCTCACTGGGATACCGGCCGCCGGCACCAGAAGTGTTCATGCCAGCCTTCACCGCTTGGCCGGCTGCGCTCGCCCGACCAGCTCCGCCGGCCAAGCTACCCGTGGTGGAGCGGACTACCGCGCACTAACTTTAACCTTGGACCACCCTGTGGGGGCCGATCA
>NZ_JAKSYJ010000169.1 GCF_022829365.1 Methylobacterium sp. J-077 | reverse complement strand
TCGCTTTGCTCGCGAAGGACGAGGCAGCATGAAGCGTGCGGTGGCGTGTGAAGGCCGCGACATGCCCCCTCTCCCGTGCGGGATAGGGCTGGGGTGAGGGATCAGGTCCATCCGGAGAGGTCGCACCCCTCACCCTGTCCCCGGTGACCGTGATGTCCGGGCAGCGCACCGCGAGGCGCAGGCCCTTGCGCTCGGCGAACGGCTTGAAGCTCTCGGCCAGCTCCGCCAGCAGGCCGGGCAAGAACACCGGCTGCAGCTGCGGCCGGACGATGCCGGCATCGAG
>NZ_JAKSYJ010000166.1 GCF_022829365.1 Methylobacterium sp. J-077 | reverse complement strand
CTTTGCGACCGTCTCCACGACCAACATCCCGCGCAAGCCTCCCGTTCGAGCCGGAAGGCATTGTGGATGACTTGTCCTGGGGGTCCCGTTTGGACGCCGATCACCCCGAGAACGGGGTCCTTATTCCACGCCTAATCACAGATATGTGTACCGAAAGAACCCCGCGCTCGCGCTGCGGGGCTAAGTTTCGGGTTCAGAGGAAGCAAACCCGACCGGGCTTCGGTCAGGCTGAGAACGCGGACGCCTACGCCAACCCCAGTTGATCGGGGGGATGTGGAGTTTGCGTAGGCGTCATCGGCGAAGGACCGACCTGATCGGTATTGCATAGCCAGTCCCAGATCGCATCCAGAAAAGCATGACATGCGTTTGTTTTAGTTGAGCAGTCGATCACGAAACGGTCAGTGAGCGCCGATAAGTCATGATATTTTGGACAGATGTAAACTTTTTACCATGTACGTTATTAGCACCTAGTTAGACAATACTACCTTTGATATAAAATAACCTGACAGGCTTCGCTCAGAGGCTCAGATGGGTAACCGGCTTGTAGCTGGCGTCATACTTGAGAATGGTCGAGGTCCGGCAGCTCGCGAAGGGCCGACCTTCGAGAGCGCCTTGGCGACGTACCTCGTCGTGATGTCGGATCGTATTCCGAGCGCAACCAAGAACGTTCGGGACCATTTCTTGATCGGCTTGATGACAGCCTCGATCGCAGTCTGGCCCCGAGAGGAAACACGCCATGGCAAATCCCGGCATCCCAGACCCCGGTAGCCCTGATCTACCATACCCCGGCGAACCGCCTCCGACCGACCCGATACCGGGTGATCCGCCGACGCCGCAACCACCGCCTGACCCTGTCCCCGGCGATCCTGCCGGACCCGATATTATGCCCGGTGACCCTGTTGGGCCGGGCACGATCATGTGAGCCACGAGCGGCCCGCCGTCGCGCAGCAATAGGTAGGATGGCGCCTGATGCGCCGTCTTCCTTCCGATCTAAGGCTCAGGCGGCCTCAGCCAGGGGCGCGGACGACGGCGCGTCCATGGCGCGCAGGTACACGTCGAGCAGCGTCTCGTGCTCGTCGCGCTCGTCCTTGTCCTGCTTGCGGATCTTGAGGATCTCCTTGAGGATCTTCACGTCCAGGCCCTCGCCCTTGGCCTCGGCGAAGATCTCCTTCTTCGCCTCCATCATGTCCTTGATCTCCTCCTCCAGGCGCTCGATGTGTTCGATGATCGAAGAGATGCGCTCGCCAGCGACGGCGACGGTATCGGTGATCTCGATCTTCTCGGCCATGCTCTGATCCCACGATGAAGGGCGCGACCGTGGCGGCTCAGGGTTACCGGGACGTGAAGCGGTGACGAGGGGGCGAGGCCCTACTCCAACCATGCCGCTCAACGACACGGTCGATGGTCTCCAGGATCAAACCCGAGCGACGCACTGTTTCCGACCATCACGCGTAGAGATGGCGATGGAGCCCTTCATGACCGCATCACCTGACGGATCGGTGATCCAGCGCGATGCACCGCGTGCCGATCTCCTGGCTTTCGAGATCAAGGACAGGATCACCAAGCCCGACATCGAATGGATGTCCTCGATCGCGGACGAGGCGATGAAAGTCCACGACAAGATCGACATGCTGCTGATCATGTCGAACTACGAGGGCTCAGACCTCGGGGCGAGGTTCGACGGCTACGCCAGCACGGTGATGGCTCGCTCGGTCGCGCACATCCGAAAGTACGTCGTAGTCGGCGCGCCGCTGTTCGCCCGCGCCATGATCACGCTGTCGGGGACGGTCATGCCGGTGGAGACCAAGACGTTCGATCTTGCCGACGAGGCCGCGGCCTGGGCGTACCTCGCAGAGGCCGGACCGGCTACCGCGCAATCCTGAGCGGACTGATTGGAGATCGAGGCAAATGGCTGGCCTGAAGGACAAGCGCGGCTTCATCGACAAAGATCGCCTTGACCTTTCCGAGCGGAAGGCCGTGGAATACTGGATGAAGCGCTGGGGCGTGACCCGCGATCAGTTGGTGACTGCCCACCGCAAGGTCGGGCTGATGACCAAAGACATCGCCGCGGAATTGGGAAAAAAGCGGTGATGCCTCCTGAAATATCTGCTGAAGATTATGAAATCACCTCGTCCGGTAGGCCGGAATTGTCCCCTCGCAAATAACGGCGCATCGTATCTTGATTTTTATGTATAAATCTTGCCTTATGTTATCTCATGCCGTGCTGTCGGCTGGCGTCTGATGTAGGTTTCTATACAATGGCACAAGAAAATATTGGGCAGTACCCCAAATTTCTTGAATTGGCTGGTGACATCGTCGCCGCCTACGTTTCGAACAATTCAGTGCCTGTTTCTGAATTACCTAATTTCATCCAGAAAGTGCATCAAGCCATTTTAGGGCTGTCTTCTGGTAGTGTTCCCAACGTGGCGGATCAGACCGCTGAGATCGAGAAGCCGACCCCGGCTCAGATCCGCAAGTCGGTCCAGCATGATGGGATCGTCAGCTTCATCGACGGTAGGACCTACAAGACGCTAAAGCGGCATCTGACCGCCAACGGCTTCAGTCCACATAGCTACTGCGAGCGGTACGGGCTGCCCGCCGACTACCCGATGGTCGCTCCGGGCTACGCCGAAAAGCGTTCCGCACTCGCCAAGTCGTTTGGCCTCGGCCAGCCCGGTTTCATGACTGGGCGTGCTCGGAAGGCTCGCAAAGCAGCCTGATCCGGTCAGCCCGGCCGCGCTGCCGAATGTTTCATGGTTTTCCAGGTAGGTGCTGCCCTTACCCGAGAAGTCCGCGGATCAATTCGTGGTGCATCCGATTGAGCACGACGGAACGCTCGATCTCGCTCAGGATGCGCTCGGTATGGATCCGAGCGGGCGAGCCTTAACCGAGCCTCAGGTGACACCGGGCAGAACGCGCATCCGTCGCTCGTGTTGCTCTTCAGCCACTGCAACGTCTGTGATCACGACTTTGGTCGATCTGGACCACCGGTCCTCGATGGTCCTCTTAGATGTATACCGCGGCTTAGGAGTGACGAGGGGGAACTGTCATAAGCGAGGATCGTCCCCGCCTGTCCGTCAGTGCGCGCTATCGGCTTGAGGTGCTGTCGCGTGGGCCACGCGTGTACGGCCCACAGGATCATCAGATCCTAGCTCTCGCCCGTCGCGGTCTCGTAGAGCCCCTGTCGAGGCTGGAGAATGATGGCCTCCGCCGTTGGGCGATCACAGAGGCGGGTCGAGCCGTGGTGGCGACCATCGTCGCGCCTCCAAAGGCTCCAATCCCTCGCTGGAAGCATAGGTCATGACGACTCGCGACCGATCCAGGTCGGGGCTCGGATGCATATCGGTGGTTCTGATATCAACGTATAGATTTCAAGACAACGCATTGCATTCTGCCGTGAAGCGACCGACTGTGTGGTCTTCCTGACAGTTAGGTGCACCGTGGACGAAAACGTCGAAACCATCGAGGCTCAAGGCGTCGATTTCATTGAACTGACAGCCGACATTGTCGCAGCTTACGTGTCGAAAAACTCTGTCCGGCCCGGAGACATGCCGGACCTTCTCGCCAGCGTACATGCGGCGATTGCCGGGCTTGGTCAGAGCAGCGCGCCTGAGGCGCCAGCAGTCGAGAAGCCGACCCCCTCGCAGATCCGGAAGTCAATTACCCCGGATGCGCTGATCAGCTTCATCGACGGCAAGCGGTACAAGACCCTGAAGCGTCATCTGACCGGCAACGGCATGACGATCGAGCAATACCGTGAGCACTACGGGCTGCCACGGGACTACCCCTCGACGGCGGCCAGCTACTCCGAGCAGCGCTCCAAGCTCGCCCTGGCTCTCGGCCTTGGCCAGCAGCGCAAGAAGGCGTCGCCGAAGGTTGTTGAGCCTGCGGAGATCATCTCCGACAAGCCGAAGCGTGCCGGTGGTCGTCCGCGGAAGGCCAAGGATGCTGATCAGGCGTAGGTACAACAAGCCATCGTGAAAGCGCTACCGGCCCGGTCAGACGATACTTGGTTCGAAACCGGGCCGGTGCGCATCATGGGGACCAGCCACGGTCCTGAGATACACGGACGCTTCCTCACCAGACTTCGGGACCTCAACAGGGCAACCCGTTCGCTGATGATGTCGCCATAGATCAGTTGCGCACAATTCGCTTTTAACAATCTTGTGATGACGCATTTTTTTGTGCTGATGCTCGTGTCGCATCATCGCTCGCCGCGATGATGCGTGCCATTGCGGTTCGGCAGTACCCTGAAAGGTCGTTTCCTTCCTGGAATTCAGGTTACTCCAGTCACGCTGGCCTATTCTGTTCGAGCCTTGTTACGAACCCGACCGGGACGGCTTCGTCAGAATTCGCTCACCAGGAGAAGAAGGAGTCGAGGCCGGGCATCATGAACGTCAGGGTCGCCCCGGCTCCAACAATCCCCGCCGCCATCACTAAGAATTCCACGACGGCGATCTCCGGCCCGACTGCTAGGATCAACCGGGGATGAGGCGGCAAAGTTTCAGCGGAATTGTTCACCATCTGATGAAGCGATCGAGAGCCGGTAAGGCCGCGACGGTGAGCGCGACGGCCCAGAGCGTCGCAACCAGCATGACCACGAACGCAACAGACACGAGCAAGCCACTCCCGAACAGTTTCAGGATCAACAGGCTCAGGATGAAATCCGTGCTGTGCGACAGAATAGCCCGTGAGATTTCGGGCGGCGGATCGTTCGACGGGATCGGCGGCAGCGGGGCCTACTTGGCCAACTTGGTGAAGTTCAAAACGACCCCCGACACCGCCGATCCCTTTCGTGCGGATGCGGTCAACCGCACGCGGTAGTTCGTACCGCCCGTCCCTTCGATCGTGCGTTCGGCGGTCCGTCGCTCGGACATGGCCACTCCGGCGTCCTCCGGTAGCCACGCCAGGGAGAACGGCGCCGAGAAGTTGCTCAACAGCCGCCCGCTGTCATTCGGCTGAAGACCGAAGATCTCGGCGGCAGCCCGCGTGAATGTGCGAATGCGCAGATCACGGTCCAGGAACACGCTGGCGATATCGGTGCTCTCGAACAGGGCCTCCTGATCGTCGCTCATCCGGTCCATGAGTTCGATCTTGGTGTTGAGTTCGGCGTTGACCGTCTGAAGCTCTTCGTTGACCGACTGGATCTCCTCCTTCGACGCCTCCAACTCCTCGTTGGCCGATTGCGCCTCCTCGTTGACGGAATGCAACTCCTCGTTCGAGGACTTCAGTTCCTCAAGGGAGGTCTCGTACTCCTCGACGATGCCCTGCATCCGCTCTCGGGTGACGGTGAGTTCTCGCTCCAGCCGTTCGAATTCGTCAGCCCGCTTGCCGTCCCCTTGCCCCCGTCGATGGGCTGGATCTTCGGGGACCGCGGTCGCATCGAACACGACCAGGAACAGCGGCTCCGCCCCCGCGGCCATCGCCAGCGGCTTCACGATCAGCGACAGCTTCCTGATGCGTCCATCGGGAAGACCGACCTCCAGGTCATCGCGCACGGTCGTCCGGTTTCCCTCCATCGCCTCGCGCAGGACCGTGCGGAGTTCCAGGCGCAATCCCCGGCGGGCCATCGCGGCCAATTCCTGCGTGGGTTGGCCGGGGGCGATCTCCAGGTATTCGCCGATCCGTGCCGAGTAGTGCACCGCTTCACCGGTCCGCGTCACGACCGCGTGCGGCGGACTGAACGTCGCCAGGATCTCGGCTTCCGCGACGTGGCGCAGCGTCGGGTGCCGCGTCCCGGTCCGGCGCCTGCCATCCCCGGTAGAGATGATGCCGATCACGTCGTTTTCGATCATCGACGGCAGCCGGGCCGTCCGGACCGCATCGCGAGCCTGGAAGATCCGATGCTTCTTCTCCACCGTGGCGAAGAGGTCCTCGAAGCGCGTGACGTTCTCGGCCATGCCGATGAACAGATAACCGGACGGGCAGAGGGCGTAGTGCAGGATCGGCAGCACCCGCTCCTGGGCGCTGAGGCTTAGGTAGATCAGCAGGTTGCGGCAGGAGACGAGGTCGAGGCGTGAGAAGGGTGGATCGCGCACGATGCTGTGGGGGGAGAACGTGCACAGGTCGCGCAGCCTCTTGCTGACGACGACGCTTTCCGTCTCCGGGACGAAGTGACGGGCGATGCGCTCCGGTGAGACGGCGTCGAGGTAGGCCCTCGGATAGCGTCCGAGCCGGGCCACCGTGAGCGAGCGCTCGTCGATATCGGTGGCGAAGATCTGTATACGCGGCGGTGCGGCGAGCGTGTCCGCGTGCTCGGCCAGCAGCATAGCGAGGGAGTAGACCTCCTCGCCGGTCGAGCAGGCGGGCACCCAGACCCGTACCGTGTCGCCGGGGCCGCGTCCCTCGAACAGCCTCGGGATGACGAGGGACGCCAATGCCTCGAACGCGGGGCCGTCGCGGAAGAATTTGGTCACGCCGATCAGCAGATCCCGGAACAGGGCGGCGACCTCCGCCGAGTCCGAGCGCAGCAGGTCCAGGTAGGCGCGCGGCCCGGTCGCCTCGCTGACGCCGATGCGCCGGTACAGGCGGCGGAGAAAAGTGCTCGGCTTGTAGCCCGAGAAGTCATGCCCGACCTGTCGGCGCAGGATCGCGTAGATCTCCGAGAGCACGTCCTCAGGGACCTCGTTTGCGTCCAGATCGCCATCGCCATGGGCGGCCGATGCGCGCTCCCGGTCGTCCGCATGGTTGGCTGCGATCCGGGCGCCCATCTCCTCGGCCCCCACGCCGAAATCGACGTAGCCGGTCCGGAGCGCGCTGAGGGGCATGTCCGGCGTCTCCGGACCGTCGTCATCGGCGACCTGAGCCAGGGTGAGGCCGCCGTGCTCCCGGATCGCCTTGACGCCGATCGCGCCGTCGCCGTCGCCGCCCGAGAGGATCACGCCGACCGCACGGTCACCCTGATCGCGCGCGAGGTCGGTCAGGAAGATATCGACCGGCTTGATCTCGCGTGTACCCGAAGCCAGTGGCGTCGCGGTGAGCCGGGCATCTCGGATGCCGAGAACGACGCCGGGCGGCATGACGTAGACGTGGCCGGGCCGCACCGGCACGCCATCGGCCGCCGTTTCGACGGCGAGGGTGGTGAACCGGGCCAGGATCTCCGGGAGCAGGCTGTCCCGTTCCGAGTTCAGATGCGTGACGACGACGACGGCCGCGTTGAGGGTCGCGGGGAACCCTCGGAAGAAGGCCCGCATGGCCTCGATCCCACCCGCGGATGCGCCGATGCCGATGATCGGGAAGCGATCCTGTGTCGTCATCGTATGCCCCGACCTCCCACTGCGATCCTTCAAGGGCCACGAAGAGACGGACGGTTCAACCCCAGCGATTGGCGCTGTCGATCGAGCCCAGGCTGGTCGGTCGGGATCACGTCTCTCGTGCGACCAGATCCCCGACGAGGTCGTGGCAGCGCTCCCGCGCTTCGAGATCCTTCAGCAGCACGAACAGGCGCAACAATTCGGCCGTCTGAGCCAGATCGTTCGCCTCGACCATGATCTCCGGCTCGGTCGGCGAGGTGGGCCGACCGGCCGTGAAGAACGTCGCGACCGGGAGGTTCAGCGCCTGGGCGATGAGACCTAGCGTAGAAGCGGCATCGCGATCCCGCGCGTCTGCATCATCCATGGCGTCCCCATCTGCGCGACCTCGCGCTGCGTCGATCAATGCATGACCACGTGTGCCGCCTTTGGGCCGACCACCGCGGCGATGCGGCAACCGACATGGTGAAGTACGCCCCCGAGCAAGGTCCTGGTCCGGGCATCCCCGTCATCCTCGGCGAGTTCGTAGGCGCGGATGAGCGAGCGGACGAGGTCATTCGACGGTCCGTTATCGTCGGCGGGCGGCGACATCTCGCTCTCGGGCAAGGTCGTCAGGGCGAGGGTCTGGTCGCGCGACCGTTGAACGAGGTCGCGCGATGCCCGGATGGTCCGCCGCGTCTCCTCGGCGACTGCCCGTAATTCACGAGCGGCCTCCAAGGCTCGATCTACGGCGTTGGTGCCCCCGACCATCATTTTCCCCCTCGTTGTCCGGTAATTTTGACAAGTGTATCCAGCGGAGCGACCGCGCGCACAAGTTGCGCTCATTCCCCCGGCAAGGCAAATCAACGATGTCGATCGGCCTAGCGGGAGGCGGAAACTCAGGCTCCGCTGCTAGAGGGGATCACCGGACTGGCGATGATCGCTCCGACGCGCGACCCGGCCAGCCATGACGACGCCAGCCCCAGAGACCTGCGAGGTGAAGACCGGAGGGGAATGGCGTTCGATCGGCGTCGTCGAGGCGAAGGGCGTCTACGCGATGGCCCTGAAGCGCTGCCCATCGTGCAAGGGTGTCGTCGTCCTCTCGGGCTCCTATGCCGAGGGCGGTCGCCGCAGGTTCACGCACCGTAGGGCTCACACCGGATGTCCGCTCGATCCGAAGCGGTACTCGGGCACGCCGTCACCTCATCCAGAACCGCTATCGTGAGACCGAGATTGGTCGATACGGCTCGAACGTGGAACGTGCGAGCCTCCGGACTATCGCCTGTCGGTCTCGACTAGCGCACGGACGGCTGTGACGAAGCGTCGTGCAGCTTCGTGATCAACCTCCCAGAGATACGCCCGCACTACCCCCAGAACTTGCTCTTCCCGCTGGTGCCGGAGAGACTCCGGCATGTCGGCGTTGGCGTCAAAGGACGCCGCTACGGGGACCCCGAGCGCATCGCTGATCCGGGCGAGCGTGCCTCGAATGTCACGCTCGTCGTCACCGTCCTCGAAAGCGTCACACATGGCACCTCGCTCGGCGTCTCGCCTCACTGATGCGGCGACGGTTTCTTGTGTACGGTATGGATAACACACCATGCGGGCGCGGGGTTGCATGATGACGAAGGATGCAACCTAAGAGTTCGTTGGCGATTGGTTGTGCTGTTTCGCTCGTACCGAATTGGCTACAACCCCAGACGCAGTTTCACGAGGTGCCATGCGCATCAACGCTATCGACGGTTTTACCGAGGATATGGAGCGCCTCAGGGGGGCGCTGGAAGCGTCCTGTGTGGTCGGGACCTGGGATTGGGATCACACCCGCGGGGTGGTCAGCTACGATGCCGGTGCGGCTCGCCTTTTGACCGGGGACCCGGATCTGGCCGAGCGCGAGATCACGGGAGTGTCCGCCGCTGCGGCCATCCATCCCGAAGACCGCGAGTGGCTTGCCGAACACATGCGAAAGGCGGCAAGTGTTGGCGGCCTCGTGCTGTCTGAGTACCGGGTCATCGCCCCTGACGGATCGGTATGCTGGCTGCTCAGTCGTGGTCGGACCTATCAGGATCACTTCGGCCGACCGCTGCGATCCTGCGGCATCCTGATCGACATTACCGAGATGCGTAATGGCGGCGAGCGGTATGTCATGGGCAGCGCACCGCAAGCTGAGGCGTTGCTCGACAGGGCGGCCGATCTGGCGATCACGCTGAAGCAGACGTTGGGCTCCGGCGCCCCAGCCGAGGTGCAGGCTGCGGCGACTACACTGTTGTACAGCCTCGGTTACGCCATCGCTCGGGCTAAAGGCCGCTGAACGTTCGAACCCACAGCCGGATCTTATCACGGGCTGATGGCGTGCGGAATATGCCACTCACCCACCAAGTCGAGCGAGGCGGAGTAGACCGCCGTCCCGTTCTCATCGCGCACTCGAACCGAATAGGTGCGACGATCCCGGTCCGGGAACTTGTTACGCGCCATTTCTGCGAGGGTATCCAGCGCCTCGATGCGCACAGCGTCGAGGCTGGGCAAGTCGAAGCCCTCATCGTCCTTATGGCGGAAGTGGCCGTCGTCGGTGTCGAAGAAAAAATGGGGCATGAGATATCCGGCCTCACTCAGGCGGGAGCATTCGCATCTCTCAGCCGCTGATGCCCAAATATTCGATCAGCGATGGGTTCGGTTCTGCCTCATCCCGAGGCCGACATTTGTAGCTTGTGTTGGTGAGGATTGAGTTTGTTTGTTCGTGGGGTGTGATGCAGGTAGGTTGGGACGAAGCCGCAGAAGGCTTTCAGCCGAGCTATGTCCAGGATCTCAAGGCGACGTTTCCTGAGGACAATCAGGTCCTTCGACCTTAGGTGCTGCAATGTGCGGTTCACGTGGACAGGAGTCAGACCGAGCATATCGGCGAGGTCAATCTGGGTGAGGGGCAGGGCATACCCGTCCTTCTCCGCCAAGCCGACCACGCTCAGGCGCAGCAGCAGTTCACAGAACAGGTGCGCCATCCGCTCGGCGGCTTCACGCCCTGCCAAGCCGACAAGCCACTCGCGCAGCACCGCATCATCGACGAGGGTCGCCCACCAGAGGGCATGGGCGATACGGGGATGGTTCTCAGTCAGGTCGCGGATGGTGGAACGCGGGATCTCCACCACGGTGCACGGCGTCAACGTGGCGATCGAATGGTCCATCTCATCCAGGATGGCCACATGCAGGTCGCAGAAGTCCCCCGGCACCATGAGGGCTGTGATGTGGCGCTGACCCTTCGGCAGGATCTTGTAGCGGCAGACGAAGCCGGAGAGGACGAGATGTACGTTCTCGGGCCGATCTCCCTCGGTGGTGAGATCCTGGCGGGCTGGGACCTGTCGGCTACGCACGCTCACGCGCCGCAATGTCTCGTGATCGCCCTCAGTTAGCTTGCCTACGATGCTGAGCTTGCGGATCAGAGTATTGAGCATGGTTCACGACGCGCTCTTCGGCGGTCGTTTCGCCCCAATCCGGGCGGCGTATCGCACCTATGCGGAACGGACTGAAAGAACCGCACACGGTGAGACGCACATCAGGGCCTCCATACTTTAACACGTGTTAATTTTTCCGGTGCCCCTTGTAGTTGGGTACGGTTTCCGCCCTGCGGCTCGGCCCCGCCGCCCGATCTGATCACGGGCTGGCGGGGGAGGCCGTCGATCTGATCAGCGTCCGCATAGGATGCCAAGATCTGGTTAGCGCACCGTGACCTGCGCTGGCTTGGCGCTGTATCCGAATAGCCTTCGCAGAAATCGGAAGGGTAACCGCAGCAACCGGTAGACAGCGTGGGCGGTCATAACGGCGATGACGGCCAGCAGGGCCAACAGGGTATTTAGCACGCGGCGTACTCCGGGCGGCGTGATACTCGGCTGACCGCCCCCGCCATTGCCTTCAGGAGGCGCGCCGATCGCGGCGGGACTGTGATGAAGCTAAACTGGCGTCATTAATCCACTTCGTCGGCGCGCCCATCCCGGCGAGCGCCACGTGCTACGACGACTGGGGCATCATCGGCCAAGGGACGCTGCCACGCGACGACCTCGATCTAACGCAGGTAATTTAGGCGACGCTCCCCATCCGCTATGTCGGTCGAACCGGATCCATATCGGGCGGTCCCGTTGGCTGTGGGCTTTTGCCCCCGAACTCATGGCTAACGAGGTCGCACTTCGCAGAAGGAGCGTGTCGAATGGGAGACGAGTCTGCGAAGCCTCCTGAGTTCTGGGACGCGCTTGTCGAGCATGTCACCGCCAAGGTCGAGCCGGTCCTGCGGCAGCACGCGCACGTGCGCCAGCCAGTGATCGTCTACCTGCGCGACCTGGAGGTCCTAGCCCGCCAGGAATGCGACAGACGGGAGGTGATCCAGGTCATCGCATCAGGACGCCGCATCCTCGGTGACCGAGAACAGGTCGGACGCCCAGACGGTCCTTTTTCGCGCACCTAGCTCACAGTTAGGCGCAACATGACGCGCCCATGGCGATCTGTGGAGGCGACGGCCTGAATTCGGCGGCCGGGATCTTCGGCATCGGTATTTCGACCGAGTTTGAGTGGAAACCGTGGTACTGAAGACGCAGAATTGGAATTATTGCCCCACCGTCTTGGGCGCCCTCTTAGGATAAGCTCGTCTTCGACGCCGGGAATTCGACATGTGAAGCAGTTGAGATCAACAATTCGCGCGCTCGTGCCTCATCGCACGACAGTGAGGGCCACGGGATCGCGTACAAGTAGAAATCATGCGCGAGGATGGCGCCGCGTGCGTTTTTCGTTCAACGAAATTGGATCGGATCGTGTCCTTGTCTTCGGTGTCCGCCGAACTCACAGTCATCGAATACTTGGGGGGGAGTCTCCGAGCGGCTCGAAAATCGTAGTCGAGCATGTGAGGAGGATGGGTCTTCGAGATCATGATGATCCGGGGAGGATAGGACGTTCACGGCGATGGATCAGTCGCACGTCGTGCCGACCGGCAGGATCCTCTCGGTCGCGTCATCAGCCTTGGGGGGCGTCCGAGGCTCGTCGGCTATGACGATCTCGTCTGGACCGCCCGGCAGGTCGAAGACGCCGGAGGGATCTTCTTCAAGCCGGTCGTAGCGAGCGAATTCCGGGGTGTGGGGAGGGTTTTGCCGGGCTCGGTGAACCCGTGGGGCGAATGCTGCGCAAAGGCCGCCCACGAGCTTCTGAGCGCATCTGCGGGCGGTTCTCCGCACAAGGATCTCGCTCTGATTTATCGGAGGAGAGAAAGCCGAAGGGACCGGAAGACACGTAATAGACCTCTATCGTTTGATATGAGGTATTTGAGCTTGAAAAGACCCCCGCCAACCAGTCAAGGATGGCGAGGGCTGAAGTAATGCTTGGGAGGAAGTCTACAGTGAAGTCGTCGAGAGCAAAGACTTCACGCCGGAATGGTATGCGGTGTGTGTGGCAAAATCAATATCCAGTCACCATCAAAATCGAAGCACCGAGCGTACCGTCCGGATGTGGACGCCGACGCGGTTCTTCTCCGTGACCGGCAGGATCGCCGAGATCTCACCAACTGGGCATGGGTCGAACAGGATCTCGCCGCACTCGAAGCACCAGTCGCGTGCCGTCTTTATAGGCCCGATCTTCCCAATCCACTCGTCGGACGAGTTCATCTGCCCGCGGCAGCGTCATCGGAGCCCTTCGAGATGGTCTTCTCGGTGGCAGTCTTGGAGGCGATGACTTGATCTTCTCGGTCCTGTCGTCGGCCTCCAGGTGGTCTTCTACGCCCCACTCGGTTACGACGATCTCGTCCTGACAATTTAGCAGGTCGAGGACGACGAAGTGATCGTCATCTCTTCGAGCGTATCAAGCGAATTCCTGGGCGTGAGAAGGGTTTCGGCGCCTCTGGCTCCCCGGCGACCAACTCGGCGAGATGGCCGCCCACGGGCTTCTGAGCGCATCTGTGGGGCGTTCTACTCCATGTCTATCTCGCCCATGTCACCGAGAAGATCGACACGACTTCGTGTGGTCGGGAGGTCGTGGGCGAACCCGTCGAGGCGCGCCATCGCCCAATGTATCGCGACTGCCACGCCGGAGAACTACCGCACCCCGGTCCTACTCGTCCATGAGCCCCAACCGCGCGCTTCATCGAGAAGTTAGGCGGCGGTTATCTCTTCGCCGTTCACCCGGTCGAAGATCCCCACCCGAAGTCTGGCCACCGTTATGACCTCCGAAGACGCACGGCCAAGCCAAACACATCTATGCGGCACACATGATCTCGATCTCGGCGATCGTCTCGGCCGAACGGGAGCGCAACAATTCGACGAGCGGTCCGTGCTCATTGTCCGAGCGGCAGGCCGCCTCCACCTCGCGGCAGAGATCTGCGAGCGACACGAACCCGACCATGCTTGCCGCCGACACCATCGCGTGTGCATCCCCGGCGATCTGCTCGCGATCACAAGCGTGGGAAGATGGTCCGAACCGATTGGCGAGTTCCCCCGCCAGCATCGTCAGCAGGCCGACCATGCGTTCGTGGCCGACCATCTCCTTGAGGTCCTCGAACACAGCGAGATCGACGCTCGCACGTGTTTCACCTCTTGCGCTACCACCGCTCGTCCAGCGATCGACGACGGCCAACAGAGCATCACGCCGGAAGGGCTTGCCGATGTGGTCGTCCATGCCCGTAGCGCGGAACTCGGCGACCTGATGCGGTAGGACGTTCGCGGTGAGCGCGACGATCGGCACCCGTGATGCCTCCCTGTCGAACGCCCGGATCTGCCGCGTGGCGGACAGCCCGTCCATGCCCGGCATCTGCACGTCCATCAACACGAGATCGTAGGCGTTCGCCTGTACAGCCGCGACTGCCGCCGCACCATCGCAGACCACGTCCACGGAGTGCCCGGCGCGCTCAAGGATCGCTCGTGCGAGGTCCTGGTTGAGCGGCACGTCTTCGGCCAGAAGAAGACGCCTGCCCGTGCGGAAACCGCCGGTCGATGATGGCTCCATGGTGATAGCCGGTTCGGTTGTGATGGGCAGGCCGAGCGCGAACCAGAACGTCGAGCCGCGCTCGACCTCACTCTCGACGCCGATCGCCCCGCCCATACGCTCAACTAGCGCCTTCGAGATCGCCAGACCCAGGCCGCTGCCGCCGTAATCGCGCCCGATCGAGCCATCGACTTGGCTGAAGCGCTGGAACAGGCGATCCCGCTTGTCTGCCGGGATCCCAATGCCAGTGTCCCGGACCGAGCAGCGGAGATGGACCGTCTCCTGAGCCACGGCGTCTAAGGCGACGCTCAGGTCGATCCGACCCCGCGCGGTGAACTTCACGGCATTGTTGAGCAGGTTCAGCAAGATCTGCCGCAAGCGATCCTCATCACCCAGCAGCCACCTCGGTATGGCGGGATCGAGGTTGACGCCGAGCCTCAGATCTTTCGTTTCGGCCGAGCGCCGCACGATCGAGACCGTGTTGTCGATCAGCGCGGTCAGCGCGAAGGGCTGCTGCACGATCTCGACCTGTCCGGCTTCCAACTTCGAGAAGTCGAGCACGTCGTTGACCACGGTCAGCAGCGCCGCACCCGCGGTGCGAATACGCTCGGCGTGCTGGCGCGTGCCCGGACTCAAACCCGGTTCCTCGCAAAGGAGATCAGCGTAGCCGATCACCCCGTTGAGCGGCGTCCGTATCTCGTGGCTCATCGAGGCGAGGAACTCGGACTTCGCTTGGCTCGCCGCCTCCGCCAGTTCCCTCGCCATATCGGCCTCGTGCGTCCGCTCGGCCACGCGCTGGGCCAAGGTCGCGTTCAGGTCGAGCAGAGCGGCTTCGGCCGCGGCGCGTGCCGTATCATCACGCACCGTGAGCACAGCGCCGATCTGCGTGCCGTCCAATCCAAGAAGAGGTTGAGCGTTGCCGATCGCCAGGACCTCAGTGCCGTCCAGCCGCTGCACCCGCCAGCGCGCATCGCGTATCGTTTGGCCATGCATGACCGCGCGTGCGAGCGGCAGGTCGAGGGGTGGGTACGGCTGACGGTCTTCGGTATAGAGACGATAGGTATCGCTGTAGGCGTCCGGTTCCACGTCGAGCCGAGCCACCCCGTGGATCTCGGATGCCGCCTTGTTGACCAGCGTGATCTTCCCGGCCGCGTCGGTGACGATGACACCCTCGGCAAGCTGCGCCAAGATGGCCGCACTCGTCGCGGTGCTGAAGTCGGCACGTGTTCGCGCCTCCAGCAATTTCGCCTCGGTCAGGGTACGATAGCGCTCGTCGCTCTCGCGAAGGGCGTCCTCCATGGCCTTACGTTGGGTGATGTCACGCAGCGTCGCGACGTACCCGTCCGCCCGACCTGTCGCGTCGTGGGTGAGGTTGAACGAGATCTCCAGCCAGATCCAGGTCCCGTCCGCGTGCCGGTAGCGTTGGCAGGTCGTCGCGCGCTCGATCCGCCCCTCCGTCAAGTCGGCGAGGATCTTTTCGTAGCCTTCGGCATCGTCCGGATGGACGAATTCGAGGGGACGCGAGCCGATCAGTTGCTCGGGCGCGTAGCCCAGCACGGCCGTGACGGCGGGCGAGACGTATCGGCGGGTCGTGTCGAGTCCTGACCAGACGATGATGTCGGTGGCGTTCTCTGCCAGCAATCGATGATGGGCCTCGCTGGCTCGGATATGCACGTCCGCCGCTTCGCGCCGTTCGATCTCCCGGCCGAGCAGGAGCAGGGCACCGACGAGTATGAGGGTCAGACCGCCAGCGACAGCGCCTTGCATGAGCGCCGACCGGCGCCAATCAGCTAACGCATCATCTTTCGCCAGGGCGGCGCCAACGTACAGCGGATAGCCGTCCAGGAAGCTCAGCGCGACGACGCGCTCGATACCATCCGTCATGGCCGCCGACCAGTACGGCTTGTCGTCCTTGGCGGGCACGTGCTGCCGGTAATTCTCCCCCTGGGCGAAGTTCTTACCGATCACCCCCGGCATGGGAGGCGAGCGCACGAGCAGCGTTCCATCCAGCCGCCATAGGGTCAGTCCCGCCCCCGGCCCATTGTCGATGGTGCCGTACACGGCTTCGAAGGTCTTTGGGTCAAGCATCGCTTGCACAACACCCGCGAACGCTCCGTCCGGGCCGTCGATGCGGCGCGCCACGGGGATCAGCAGCCTGCCAGTCAGCCGCCCGGTGATTGGGTTGCCGATGACGAGGCCGCTGTCTGGTCGGTCGCGCAATGTCTGGAAGTAGTCGCGGTCATGCACGTCGAGGACACGAGCCGGGAAGGCGTCCGCCTCGACGGTGGCGCGGCCGTCGCGATCGATGATCAGAATGTTGTCGAGCCGGGAGCGTGGGATCTGCTCGCGCAGGGCGGCGTGGATTGCTTCTGGTGACAGGCTGCTTGCGCCGGTTCCGACCAGGGGGGCCACGGCTCGCAGATACGTGTCGATGGTCTCGAAGGCACGGGCCGCATGCTGTTCGAGGGCATGAGCTGTATTTGCAGCGCTGACCTCGGCCTGGGAGAGTTCCTGAGTATACTGGTGGTTCAGGGTGATGGCGACGAGGACCGGCACGCCGAGGCCAACTGCGAGCGCAGTCGTCCGCGCGAGTGTCCCAAGCCTCGGCTTCATCATCGTAGCGGCTGCCCGAAAAATGCCTGCCTGCGTCCCTCCGCTGGCTGCCGTCTATCCCTAACGGAGAGGGGTAAACAGGTGGTACGGCGACGAGGGGAGGCTTTGATGGCCGCAGGCGACGCAGAGATCGTGAAGACGGCCTTCGAGGCCATACTACCCCAACAAGGCGGGTCGAAGATCACCACGATGTTTTTCGAGATCACGGTCGTTCCAGCAGGGTTCCTGCCGACAGGTTGATCGAGATCTCGGATGAGATGGAAGGACACCATGCGCTGCTCATTGTCGAGGCGCCGCCGCCATGGAACACCGAAGCGACCCCGATCACAGTTTTACCCACCTGTCGAAGGCATCAGTGCTGAAAGGTTCGACGAATTGAACGGCGACGCCATCCTCGATCGCTCGCACGACGGTGGCGTAGCGGCCCGCGACTCGTAACAGAGTGCCGACGAACAGACCGGGGTTGGGCCGTAGGACGATAGCGGCCCCAGAGAGTGAAATGTTCAGGATCGTTCCAATGAAGGTGACTGTCTCAGCGAGCCGGATCTCAACCGCGGGGTGGAGGGGGACGATGCGAGGTGCGCGGCGCAGTTGCGTGGCTCGAATCGCATGCGCGGCGTGCCAATCCAGCCGCGCGGCCACCTTTTCCCGGCGACTCTCGCGTACCATGAAGTCCACCAAGATCCCCCGTGGGGTGATCTCGTTGACCTTGCCGACCAGGATGCCGACATTGTCGAGGAAGCAGACGACGACCTGACCGGGGGATACCTTACCCTTGAGGCTGATCTCGCCCCGTAACGGCGATTGCATCACTGCGGAACACGTTACCTCCTCCCCATTGGGCAGAAGCGCACGTCCAGCGATCGGGTCGATACCATCCCTCGATGATGCGCCATCCGATCGTGCGCGACCTTGAGGGTCGGATTTATGTCGGACTGAATTGCTGGCGAACATGGCTTTGCAGCGCGACTGAGGATCACTGGCTGGGAATCTCTGCACATATTGTGTGCCGGTCCCGGCGTCCTGTCGAAGGATGTTTCGTGCGTCTTAAAGATCCATTAAAGGCACCGACCTCAGGTTATATTTGGCCCATCTATAATTTTGTATGCAAATAAAAGCTGGGACCAATTGGACAATTCCGCCGCGAACAACCGTTAAAGTTCTTAGAACAACGATGTTGGACTTTTGTGCAGTTTTCTCCATGACGATGTCTTAGCTTCATGGAGATCCGCAGGGGCGACGGATCGAATTAGGCGGCTGGGATCTTCAGCATCTGCATTTTGACCGAGGCGAAGAAGAAGGTAGTTGGAAGACGCTTGATTGAGATTGTCGCCCTTCGCTGCCGACGAAAATCTGCTTTCCATCATCAACCGATCTCCGACAGGTGATCCCGCAGCAGCATCCTAGAAGCCCTTCGGGATGCTCTTCTCAATGGCTGTCTTGGAGGCGATGATGTTCAAGGCAATGACTTGATCTTCTCGGTCCTGTCGTTAGCCTCCGGGTGGTCGTCTACGCCCCACTTGGTCACGACGATTTATTTCTGACGGTTCAGCAGGTTGAAGACGACGAAGTAATCGTCATCTCTTCGGGCGTATCATGCGAATTCCGGGGCGTGGGAAAGGTTTCACCGGCTTCAGCGAGATAGAGGGCCAACTCGACGCGACGGCCGCCCAAGGCTTCTGAGCGCGTCTACGGGCCGTTCTTTGCTGTAGGATCCCGCCCTCATCTCCCGCGGCTTCGAAACGACATCGTGCGGACGGCGGGCAGCCAGTCCTTGCGTCTGCGACGCTGGTCAGCCGTCTCTCGAACCGTCCATCAAGCCGAGCCGGATCGCCAGCGCGAGCACGACCGGCCCCGTCACGGGGTCCCGCCCATCGACGCGATAGACGTTGGCAGTCCCACGCACTTCCTCGACGTGATGACCGCCAGCGCGCAACACCGCGACGGCTCGGATGATGCGATCTGTCAGCATGACCCCGATCATCGTAGTTTCGCGGTCGCGCCTAACTGACTAAACCCGTTCCAATTGATTGGGCCACGGCGTCGGCTTGCGCGCGGGTGAGGCCGGTTACCAGTGCGGTGCCATCTCGGTAGACGGTGTAGGTGCCGTCGTCGGTGACGCGGATCCGGATCATGGAGTGCCCCCTCAGAGCGCTGAGGCGCGATTGATGCGGTCGTATCGAGCGGCGCGTTGGCTGGCGCGTGCGTTGTGCAGGCGCCGCATCTGGTCCTGCTGCACTTCAGCCGTATGCAGCCGATCGACGGTCATCGCGGGGTAGACCAACAAAGACGGGATACTCTCAGCCTGAGGTCGAGCAGGTTTCATGGCGATGCCCCTCGTCACTACTTACGCAGTCGAGATTAGCTTTTTATTGACCATTTGCAACTGAGCGACCGGCCTCTGTCACCATGAAAACGGCGGCGTCTTCGACCCCCTCCCAATCCACGCTGATCTGACATTAGCGCGCGGCGCGAAACAGATCGACCAAGGGATTGCATGGTCTATCTGCCCGGAGGGCGACGCAGAGCGGCAGCATGGCGAAGCGGGGTCTCGGCACGGGCTGAGGAGGTCGCGTTCCTAGAGGAGACCCAGCGCTGGCGGCAGCAGTTCGTCCTAGTCCTGGCCAGGGCTGAACCGCAGGAACCGCTCTTCAAGGTCACCTCGGCAGTGATCGAGGCGATTGATGATGTCGCCAAGGCGGTGACCGGCGATCGGCGGACGTTCTACCAGCGCGTTGCGACGACGCCCGGCCGTGCCGCCCGTGAAGTGGTGCACCGTCGAGTAGCCGGTGCACCATTTTTTCTAGTGGGCTGACGGACGATTACGCCACCAACTTGTTGATAGACCTTCCGGTAGGTGACCGCTCGAACGTCGCGTTCATGAGCCGGACCTCGCGCTCGCTCAGCTTCGCCGATTTAGGCAGGAGCCGAACGTCGGCGACACCGGCCACCGCCATCTTTTTACGCCAGTAGGCCACCTTCGAACGCTCCGCGTCCGTCATCGCGCCCTCCATGTCGAGGCTGCGGACCGGCATGTCGATGATGACGCCCGGCACGTGCTCGATCCGGCCGCCGAGACGCCCGTGCAGGTACTCCGCCTGCCGCTTCGAGAACACGTAGAGCACCACCGGCTCGGCCGAGGAGAAATCGCGCAGCACGCACCGCATCATGAACTGGTACAGGGCGTTGTATTCCCGCCAGTCAATCAGTTCCTGCGCCGTCATCCCGCACACCTCGCGCAGCGTGCCGATCTCGAACTGGCTGGCCTTCATGGCGGCCAGCCACGCCACGCGCTTATATTGCTGGAGATCGTTACGCCCGTGAGCCTTCGGGCTGATGAATTCACGCTGGTCGAGCTTCGATTTCGCGCGCAGGCGCTCATTGGCCGTCCAGAGCACGGGCTCGCCGCCCGCGTCCTGCTTGATCCAGGCGCTCACCGCCTCCAGCGGCATGTCGCCCTCGCGGAAGCGGGTGAGCGAACTGTCCCGGTGCCGCGAGAAGTAGCGAATGGTGACACGGTCGGAGGTCGGCACGATGCGCTGGCGGCGCGCGAAGTTAATCTCCTCGAACTTTACGCCCCACTTCTCGGACCACGCCTTCACGGTGACGGACTTGGTCGCCTCGTCGCCGAGCAGGCGCACAGCCTTGAACGCACTAAGGTTCAGTGGAGAGACAATGGCGAAGAACTCCAATCGGCCACCATCGGCCGGGTCGTCCCACGCCTTGCGCTTCACCCACACGTAGGTGTTCGCCTTAGCGAGCAGGACGCACAGGCCGTGGTGGACCTTATCGTAGTCATCCACGTCCGTCGCGCGGGCGAGGTCGCGACCGGCAGCGGTCAGCCCGAGGCTGTAGCAGACACCATCCTCGGTCTCGGGGCGCACGTACTTGCACAGCACGTCGCGGTGGTTGGCGGCATCGATCCGGAAGACCTCGAAGATGTCCGGCACCTCGTCGTACACGATGGTGCAGTCACCCCACTCGGACCAGTCCATCTGCGCCGCCGCGGCCTGCGTGACGAACACGATGGCGGGCCTGCCAGCCGGTTCCTCGTCAAGCTTCTTACGGATGGCGAAGAGTTGGAGCGGCACGCGCAGGTCGCGGCGCTGGCTATGGGCCACCTCGATGCGGAAGCGAACGGCCGTGCGAGGTCCGGCGATCTCAAAGAACTCCTCGCGGCGCTTGTCGATAGTCTCGATCTTGTCCACCACGTAGACGGTCCGGCCGCCCTCGCGGGCGATGCGAACGAGTTCGTCGTGGGTCTTGCCCTCCCCGCACTCGCCCTCCTTGACGAGCACGGTCAGCCCGATCTCGTCCGTGTCCACAATCGAGGTCCAGTCCTCCTCGATCTCTTCGACCGGCAGCCTCATGATCCAATCGAGCAGGGCGGCGGCCTTCTGCTCGCCATGCACCCGGATGAAGTGATCGCTGTCAGTGGCGTCGATCTGACGGAGCAGCCGATCCATCTCGCCGTAGCTGAGCTTGCCGCCGGTCTTGGCCCAGACCATACCGAGAAGCGAGCGCATGGTCTCGTAATGGCTGCCCCCGACGATGCACGCCTTGTAGAGGGGCAGCCACGCCCGGTTAAAGATGGCGGGGTTGTCGATGCCGATCCCCAACCGGGCAGCCCGGTCCGCGCAGCGCTCGCAGGCGGCAGCCGTCTGAGCGGGCGTCCGCAACGTCCGCGGCGGACGGGGCTCCTTCTTCAAGAGGTACGGGTTCCAAATGCCGGGGCGCTCCTGCTGAACGAGCGTCTGCTTAGTGAGGGCGTCGTCCACGCCCATCGGCCGCGCATGCAGCCGCTCGACGACAGTCGTCACGTGCGGCGGCGCGAAAAGGAAGTCGCCAGGGTCATAGATCGAGAAATCGGTCTGACCTCCAAAAGCGACCGCGTTGAGCCACACGGCGATCCGGAGCATTTCGGTCCGGGTCAGGTCGCGGTCGGTATCAACGATAACGCGGAACTTCGGCTTCTCGGGCGTGTGGCTGAAGCTCGTGTACATGAAGTAGGAGACCCCCATCGCGTCGAGGGCGGCGGCCACCGCCTGGACCGAGATAATCGGGCGACCAGTATCGGCATTGTCCACGTCGGCGATGAAGACGGAGAGCTTCTCCGCCTCCGCCGCGCCGGAGCGCCACTCGCCGCGCTTCGTGAAGGACCGTCCGGTCGTGCTGTTGACGAAGGTGCGGTCGCTCACTTCGTAGAGGGTGGGCACCCAGGCGTTGGTCTCGGCCTTGTCCGCCTGGGGCTTCGAGTAAAGCAACTTGACGACGACGTGGTCGCGAAGAGCGGCGAACGAAGGCAGATCGTGAGAGTCGGTGATCCACCTCATGTCGAGGCGAGGAATGCTAGTCGTCTTGTCGGTGAAGATCCGCGTGAAGTCGCTCACGCAATAGGTACGTTGGATCACAAAAATTTCTTTCCTGAAATTGGTCTTCTGCCTCAAAAAGAGACATGATCAGCATAAAGCGATCCATCAGAGACGTATATATTTATCTCACGTCCGAAAATATTGAGGATTCAATTTTAGCCGCGTACCGTGAGGCTTTCGGACAGAGGACTATTTCGTTTTGACCAAGTCTCAATCTTATCGGGCCAAGAGCCCGCGGCCGCAGATCCGTTACGGTAACATTTGGACTGCGATCCAGGCGCTCAGCCGCATCCATGATGGACCCAACGGCCAGAGTATTCCCGCCGTGGTGATGGACTTCTACAAGGGCATGAAGGGCGGGGACGCTCACCGGCCCGGCATGTTGAAGGTGGTCGTGCTGGCGATGGCCGACGCCATCAAGAGTGGCACTCGCTGTCGCCATGCTTTGCAAAACATCGCGATGAGGCGGCTCGCTCGTTCGGTCGCGCTGATGCCGCTCAATCGCTTGGAGGGCTGGCTTCGCGATGACCCGAGGCGCGCGCGGTTCATGCCCACCACCAGCAACACGCGGTCGGACTGCCTTCGGGCGGCGTGGTTGGAGGAGGGCCGCGAGGTGATCGCGGACGTTCTGAATTACGCCCAGGCGATGGTCTGACTTCCACTCCATCACCCTGTTCATCACTCACTTCAGACGGGTTCCACGCCTTCGGGCGCGGTCCCCGTGTCGGCCTCGCTTCGGCCTGCTCGCGGGCTCGCCTGC
>NZ_JAKSYJ010000151.1 GCF_022829365.1 Methylobacterium sp. J-077 | reverse complement strand
ACTTCGCCAGGGACTCCGCTAAGAACTCCGCCACGACCGGCGCCGAGGTGCGGGTCGACCTCGTCTCCGCCGACCACCAGAACAAGCCGGATGTCGGTGCGGCCATCGCCCGGCAATGGTACGACCGCGACGGCGTCGACGGGTCCAGGCGGTGGCGACGCAGACCCTGCGCAACGCCCCCTCGCTGGAGGAGGCCGGCCGGGCGCTGGATGCCCGCCTCGTGGCGCTGGCCCAGGCCCACGACGTGCTGGTTCAGGGCGCGTGGTCGAGCGCCTCGCTGTCGGGCCTCGTCGCCGGCGCGGTGGCGCTGCACGGCGACGGGGTGCCCGGCCGCTTCACGGTGAGCGGTCCCGACCTGACGCTCGCCGCAGGCCACGGCCTGACCCTGGCGCGTGCCGAACCCCGTCCGCGTCGGCGGCGCGACCGGCGGACCGCCGATCTCCTCCCAGCGGAAGCGGAGGCGCGCATCCGGCTCCGTCTCGTCGATCGCCCAGGAGATCGCCACCCGGCCGGCGCCGGTCGAGAGCGCGCCGTACTTGGCGGCGTTGGTGGCGAGCTCGTGCAGCATCAGCGCCAGGGTCAGGCCGTGGCCTGCGGCGAGCGTCAGGTCGGGACCGCTCACCGTGAAGCGGTCGGGCCTCGTCGCCGGCGCGGTGGCGCTGCACGGCGA
>NZ_JAKSYJ010000150.1 GCF_022829365.1 Methylobacterium sp. J-077 | reverse complement strand
GGGTGGAGCAGCCCGGTAGCTCGTCAGGCTCATAACCTGAAGGTCACAGGTTCAAATCCTGTCCCCGCAACCAAATCTCTTTCGACTATGCGATCCTTCACGAACCCGGCCCGCCCAACGCGGACCGGGTTTTCTGCGTTCGGGCTCAGCGGCCCTCGCCCCCGAGCACCAAGCGCAAAGACCGGGCGAGTTCGTCCCGGCGATAGGGCTTGTTCAGGACCGGCAATTCGCCGTGGCCGATCATCTGGCCCTCGTCGAGATTGGCCACGTAGCCCGATGTGAGCAGCACCTTGATCCCAGGGCGCACCCGCTGGGCCTCGACGGCGAGCTGCGAGCCGTTCATGCCGCCCGGCATGACCACGTCCGAGAACAGGATGTCGATGCGCTCCACGCCCCGGAGATGCGCCAAGGCCTCGGCGGCGTTGCGGGCGATGATGACCCGGTAGCGCAGCTCCTCCAGGCTCTCCACCGCCATGCCGAGCACCTGCTCGTCATCCTCGACCAGCAGCACGGTCTCGCCCTCGCCGGCGCGGCGCAACGGGATCGTCCGCAGCGCGCCGGCCCCGGTCTCCTCGTCGGCCGGGTCGGTGGAGCGCGGGAAGTAGAGGTTCACGGTGGTGCCGGCCCCGACCGCGGAGGCGATATCGACGAAGCCGTTGGCGCTGCGGATGAAGCCGTAGACCTGGCTGAGCCCGAGCCCGGTCCCCTTCCCGACCTCCTTGGTGGTGAAGAACGGCTCGAACACCCGCTGGAGCTTGTCCGGCGGGATGCCGGCGCCGGTATCGGTCACCGAGACCAGCACGTAGGGCCCCGGCGCCACGGCCTTTTCGGCCACGGCCCCGGTGCCGAGATGGACGTTGCGGCTGGTCACGGCGATCCGCGTGTGCCCGGGCGTGCCCTCCATGGCGTCGCGGGCGTTCACGATCAGGTTCAGGACCGCGGCCTCGAACTGCGCCGGGTCGATGCGGATCGGATCGAGGGCCGGGTCGAGGTCGAAGGCGAGTTCCACCGCGCCGCCGGCGGCCCGCTCCGCGAGCGGCCGGAAATCGAGGAGCAGGCGGTTGGGGTTGAGCGTCTGCGGCCGCAGCATCTGGCGGCGCGAGAAGGCCAGGAGCTGCTGGGTCAATTGCTCGCCCCGGCGGGCCGCGCCCATGGCGGCCTCCGCGAGCCGCTTCACACGGTCGACCTGCTCCGGCCGCCGGAGCACCATGTCGAGGCCGCCGACGATGACGGTGAGCAGGTTGTTGAAATCGTGGGCGACGCCGCCGGTGAGCTGGCCGATCGCCTCCATCTTCTGGGCCTGGCGCAGGGCCTCCTCGGTGACGTGCTGGTCGGTGCGGTCCATCAGGATGCCGGCGATCCGGGTCGCCGTGCCCGCGGCGTCGTACTTGACCTGCCCCCGCAGGGCGATCCAGCGCACCGCCCCGTCGACCCGGCGGATGCGGCATTCGAGGTCGAGCTGGCCGGTCTGGCCGACCGTCGAGAAGGCCCGCTCGACGCCCGCGCGGTCCTCGTCGGCGACATGGGCCAGGAAGGTCTCGCGGTTCCAGAACGATTGCGGCGCGTCGTAGCCGAAGACGGTGTCGAAGCGCGGCGAGCGCCGGGACGCACCGGTGACGTAATCGAGATCCCAGGATCCCATCCCGGCGGCGTCGAGGGCGAAGGCCAGGGTCTCGTGGGCGGTCTCGACCTCCCGGGTCCGCTCGGTCACGCGCCGCTCCAGCCCCTCGTTGGCGAGCCGGAGCTGCTCCCGGTCGCGCTCGCGCTCCAGGAGCCGCTCGCGCGCCTGGTACTGGCGGCGGCGGGCCCGCAGGGCGGCGGCCGTGGCGCTGACCAGGGTCTCGGCGTTGATCGGGCGCTCCAGCAGGACCACGTTGCCGAGCCGGGCGAGCAGCTGGGACGCCCGCGGGGAGCGGTGCCCGAGCTGGCGGGTCGCCAGCACGATGAACGGGAAGTCCGACCAGGCGGGCTGCGCATCGAGCCACGCGAACAGGGCCGGCGGCCCGGTCTCCCCGAGGGCCTCCTCGGTGACCAAAGCGGCGGCGGCCCCGGCCCGGAGCGCGTCCATCAAGCCGGCCAGATCGGCACAGATGGCGGCCTGCGTGCCGGCCCGGCCGAGCACCTGCTCGGCCACCGCGGCGTCGCGGCCGCGCGGCGCCAGGATCAGGATTCGCGCCTCGTCCTGCGCCGACGACGCAGTCACCGGGCGCCGCCGGCCAGCATCGCCACCGCGCCGCGATACGACGGCAGGCCCGTGAGCACGCCCTCGAAATCGGTCAGGGCCTCGCCGACCTGGATCCCGTGCGCGGACAGCCGCATCTCGCGGATGGTGCGCTCATGCGCGTTGACCCGGCTCTTCACCACGGAGAGGGCCGTGCGGACCTGGCCCCTGGCCTCGAAGAACCGGAACAGCAGGATCGCGTCGCTGAGATAGCTGAGGTCGATATCGGTGCGGACCTCGCCGATCACCCCGTGCTGCCCCAGGACCAGCAGCGTCGTGACCCCCTGCTGGTTCAGGTAGCTCAGCATCTCGTGCATCTGCAGGATGAGGAACTCCTCGCCCGGCATCGCGTGCAGATAGGCGTTCAGGCTGTCGATCACGACGAAGCCGGACCCGCGCTCCTCCACGGCCTGCCGGACCATGCTGGAGAACTCACCCGGCGACAGCTCGGCCGGATCGATCCGGGTGATCGTCAGGCGCCCGGTCTCGAGATGCCGGGCCAAATCCATGTCCAGGGTCGCCGCGCGCGTGAGCAGGGTCGCGAGGCCCTCGTCGAACAGGTAGTAGGTCGCGGTCTCGCCCCGCTCCAGGGCCGTCAGCATGCAGCGGATGGCGGTGGTCGTCTTGCCGACCCCGGACGGGCCGAGCAGCAGGGTGTTGGTGCCGGGCACCAACCCGCCGCCGAGCAGCAGGTCGAGCCCCCCGTGCCGGTGGAGCGCGCCTTCGCGTCGAAGGGCGTGTGATGCTCGGCGGCGACCAGGCGCGGGAACACCCGGATGCCCCCGGTCTCCAGGGAAAAATCGTGGTCGCCGCCCCGGTACTTGATGCCGCGCATCTTGATGATCCGCAGCCGGCGCCGCTCGGAGCCGAAATCGCGCAGCCTCTGTTCCAGAGAGATCACCCCGTGGGCGATACTGTGGAGCTGCAGGTCGCCGGTCTCCGAGGTGCGGTCGTCGAGCATCAGCACGGTGCAGGCCCGCTTGGCGAAGAACTGCTTGAGCGCCAGGATCTGGCGGCGGTAGCGCAGCGGGTTCTGGGCGAGCAGGCGCAGCTCCGAGAGCGAATCGAACACCACCCGCTCGGGCTTGAGCGCCTCGACCCGGGCGATGACCTCCCGGACGGTCTCGCCGAGCTCGATCTCGGACGGATGGAGGATCGACTGCTCGCTGTCGGGATCGAGCCCCATCTCGTTGACGAGCTCGTAGACCTCGATGCCGTCCAGCGACCAGCCATGGGTCGCGGCCGAGGAGCGGAGTTCCTGGCCGGTCTCGGACAGGGTGACGTAGAGCGTCGCCTCGCCGCGGGCCGCGCCCTCGCGCAGGAACTGGAGCGCCAGGGTGGTCTTGCCGGTCCCGGGCGTGCCCTCGAGCAGATAGAGGCGGCTCGGCGTCAGGCCGCCGCAGAGGATGTCGTCCAGGCCGGGAATGCCGGTCGAGATCCGCGGCGCCGGGCTGGCCGGGAACGCCGTGGCGGTGTCGGTCATCGGCTCGCTCAACATGCCCCCACAATCGACGCCCCGCCCGCGCGGCGGTCACGGTAGCGGCCGCGCCGGCCCTTGTCACAGTGCCGGCAGCGACGCAGCCGGGCCTTCCGCAGGCCCGCGCGGCGACGCGCGAGCCTCACGGCTCGATCATGTCCCGGATGCGCGCGGCCAGCGCCTCGATCACGAACGGCTTGGTGAGCACCTGCATGCCGTCATCCAGGTAGCCGTTGCCCACCGCGGCGTTCTCGGCATAGCCGGTGATGAACAACACCTTGAGACCTGGACGGGTTTCACGGGCGGCATCCGCCACCTGCCGGCCGTTCATGCCGCCGGGCAATCCGACATCGGTGATCAGTAGGTCGATGCGCGCGTCCGATTGCAGGACCTTCAGCCCGGACGGGCCGTCCGCGGCCTCGATCGCCCTGTAGCCGAGATCCTCCAGGATCTCGGTCACCAGCATGCGCACGGAGGGCTCGTCGTCGATGACGAGGACGGTCTCGCCCTGCTCGGCCCGCGGCACCGCGGCGGCATCTTGGATCGGCACCGCGGCGGAGAGGTCGCCGTGGAAGCGCGGCAGGTACAGGCACACGCTCGTGCCCTGTCCGACCTCGGAATAGATCCGCACCTGCCCGCCGGATTGCCGGGCGAAGCCGTAGATCATCGACAGGCCGAGCCCGGTACCCTGGCCGATCGGCTTGGTGGTGAAGAACGGGTCGAACGCCTTGGCGATCACCTCAGGGGTCATGCCGGTGCCGGTATCGGTGACGCACAGCGACAGGTACTGGCCGTGCGGCAGGTCCCGCTCCCGGGCGGCGCGGTCGTCGAGCCAGCGGTTGGCTGTCTCGATGGTGATGCGCCCGCCCTCCGGCATGGCGTCGCGGGCGTTGATGCACAGGTTCAGGAGCCCGTTCTCGAGCTGGCCCGGATCGACCAGGGCGGGCCACAGGCCGGCGGAACCGACCACCTCGATATGGATCGACGGGCCGACGGTCCGGCGGACCAGCTCCTCCATGCCGTGAACCAGGGCGTTCACGTCGGTGGGCTTGGGGTCGAGGGTCTGGCGGCGCGAGAACGCGAGCAGGCGGTGGGTCAGCGCCGCCGCGCGCTTGGCCGCCCCCTGGGCGGCGGTCATGTAGCGGTCGAGGTCGGTCATCCGGCCCTGGCTCATGCGCGTCTGCAGCAGTTCCAGGCTGCCCGAGATCCCGGTGAGCAGGTTGTTGAAGTCGTGGGCGATGCCGCCGGTCAGCTGGCCGACCGCCTCCATCTTCTGCGATTGCCGCAGGGCCTCCTCGACCTTCTCGCGCCGGGCGGCCTCCTCCTCGACGCGCCGCTCCAGGGTGGCGTTGAACGCCTCCAGGGCGGCCTTGGCGCGCAGTTCCCCCTCGATGTTGCGCGCCTCGATGACCGTCCCGATCGCCTCGCCGCGCTCGTTCCGGATCGGGCTCGCGGTGAAGCCGACGGGGTAGAACGAGCCGTCCTTGTGGACGAAGACCTCCTCGCCCTGCTCGCGCTCGTTCTCCGGGAAGGCCTGGTCGATCGGGCATTCGCAGAGCGGGTAGGGCGATCCGTCCGGCCTTGTGTGGTGCACCACGTCGTGAAGGGCGCGGCCCTCGGTCTCCTCCAGGGCGAAGCCGGTGAGCGTCTCGGCGGCGCGGTTCATGTAGCTGCAGTGCTGGCGGTCATCCATCAGGAAGATCGCCTGCGAGGTGTTGTTGAGGATGGCGTCGAGCCGGCGCGTGGTCTCGACCAGGCGCTCCTCGGCGGCCTTGCGGTCGTGAATGTCGGTGACCGAGCCGATATAGCCGTGAAAGCCGCCATCCGCCCCGAGGCGGGGCTGGGCCGCGTCGATGAACCAGCGGTAGCGGCCGTCGGCGCCGCGCAGGCGGTACTCGATCCGGAATTCGCCGTGCCGGGCATTGGCGGCCAGGAACGCCTGGCCCGAGGCGTCCCGGTCGTCCGGGTGGACCGCGTCGAGCCAGCCGAGGCCGTGGCTCTCCGCGACGGTCTGGCCGGTGTACTCGTACCAGCGCCGGTTGAGGTAGGTGCAGGCCCCGTCGGCCCCGGTCATCCACATCATGACCGGGGCGTGGTCGGCCATGTTGCGGAACCGCGCCTCGCTCTCGCGCAGGGCGGTCTCGGCCCGCATCCGGGCGGTCGTGTCCGTACAGGTGCAGTACACGCCGGCCACCGCGCCGGCCTCGTCCCGGAGCGGCGCGTAGGAGAAGGTGAACCAGGTCTCCTCGGCGTAGCCGTGGCGGTTCATGACCAGGGGCAGGTTCTCGATCCAGGTCGCCTCGCAGGCCATCGCGGCCTCGACGTAGGGCTCGATGTCGGACCAGACCTCCGCCCAGATGTCCCGAAAGCGCGCGCCCATCGCGGCCGGGTGCTTGCTGCCGAGGACGCCCGCGTAGGCGTCGTTGTAGAGGAAGCTGAGCTCCGGCCCCGCGGCCACGAACGTCGGGAAGCCGGATCCCTGCATCAGGCTGACGGCGGCGCGCAGCCACTGGGGCCAGTCCTGCGGCGGACCAAGGGTCGAGGACGACCAGTCGAACGCCCGCATGACGGCGCCGGTCGCCCCGCCGCCCGCGATGAACAGCGGCCCGGTCCCCCGCTCGTCCGACAGAGCGCCTCCGTCACCCGCACGCCCCGTCACCCTGGCCAACCCGGTCTCCTTCGCGCCCGCGCCCGCGCGCCGAACCCTCCGATAACGCCGCGCGGCGGCAACCGTTCGCGGATTCGGCGCGGTCGATTGCCGAGCCTGTCCCGAGAGCCCGACCCATTCCGCGCCTCCGGAGGGCGACGCCGCGTCTCGGCCGCTCGAACCGCGGAGCCGATGACGGATCGGTGGATGGCCCAGCGCGTTAGTGGTCATCGCCCGCCGATGATGGCGCCCGCGGCTTTCCGGTCCGGCTGAATTTGCCGTGCACCGCGATCCGCGAGGCGCTATGCCGATGACCCGCCCCGCCCCGGGCCCTATGTGAGGCCCGATCTTGGCGCACACCCGCTCCCTCCTGTTCGTCGCGTACTGGACCACCTGGACGGCCCTGTTCGTCGCGCCGCTGGCGGTCCTGGCCCTGGCCGGGGCGCCGGCGCGGCCGGTCCGCACGGCGGCGCGGCTCTGGGCGCGCGGGGTCCTGGCGGGCCTGCACCGGATCGTCGGCCTGCGCTACGTCGAGGAGGGGCGCGAGCACCTCCCGGCCGAGCCCTGCCTGCTCGTGGCCAACCACCAATCCACCTGGGAGACCCTGGCCTTCCTGGTGCTGGTCCCCGACGTGGCGATCGTGGCCAAGCGCGAATTGCTGGCGATCCCGGTGGTCGGCTGGTTCCTGCGGCGCTCGCCGATGATCGTGATCGACCGCGCCAACGGCACGCAGGCCCTGCGGGCGATCATCGAGGGCAGCCAGGCCGCCGTCGCGGCGGGCCGCTCGGTGCTGATCTTCCCGGAGGGCACGCGGGGCCGGGCCGGCGATCCGCTGCAGTTCAAGCGCGGCGTCGAGCTGCTCTACGGCCGGCTGCGCCTGCCGGTGGTGCCGGTGGCGGTGAATTCGGGCCTGTTCTGGCCCCGGGGCGCGGCCACCCGGGCCGGCACCATCGTGGTGAGCTACCTCGCCGCCCTCGCCCCCGGCCTGCCGGCGGCGGAATTCCTGCGCGGCACCGAGGGCGCGATCGACCGGGAGCTCGACCGCTGGCGCCCGGCCGAGGCGCAGGGGCCGCGTTAGCAGGCCGCGCCAGACGTTTCGTTTCGGCGTCGGCGGGGAGGATCCGCGCCATTCTGGCGCGTCTTGACCGTGCGTCTGGCGCCGAGCCGTCGGAGCGTCTCCCCCGCGTCGGGCGGACTGAGCCACAAGGGTCGATCGGCTCCCCAGCACAAGCCTCGGTACTTCTTACCGACATCGAGGCCTGCAACCCATAGTTGTACAGCCGGTTACGTCATGAACCCGGAGACGTTCATGTCGCTCCCTGCCGCCGCAATTCTCAGCCCCGCCGCGCGCTGGCGCGTCGGCCCCGACCCGCTCGCGCGTCCCGGCCTCTGACGGCCCGGCCCCCGCCGCTCCCGCGGCGGGGTTCCTGAACCGCGTCTCCGGGGAGACCGTCCTGTGACCGACGAGCGCGCGTTGCGTGTTGCGAAAAGCCGCGAGTTCCGGGCCGCGCTCCGGGCCGGGCGCGGCGCCATGATCACCGTGATGATCGTCAGCGGCCTGATCAACCTGCTGATGCTGACCGCCCCGATCTTCATGCTGCAGGTCTACGACCGGGTGCTGCCGAGCCGGAGCATCGCCACCCTGGTCGGGCTCGCCGGCATCGCCCTGATGCTGTTCGTGATCCAGAGCGTGTTCGAGGTGTTCCGCGCCCGGATCCTGGCCCGCTTCGGCCGCCTCGTGGACGAGCGCCTCGGCCCGCGGATCTTCCGGACCCTGCTGGCGCGCGGCGCCGAGATGCCGTGCGGCGACGACGGCCCCCAGGCCCTGCGCGACCTCGACACCGTGCGCGGCTTCGTGTCGAGCCTGGCGCTCACCGCCGTCTTCGACCTGCCCTGGGTGCCGCTCTACGTCGCGGTCTGCTTCCTGTTCCATCCCTGGCTCGGGGCGGCGATCGCGGGGGGCGCCCTGATCCTGTGCGCCCTGACGGTCCTGACCGACTGGGCCTCCGCCGAGACCACCCGGGAGACCGTGCGGGTCGCCGGCGCGCGCCAGTCCTTCACCGACATGGCGCACCGCACGGCACCGCTGCTCTGCGCGCTGGGGATGCGGTCGCGGGTAGCCGATCTCTGGCAGGACCGGACCCGCCAAAACCTCGATGTCGCCCTCTTCGGGAACGACCTCGCCATCGGCTTCGGCGCGACGGCGCGGCTGCTGCGCACGGTGCTGCAATCCGGGATGCTGGGGCTCGGCGCCTACCTGGTGGTGCGCGAGGAGGCCACCGGCGGGGTGATGCTGGCCGCCACGATCCTGTCGGCCCGGGCGCTCGCGCCGGTGGATCTCGTCATCGCCAACTGGAAGTCGTTCTCGGCCGCCCGGCAGGCCTGGAGCCGGCTCGTGGCGTTCCTGCCCCGGCGGGAGCCCGAAGCCCTGACGCCCCTGCCGGCGCCCCGGGAGAGCGTTCGCGTGACCGCCCTGTCGATCGCCGTCCCCGGGACCGACACCCTGGTCCTGCACGACGTCAACGTCGCCCTCGCCCCCGGCAGCGCGCTCGGGGTGATCGGCGCCAGCGGCTCGGGCAAGTCGACCTTCGCCCGCGCTCTGGTCGGCCTCGCCCGGCCGGTCCGCGGGGCGATCCGCCTCGACGGCGCGGCGATCGACCAATGGGATCCCGACGCCCTCGGGCGCGCCGTCGGCTACCTCCCGCAGGACATCGCGATGTTCGACGGCACCATCGCGGAGAACATCACCCGGTTCGATCCCGCGCCCGACCCGGAAGCCCTGCAAGCGGCCGCGCAGGCGGCGGGCGTCCACGAGGTCGTGCTGCGGCTGCCCGGCGGCTACGACGCCCGGGTCGGCGCCGGCGGGCTCGGCCTGTCGGGGGGGCAGCGCCAGCGGATCGCGCTCGCCCGGGCGCTCTACGGCGAGCCGTTCCTGGTGGTGCTCGACGAGCCGAACTCCAACCTCGACGTCGACGGCGACCGCGCCCTCGCGGCGGCCGTGCAGGGCGTGCGCGCCCGCGGCGGCATCGTGGTGGTGATCGCCCACCGGCCGAGCGCGCTCGCTTCGGTCGACCGCATCCTGGTCCTGGGCGAGGGCCGCGTGCGGCTGCACGGGCCTCGCGACGAGGTGCTGGCGCAGCTGGGCGCCCTGACCCGGCAGACACCCGCGCGGGTCGCATGACGCGGGATCAGATTTCGGCCGACCCGACCCGCGAGACCCGGCGCTCCCTGCGGCGGCACATCGCCGGCGTCGCCGCCGTGGTCGTGCTGGCCGCCGGCACCGGCGCCTGGACCGCCACCACGGAACTGTCCGGGGCGATCATCGCCACCGGCTCCCTGGTGGTCGAGAGTAGCATCAAGAAGGTCCAGCACCCGACCGGCGGCGTGGTCGCCGAATTGCCGATCCAGGAGGGCGCCCGCGTCCAGGCCGGCGACCTGCTGGTCCGCCTCGACGCCACCACCACCCGGGCCACCTACGACAGCGTCAGCAAGAGCCTGTGGGAGATCGCCGCCCGCGACGCCCGGCTGGAGGCCGAGCGCGACGGCCGCGACGAGCCCGCCTTCCCGGCCGAGCTCGCCGGGGCGGGACGGGAGGTCGCCCGGATCGTCGATGGCGAGCGCAAGCTGTTCCGCTTCCGCCGCGACGCGCTCCAGGGCCAGAAGGCGCAGCTGCGCGAGCGGATCGGCCAGCTGCGCGAGGAGATCAAGGGCCTGGTCGAGCAGGCCGCCGCCAAGGAGCAGGAGACCGCGATCATCGGGCGGGAATACGAGGGCGTCGAGGATCTCTGGAAGAAGAACCTGATCCAGCTGACCCGGCTCACCAGCCTGCAGCGCGACATGGCCCGCCTCAAGGGCGAGCGCGGGGTGCTGGTGTCCAGCATCGCCCAGACCAGGGGCAAGGTCTCGGAGACCGAGCTGCAGATCATCCAGCTCGAGCAGAATCTGCGCAGCGACGTCGCCAAGGAGCTGGCCGAGAACCGCGCCAAGGCCGCGACCCTGACCGAGCAGCGGATCTCCGCCCTCGACCAGCTCCAGCGGATCGAGATCCGCGCGCCGCAGACCGGCTACGTGCACGAGCTCGCGGTCCACACCCGCGGCGGCGTGATCGCCCCGGGCGAGCCGATCCTGCTGATCGTGCCGAACGCCGATTCCCTCGTGGCCGAGGTCCGGGTCGCGCCCCAGGACATCGACCGGCTGCAGACCGGCCAGGACGCGGGCCTGCGCTTCCCGAGCTTCGACCAGCGGACCACGCCGGAGCTCAACGGCCGCGTCACCCGGATCGCCGCCGACGTCAGCGAGGACAAGCGGACCGGCAGTGCCTATTACCTGGTGCGCCTGGGCGTGACCAAGGACGAGCTCGGCCGCCTCGACGGCGCCAAGCTGATGCCCGGCATGCCGGTGGAGGCGTTCATCCGCACCGCCGACCGGACGGTCCTGTCGTACCTCACCAAGCCCCTGGTCGATCAGGCCCGCCGGGCGTTTCGCGAGAAGTAGGCCGGTCCGGCCGCATCGCCGCCGGGCCGGCAGGAATATTGCAACCCTTGATTGCATACAGGGATTGACCCCGCAGGACCCGGCAGAACCGACAGGCCAGCCCCCGATGCCGATCGACCCGAACAACCTCGCCCAAACAGCGACCCTCACCTACAGCGACGCGTTCGACACCCTCGATCTCTGGAACGGGACATCGGGCCTCGACACGGCGGGCGGCCCGCAATGGGGCAGCTACGTCACGGCCACCGGCACGCGGCCGTTCAACCAGGAACAGGAATGGTACGTCCGGGCCGACCATTCCACGGACGGCAGCGCCGCGGCGCTGCCCAACCCGTTCAGCGTCCACGACGGCATCCTGACCATCACGGCCGCGCCGTCCGACCCGTCGCAGCTCCCCGACCTCGGCGGCCAGCCCTACACGTCGGGGATGATCAACACGTCCCACAGCTTCAGCCAGACCTACGGCTACTTCGAGATGCGGGCCGAGCTGCCGGCCGGGCAGGGGGTGTGGCCGGCCTTCTGGCTGCTCGCCAAGGACGGGTCCTGGCCGCCGGAGATCGACGTGATGGAGATGCTCGGGCGCGATCCCAGCACGCTCTACACGACCGTGCACAGCCTCGCGCCCGGCCAGACCCCCGACACCCACACGGTGAGCCAGGGCGCGTCGCATGTCGCCGACATGAGCAGCGGCTATCATACCTACGGGGTCGATTGGGAGCCGGACAACCTGACCTTCTACTTCGACGGCCAGGAGGTCTATCAGACGCCCACCCCCGCCAGCCTGGACAAGCCCATGTACATGATCGCCAACCTGGCGATCGGCGGGACATGGCCGGGCGATGCCGACGCGACGACGCCGTTCCCCGCCCAGATGAACATCGACTACCTGCGCGCCTACCAGGCCAACCCGAACACCGGCACGAGCCCGAACCCGAGCCTGGAGCCGGTGTTCCACTTCTACGACGCGTCCACCGGCCAGCATCTCTACACCGCCAGCACGGCGGAGCGGGACGCGATCAAGACGTCCCAACCGGACTACGCGTATCAAGGGGTCGGCTGGGCCGCCCCGACCGGATCCGCCGGCACCGAGGACGTCTTTCACTTCACGAACGCGGCGACCGGGGACGATTTCTACACGACCAGCACGGCCGAGCGGGACGGCCTGCTCGGCTCCACCTCGGGCTACCATTACGACGGCGTCGCCTTCGAGGCCTACACGGATCCGACCACCCCCGGATCGAGCGCGATGACCATCGAGCGGTTCGTCAACACCGAGAGCGGCCGCCACTATTACGCGTCCAGCGCCGCGGAGATCAGCTCCATCGAGCAGGGCCAGGCCGGCCCCGGCTGGGTCGACGAAGGCCACGCCTTCACGCTGCACGCCCCCACCCAGAGCATGTTCGGGCTGTAGCGGCTGGGAGACGGGCGCGGCGGATCACGATTGCGGCAGCGCGGAGCAGAATCCGCTTTCGCACGGGACGTTTATCCCAGGCGCCGGGAACAAACGCCGGAGCCATCTTTTGTGCTGGCGGTTATCCCCGTCGGCCCCGTCCGGATTGTGCTCCGACGCCCTCGAGACAGGAGATCGCTGTGCCCGCGGTGCAGAGCGCGATCACGCGCCAGCCCTCTCGGACAGCGGCCCCGGCCGGCGGCGTCGCGACGTCTGAAGCCTCCGCGGGGCCGGCGTGACCGCCCGCGCCGCCCTGGACGTGATCGAGCAGCTGCCCGGGCGCTCGAAGACCGTCGACCGCATGATCGCCGGCCTCGCGGTGATCCTGGCGATGCTGGGCATCGCGGTGGGCGCCTCGGTCTATCAGCAGCGCGGCAGCGAGGCCGTGCGCCACGCGCTCGCCGTCGAGGGCCGCCTCGGCCGGGTGCTGTCGGCGGTCCAGGACGCCGAGACCGGGCAGCGCGGCTACCTGCTCACCGAGGACGAGAATTTTCTGCAGCCGTTCCGAAACGGCCGATCCAAGGTCAACGGCGAGATCGCCCGCCTGCACGAGCTCCTGCGGGACGACGCCGGACAGCGCGCCGAACTCGACGGCCTGATCCTGCTGATCCGGGACAAGCTCGGCGAGCTCGGCACCAGCATCGACCTGCATCGAGCCGGCGACACCGAGGCCAGCCGCACCCTCGTCCGGGAGGGGCACGGACGCCGCCTGATGGACGAGATCCGCACGGTCGTGCGCCGCATGGAGGCCCAGGAATCGGCCCTGATGGAGCAGCGGCAGGCGGCGGTTTCCAGGATCGCGCTGCTGATCTGGGCGGCGCTCGCCGGGCTCGTCCTGATGCTGATCCTGTTCGCCGTCTCGGCCATGCGCGAGGCGGGGCGGCGGCGCCGGCTGTCGCGCTTCCTGCCGCAGGAGCTGGTCTCGCGCCTGGCCGATGACGACGGCAGCCTGCGGGCCGGCCGGCGGCAGCAGGCGGTGATCGCCTTCGTCGACATGCGGGGCTCCACCGCCCTGGCCGAGCGCCTCGACCCGCAGCAGCTCTCCGCCTTCCTGTCGGCGTTCCGGCGGCGGGTAATGCGCATGGCCCGGCTGCACAACGGCGTCGTCGACAAGTTCATCGGCGACGGCGCCCTGGTGGTGTTCGGCCTGCCCGAAGCGCAAGCCGACGACGCCGCCCGGGCGGTGGCCTTCGCCACGGACCTGGTCGAGGTCATCGCCCGCTGGAACCTCAAGGGCGAGCACGACGCCACCGTGCGGATCGGAATCGGCCTCCATTGCGGCGAGGTGTTCAGCGGGATCATCGGCGAGGAGGCGCGCTACGAGTTCACCGTGCTGGGCGACACCGTGAACGTGGCCGCCCGCCTGGAGCAGGCGACCAAGGTCCACGGCGTCCCGATCCTGGCCTCGGAGGCGGTCCGGCGCGCCGCCGGGACGGCAACCGGCATCTGGCGGGAGGTCAGCCGCGAGCCCCTGCGCGGCCGGCGGGAGCCGATGGCCTACTTTTCGGTCGAGGCCCCGGGCCAAGGGGAGCCCGCACCGGCGCGCCTCCGCGACGTCGATCCCGCCCCGGCGATGGCGCTGTAGCCACTTCTCCAAACTGCGCCCGAAGCGCGGACGTGACCCACCGAGAGGCCGATGCCGACCGACCTGTCCTGGCTGCTGCGCCGCGAGACCCTGCTGGCCGGCGCCGTCGCGCTCCTGGCCGCCGCCGCCCTTCTCGCCTGGTATCTCCTGCAGGCGACCGTGCTGACCGTCGCGGTCGCGCCCCGGGAAGGCACCGAGCCCGGCCTGATCCGCGCCTATGCCAACGCGCTCGAATCGGGCAGCACCGGCCTGCGCCTCAAGATCCTCGATTTCGACGACGTGCGCGAGAGCGCCGCCGCCCTGCAGGACGGGCGCGCCGACCTGGCGGTGGTCCGGCCGGACGTGCTGCTGCCGACCAACGGTCTCAGCCTGGCGATCCTGCGCGACCAGGCGATGCTCATCGCCTCGCCGGATCAGGCCGGCATCAAGGACTTCCCGCACCTGGCCGGCAAGCGGCTCGGCATCGGCGGCCACCGGGACGCCGATATCTGGCTGCTCAAGAGCATCCTCGGCTATTACGGCCTGACCCTGGAGCCGGGGGCGGGGGGCGGTCCCGGCGACCGGGCGGTCGTGCTCGTGCCGGTGGCCGAGGATGCGGTGGCGGGGGCGCTGCGCGAGAGGCGGATCGACGCCTTCATCAGCATCATCGCACCCTCCGCCCCAAAAGCCCTCGACCTGGTGGCGGCGGTCCGCTCGGTGGCGCGGGGCGGCAAGGTCGAGTTCGTCGCCGTCGAGGACGACGACGCGGTGATCGAGCGCTTCCCCAAGCTCCAGGCGGTGGCCATTCCCGGCGGCCTGTTCGGCGGCCGGCCGAAGCTGCCGGCGGACGACGTGAAGACGGTGGGCGCCTCCTATCGCCTGATGGCCCGCGCCTCCTTGAGCCGCGCGGTGGCGGCCGACATGACCCAGCAGCTGTTCGAGAAGCGCACGGAAGCCGCCAACACCACGGAGGCGGCGGACTACGTCCAGGCCCCCGCTTACGAGACCACGGTGGCGGCGACCAGCGCGCGGATCCCGATCCATCCGGGGGCGCTCGACTATTACGAGCGCGAGCAGCACGGCTTCGTTGAGCGCTACGGCGACACGCTCTACCTGCTCGGCGCGCTGGCCGGCGGCCTGGTCTCGGTCCTGGCCTGGATCCGGCAGCGCCTCGCCGGCCTGCGCCGGGAGCACATCGACGAGATCGTGGAGCGGCTCCTGGCGATCACCGAGCAGGCCCGGGCCGCCCGGGACCCGGCGGCGATCGCGGGCCTCACCCGCGAGGTCGAGCGCCTGGCCGGCGACGCGGTCCGCTACGCCCGCGAGCGGGCCCCGGACGCCGCCACGATGTCGGCCGTCACCATCGCCCTCGACACCGCCCGGGCGACGATCGCGGATCTCCGCCACGTCGCCGCCGCGGATCAGCCGGGCACGCGCGCGACCTCGGCGGCGAAGGGCTGAGCGGACCGGTCGCCACGGCTGGACGAGAGCCAGGTCGCTTTTCGGCGGGGGCGAACGGCCGAGCCATCAACCAGCAACGTCGTCGGGCTATGGGGCGCGACGCCTGGGAGGCCCACATGCACCTGTCTCGATCCGCTTCCGGGACCGCACTGGCCCTCGCGATCGCCTTCGCGTCGTGCTCCCCCTGCCTTGCACAACATCGCCGCGGCGCGCGGCACGCAGAAGCGGCCAGCAAACCCGCGGATGCCAGCGAGGCCTTTTGCCGGAGCAAAGCGCGCGACTACGCCTACGAGAAGCATGCCGACCCCGGACAGGAGCGCATGGTCTTCGACCGGTGCATGGGGCGGTAGATCGCGTGGAAGCCGACCGCCGCAGCGCGCGGGCAGCCGTCCCGACCTGCCTGTCACGCCGGCTGATCGGGACGGCTGCCCCGCTTGCGGCGAAGGACAGCGACGGTCGCCGCAGCCAGGATCAAACCGAGGCCCGTATTCACCTCCGGCGACGGTGCGCCGCCTGAGTTTTGGCTGGTCCCGCTTCCGGTGCCGAAGTCGAAGAAGGAGCCGCCCGTGCTTCCGCTTCCTGACCCGTAAGAGATCGGCGCGCTGGATCGTGGAGCGGGGGAATGGCCGCCCCCGGGCGTGGGTGAAGCGGAACCGAGGTGCAGACCTCCGCCGGACAATTCTCCGTTCCACCCCCCAGCGAGAGCATTGCCGTTGCCAGCCAATGCAGGACTACACAGGCAAAGAGCTATTGCCACCCCGTATATTTTACCTAAGCAGTTCATTATTAATATCCGAATCTATATGACGCTATATGACCAAAGCTGTATAATCTTCAGAAAGGCAATCTGGATTTATTAGTTAACACACGAGAGTCACAGGTTGTTTTTAAGGCCAAGCTTAACAGCCACCGACTCTCCTTTATTGAAGGCCCGGCCGGCGGCGGGTGCGATCGATCCTCAGCCTTTCGGTGCGGGCTCTGCTGCGTCGGCTTCCGGCCTGCCCCCTTAAAAGGGCCCTCCCCGAGGTATGGCTGCGCGCCATGTAGAGGACGTTTTGCGGCTCAGCGCCGTCCGCTCGCCATCGGCATGCGGCCGACGATGCGCTGACTTTGAACTCGGACTACCACATGGAGGCAGGCCAGTCCGATCGTGTGACGGTCGAAGCGGACGTGATCCGCAGCGTCGGCGACACAGCAAGTGGCGCGCCGAGCGAAATGCAGCTGCGAACTCCTATGTCATTGAGCTTACACGATGATCTTCGAAGGCGTCCTGCCGGATGACACCCTGCAGCGATATGCGACCGGACCGGACCGCGGCCGATCACTCCAAACCCGACGCTCGGGTTTGCGCCCAACCGCGTCATCGCAACTGTCTTCCCCGATGCCCAAGGGCGGTCGTACATGGGAACGCGATCCGGGCGGCTTCAACCGACGCGCGCGGCCGGAACGGCTCCGGCGCGGGCCTGCGCGTAGAGCGCCTCGCAGCGGTCGAGCCAGCGGTCGCGGCTGAACAGGCGCAGGACCCGGGCCTGCGGGACCGTGCGCGGGACGGCGAGCGCCGTGCCGATCGCCCGGGCGAGCTTCGCCGCGTCCCCGGACTCCACGAGGCAGCCGGCCTCGCCGATCACCTCCTGCGCCGCGCCGTTGTCGAAGCCGGCGACGGGCAGGCCGCAGGCCATCGCCTCGATCGCCACGAGCCCGAACGGCTCGTCCCAGCAGGGGGTGAACAGGAACACCGAGGCGCGGCCGATCGCGGCGGCGAGCGCCCGGCCGTCGAGATGGCCGCCGTAGCGGATCGGGCCGCCGAGCTGCGGGGCGATCCGCTCCGCCCAGTAATCCGGCTCCTCGATCGGGCCGTACAGGGTCAGCGGGATGCCGGCGCGCCGGGCCGCCGCGATCGCGCAATGCGCGCCCTTGATCGCGGCCAAGCGCCCGGACCAGGCGGCGCTGCCGTCGCCCCGCTCTTGGAACGGCCAGGCGGCGGGGTCGACGCCGTTATGGAGCACGGAGACCTCCGGCGGCGCGCCCTCCGGCCACCAGGCCTGAAGCTGGGCCTGCGAGGTCACGGTGATCCGGTGCCCCGGGCCGGGGCTGTCGTGCACGAAGCCGCGCAGGGCGTCGTAGGGCGGCACGTGCAGGGAGGTGACGGTGGGCACCATCGCTGTCCGCCGGCGCTCCAGGGGCAGCCGGCTCAGGCTGTTGTTGTGCAGCACGTCGAACCCGCCCGCCGCGATCCGGTCGCAGGCGGCCGCGTAGCCGGCATCGACATGGGCCCGCAGCCCCGGATCGCCGCGATGCTCGAGGCCCGGGAAGACGCGCTCGTGGTGCACCGGGACCACGGCGTCGATCGCGAAGCGCGGGTCGCTGTCGCCGGAGGCGAACAGCACCACGTCGTGGCCGCGCGCCGCCAGCCCCTCGGCGAGGTGCCAGCTATGGGCCTCCATGCCCCCGGTGAAGGGCGGCGCGACCGGGTGGCGGATATGGGCGAGGAGCGCGATCCTCACGCGGTCGCCGCCGCGCCGACCCGGGATTCGAGAGACCGGATGACGGAGGCGGAGTTGGTGTAGGGCTGGTGGCTCTGCTGCCCGGTCAGGGCCAGGTCGTCGGCGTCGGGGCGGCGCAGGATCCGGATCGGCCGGCCGGGGGTGTCGTCGATCAGGCCCATGACCCGGAACGCGTAGAGCCAGTGGCCCATGGTCCGGTAGCCCCACTTGGCCTCGAACAATTCGGCGTTGCGCACGACGCTGTCGAGGTGATGGATCGGCGGCATGTGGTGCGGGTGGTACTGGTGATAGGCCAGCGCGCCCTTGATCCAGGCGATCGGGGTGCCGCTCTGGTCGAGGATCTTGCCGAAATCGGTGTCCTCGCCGCCATAGCCGGTATAGCGCTCGTCGAAGCCCCCCAGCGCCCGGAAGGTGTCCCGCCGGATCGCGAAGTTGAGTGACCAGAAGCAGCGGTAATCGGTGCACCGCTCGATGCCGGAGGCCGGCGGGCCGCGGCGGTCGGAATGCCGCTCCGCGCTCGCCGCGAGGTCGGCGTAGCGCCAGGCGCCCGCGGTGGCGTGCTCGGGCAGGTGCAGCACCTCGCCCATCAGCAGGCCGTCGAGCTCGGCGAGCCCGCGCGCGTAATCGGCCACGAGGTCGGGGGCCGGGATGCAGTCGACGTCGAGGAAGACGAGGCCGTCGCCGGTGGCCGCGTCCACGCCGCGGTTGCGCGCCGCCGCCAGCGGCAGCTCGCGCCCCGGAACCCGGATCTGGCGGACCGGGAACGCCGTCTCGGGCAGGTCGTAGGGCTCGTCCTGCATCACCGCGACGATGAACTCGGCGGGGGCCTGCGTCTGGCGCTCCAGGCCGCGCAGCACGTTGCGCAGATGCGCCGGCCGGCCCTTGGCCAGGGTCACGACGGAAACGGTGGACATGCGACGGTCGGGCTCCGGCTGATGGGGGACGGGATGGACGAGGGGCGTCTTCGATGAGGCTTTGTCGTCGCCCGGGAAGGGCGCGGGTCCCCTCTCCCGTGCGGGAGAGGTCTGCTCTCGCAGAGAGCCGGGTGAGGGATGCGGCCTCTCCGGATAGACCTGGTCCCTCACTCCAACCCTCTCCCCCTACGGGAGAGGGGGCGCGTCGAGACCTGCAAAGGCGATTGCGCCCCAAACCTGTCTCGGCGGTCGAGCGCATGGGGGCCGGTCAGGGAGGCGCGACAGGCTCCTCGGCGCCCTGCCAGAGATCGTCAATGAGCCCTTCGAGCCAGCCGGCGGCGCGGGCGGCGGCATCCGGGGCGTAGAGGTCGCGCAGCGCGGCGCCGTCGAGCGTCCGGGCGCGGGCCAGGAGGTCGCGCCAGCCCTGAAGGTCGCCCGGCCAGGCCGGGGCCTGGACGGCAGCCCCGAGCCGGACCAGGGCCTCGGCCTTGCGGGTCTGCTCGGCAAAATAGCGCCATTCCGGCATCACGATCAGGCGGCCGCCGACCCGGGCGACCTCGTGGACCGTGTTGTCGCCCGCCGAGGCGATCACGATGTCGGCAGCCGCGAGGTAGTCAGTGACGGACGGCACCCAGCCCAGTTCGCGCAGGTTGGCGAAATCGGTCTCGTGCCCCTCCCGGTGGGTCGGCCCGAGGGTCAGCCACAGGGCGTCGGGCTCGGCGCGCGCCGCCACGGTGAGCGGCGCGTAGGGGGTGCCGCTGCCGCCGCCGCCGGTCACGGCGACGACGATCTCGCGCTGCGGGTCGAGGCCGAGCTTCGCCCGTGCCTCCGCGCGGTCGGGGACGCGGTCGAGGCTGGTGCATAGGCCGCCGCTGTAGAAGGTCTTGCCTCGCAGCGAAGCCGGGTAGTCGGCCTGCTCCAGCCTCGCGTCGAACGGCGCGAGCATCCCGACGCAGGCCTCGTAGGCGCCGACATGGCCGATATCGGAGCGGTCGCCGTGCATCCGGATCTGCACCGCCGGCACGCTGGCGATCCGGGCGAGCAGCGCGATCTCGGCCGAGACGTCGACCACGAACAGGCCGACCGCGCGGTCGTCGAGATGGTCGAGGATAGTCCGCATGGTCCGGCGCATCGGGGCGAGGCCCAGGGGCACGCAATGCATCACCTGCGGGGTCGGCTCGGCGTAGAGGCGCGGGGTCGGCACGGCGGCGCCGATCATGTCGGGCAGCGGCACGATCTCGATGTCGCGGGCGAAGCCGTCGAACAGGTGCGGGCCGGCGGTCAGCACCGAGACCGGGCGGTCGCGGGCGAACTCGGCGGCGACCGCCATGGTGCGGTTGGCGTGGCCCCGGCCCTGGTGGTGGACGAAGAACGCGATCGGCTTCTTCATGGTCTGCGTCACGAGAACAGGTCGCCGGGCCGAAGCGCCGCGGCGATCTCCGGGGCGGTGGGCGGGCGGATCAGGCGGATCGCCGGGGCATCGTCGGTCCAGTCGATCAGCCCGGCGGCGCGGAACTGGCCGAGCCAGTAGGTCATGCACCAGCGCCCGTGGCGCGCGCGAAAACGCGCGGCGTTCGCCAGGATCGGCGCGAAATGCTGCAGCGGCGGCACGTGGACCGGGTGATGCTGGTGGTAGGCCCGTGCCCCCGCGGCCCAGTAGGTCGGCAACCCGGTGGCGGCGAGGCGGGCGGCGAAGTCGGTCTCCTCGCCACCGTAGCCGGTAAAATCCTCGTCCATGCCGCCGACCGAGCGCCACGCCCGTGCGTGCAGGGCGAAGGACAGCCCCCAGAGCTGGCCGGGATCGGGCTCCCGGCGCAGGCCCGTCTCCGGCACAGGCGGCCGGGCCGGGTGGGGGCGGCCGAGGCGGTCGAGGGCCGGATCGTCAAGGCGGACATCGTCGAGATCGCGGCCGGCCTCCGGCGGCAGGTACAGGACCTCACCGAGGAACAGGCCCTCCGCCCCGGAGGCGGCCGCCGCGTAGGCGGCGACCAGGCCGGCGGCCGGGATGCAATCCACGTCGAGGAAGATCAGCAGGTCGCCGGCGGCGGCCTCCGCGGCGCGGTTGCGCGCGGCGGCTAGCGGCATCGGCTCGCCCGGGACGTGGAGATGGCGCACCGGGCAGCCCGGATCGGGCAGGCTCGGGGGCAGCTCGGGCTGCATCCAGGCGATCACCAGCTCGCCGGGGGGAGCGCTCTGGCGGGCGAGGCCGCGCATCAGGTTGCGCAGGCATCCGGCCCGGCCGCGCACCAGGGTGAGCACGCTTGCCGAGGGCGCCGGTGAGCGCGCCTCAGGCGGCCGTATGTCAGGAGGCCGGATGTCAGGAGGCATGGGCCAGCATCCGGCGGAAATGCGCCACGCCCTCGATGATGCCGCGGGCATGCGAGGCCCGGGCGACGTAGGAGTGCTGCAGCGCCGCGTTGCTGGCGAGGTCGTCGGAATAGTTCGCCACGATGATCGCCTGCACCCGGGCGCGCAGCATCTCGACGTCGTTGCCGGAATCCCCGGCCACGAACACCGCCCGCTCGGGCAGGCCGTAGAGGGCGCGGACATGGTCCACCGCCGTGCCCTTCGAGGCCTCGGCCGGCAGGACGTCGAGGTAGCGGTCGTGGCTGTGGATCACCCGGGCGCCGAGGCCGGCCTCGGCGAGATGCGCCCCGACCCGGCGGGCGGCGGCGGCATCGCCGAAATAGCTCAGCTTGTACGGGCGCTGCTCCAGGGGGCCCTGGGGCAGGAGCCCCTCGATGCCGGCGAGCGCCGCACGCACCGCCTCCCGGTCCCAGCCCGCCGCGATGGCCGCCCGCCAGGCGGCATCGGCCGTGTAGGTCACGCCGTTGGCGTCGAGATGGTAGATCTCGGAACCCACCGAGGTGATCATCACCTGCGGCCGCGGGCTCATCTGCTGCTCCAGGATGGCCATGGCGCTGTGGAACGAGCGGCCGGTGGCGACCCCGAAGGCCAGGCCCGCCTGCTGGCTGCGCCAGCGCCGGAAGATGCCGAGCGCCGCCTCGCAGCCGACCAGGGTGTTGTCGATATCGCAGACCAGGAGCTGCCAGGGCGTCCGCAGCGGCGGCTCGGGGGCGAGCAGCGCGCGCAGCAGGGCGTGATAGCGCGCGGCGTGCCGATCCCAATCGTAGGCCGCCGCGGCCCGGGCCCCGCCCGCGACGTAGCGGGCGCGCAGCGCCGGATCGGCCAGGATGTGCAGGCAGGCCCGCGCGATCGCCTCCGGGTCGCGGGGATCGACCAGCAGCCCGTTGCCGCAGGTCTCGACGATGTCGTTGGGGCCGCCGCTGTCGGTGGCGACCAGCGGCAGGCCGGCCGCCGAGGCTTCCAGCAGGGTCAGGCCGAAGGGCTCGTTGAAGGCCGGGTTGACGAAGACGCCGCCGCGCGCGCGGGCATAGGCGTAGATCGCCGGCACGTCGTCGGGCCGGTGCGTCTTCGGGTAGGCCACGCGCCCGTAGAGGTCGTAGCGGTCGATCAGCACCAGCAGGTCGCGCATCGTCGCGGCCATGTCGCCGTCGAGCGCGTCGATGTCGCCGCGGGTGCCGGCCACGATCACCAGGTTGGCCCGGGCTTGAAGCTCCGGGCTCTCGCCGTAGGCCTGGACCAGGGCCGCGAGGTTCTTGCGGGCCACCGGCCGGGCCATCGCCAGCAGCGGCGGTTTGGCGGGATCGTCCAGGAAGCGGTCGATCAGGGCGTCGACCCGGAGATGCGGCTCGGCTGCGGCGAAGCGCGCGAGGTCGCTGCCCGGCGGCACGACCCGGACGCGGCCGGGATTGTAGGTAGCGTAGCCGGCATACTGGACCTCGGCCTCGTCCCGGGAGGAGGCGATGACCAGGGTGGCCTGGGCGAGGGCCGCCTCCTCGGTGGCGATCCGGCGGACGAGGTCGGGGGCGCCGGCGGCATCTCCGCCGAGCATCGCGGCCTTGACCCGCCCGAGGGAGTGGGCGGTGAACACGAACGGGATCCCGAGCCGCGCCTCGACGATCGCCGCCACCGCGGCGGCGTCGGCGTAGTGGGCGTGGATCAGGTCGGGCGCGCGCGTCTGGGCGCCGATCCAGGCGACGAGGTTTTGGGCGAAGCTCGCGACCTCTTCGTGCATCGCCTCCTTGGACCGGTAGCCGGGCGCCGCGCTCGGGAGCCGCACCAGCCTGATCTTGTCGGCGATGCGCTCTTCGGGCACGGCGTAGTCCGGGCCGGGCGGCCCGTCGAACAGGCGCGTCGCCACCACGATCTCGGCGATGTCGGAATCCTGTGCCGAGGCGGCGACGAGATCCAGCAGGTAGCGGATGTGGCCGCCGGTATCGGCGGTGAGGCCGTAGACGACATCGCGGCCGCGCAGGCAGCCCTGCAGGGCGACGTGCAGGACGAACATCAGGCGTTTGCTGAAGCTGTCAGGCGCTCCCCGAAAACTAACGTATGTGAAGAGAGCGTCGTGATCCGTGTTGCCCAGGTCGCACCGAACATTTTTCCCGTTCCCCCAAACCATCACGGCGGCACCGAGCGGGTTGTGCATGATCTCGGCACGGCGCTGCGAAGCTTGGGCGTGGACGTAACGCTGTTCGCCCCCTCGGACAGTGCGACAGACTTGCCGCGCGTCGGCGATTACCCGAGTCTCGCAGCCCTGGAACAGCGCCACGGCCGGGTCGCGCCGGGGGTCCCGGCGGCCCTCGACGCCCTGCAGTTGGAGGCGCTGCGGCTGCGGCTGCCCGACTTCGACATCGTGCATGCCCACGGCGAGTTCGCGCATGCGGCTCTGCTCGGTGCGTCCCGGCGGCGCAGCCTGACCACGGTGCATTGGCGGGTGGACGAGCTCGACCGGGCGCTGTTCTTTGCCGGCTTCCCGGACCTGCCGGTGGCGGCGATCTCGGCCGCCCAGGAAGCCGGCATCCCGGCGGCCAACCGGGCCGGGGTGGTGCATCACGGCATCGATCGGGATCGCTACGCCTTCCGGGCCGAGCCGGAGGCGCACGTCGCCTTCGTCGGGCGCATGACCGACCAGAAGCGCCCGGACGTGGCGATCCGCGTCGCCCGGGCCGCCGGGATGCCGATCCGTCTCGGCGGCACCATCGATGTCGGCAACCCGGACTATTTCGACCGGCAGGTGCGACCGCTGCTCGGGCCCGACGCCACCTATCTCGGGCCGGTCGACGACCGCCAGAAGGGGGCGCTCCTGGGCAGCGCCCGGGCGCTGCTGTTCCCGATCGACTGGCCCGAGCCGTTCGGGCTGGTGATGATCGAGGCGATGGCCTGCGGCACCCCGGTCATCGCCTGGAACCGCGGATCGGTCCCGGAGATCGTCGAGGACGGCGTGACGGGTTTCATCGTCGAGTCCGAGGCGCAGGCTGCGAAGGCTATGCGAAGAGTCGGCAGCCTCGACCGCGCAATTGTTCGAAGAACCTTCGAGGCGCGCTTCACCGCCGAGCGCATGGCGCGCGAATACCTCGACCTCTACCACCGCCTCCTCGCCGCCTGATGCGCACGGCGCTCCTGGCCTGGGATTACCCGCCGTCACCCAGCGGACTCTCCACGGCGGCCCGCGAGATCGCCGAGAGCCTCGCCGAGGCGGGGGCGGACGTGACCGTGTTCACCCTCGACCGGACCGGCCGGGAGCGGGTCGGCGGCGTGACGGTGGCCGGCCTCGCCCTGCCGCCGGAATGCGGGCTGGCGCGGCTGCGCCGATGGGGGACGGTGGGCCATCTCGCGGCGCCGCTGGCCTTCCGCAGCGCGGTGCTGGCCGAGCATGCCCGGACAGCGTTCGCCGTGGTCGAGGCGACGAACTGGTACGCCCCGGCCGTGCTGCTCGCCGGACGCCGGGATCCGCCCCTGGTGACCCGCAGCTCGACGCCCGCCGCCTTCACCCGCGACGGCAGGCCCGGCCTGCGCGACCGCCTCGACGGCGCCGCCGCCGATCGCCTGGAGCGCCGGCAGGCACGGGGGAGCGCCGGGCTGATCGCCAATACGGAGGCGCATGCGGCGGTGATCGCCCGGGCCTACGGGCTGCCGGGAAGCCAGCCGGAGGCGGTGATCGGCCTGAGCCTGCCGCCGGAGATCGCGACCGCCGCCCGGGCGGCGCCTTACCCGGACGGGGCGGAGCCGGTGCGCCTGCTGTTCGTTGGCCGGGCCGAAGCGCGCAAGGGATTCGACGCTCTGCTCGGCGCGGCTGCGATCCTGGCCGACGAGCAGGCGCGCGGCGAGCTGCCGCCCTTCACGCTCGGTCTCGTCGGTGTGCCCCAGGCCGACCTGCCGGCGGACCTGTCCGAGGCCGCCCGGAGCCGCATCCGGGCCCGCGGCCGGGTCGACGCGCAGGGCCTGGCCGAGGCCTATGCGGGCGCGCATGTCGTGCTGGCGCCGTCGCGCTACGAGAGCTTCGGCCTCGTCTACCAGGAGGCCCTGGCCTATGGCCGGCCGGTGGTGGCCTGCGCCGAGGATGCCAGCGCCCGGGCCTTCGTGGACGTTCCGGGGGCGGGGCCGCTGGCGCAGGCGGCCACCGGTCCGGCGCTCGCCGAGGCCCTGCGCCCGCTCCTGCGCGATCCCGCCCTGCGCTCGGCCTACCGGGCCCGGGCCCTGGAGGCCGCCGGCCGGTTCGACCGGGCGAGCCTGGCGCGCGAGACCCTCGACCTCTACCGCCGGGCGATCGCTCAGGCGCGGTAGGGCCGCAGCAGCGCGTCCCGCTCCTCGATCCGCCCGCGCCCCGGATCCAGCGCCTCATAACGCTGCGAGCGCGCCCGGACATGGGCGCCGGAGAGCGCGTGGTCGATCGCCCCGTGGAGCGCGATGAAGCTCTGCTTCCAGCCGCCGGGCAGCCCAGGCCGCTCGTGCACGCGGCCGGCATAGCGCGTCCCGGCCCGGTTCAACCGGTACTGCACGTCCGGGTAGACATCCGACAGGATGCCATCGACGCGGTTGCGCCGGGGAAGCCCGACCGAGACGATTGCGCCGGCCTCGGCCAAGGCCGCGAGCGCTGGGAGGAGCGCGCCGGTCGCGGGATCGAGGGCCTCGTCGGCATCGAGCTGCAGCATCCAGGGGCTCCGGGCGAGAGCCTGCAACGCGTTGCGCTGGGCGGCGAAATCACCGTCGAGCGTCCGAGCCGCCACCCGCACGGCGCCGGGGGCAAAGCCCGAAACCTCCACGGCCCGGGCCGGGGCAGCCGGCGCGTCGAGCAGGATCGCGACATCGTCGGTCCAGGCCGCCTGCGCCGGCAGGGCCGCCAGAACGGCATCCCGCTCGGCCGGGCGGCAGATCAGCCCGAGCGAGACCGGGCGCCGCTCCGCCGAGCCGAGGTCGTACAGGGTACTTTGCGCAGCGCGCGCGCTGTGGGGCTGCAGCAGGGCCACGCGGTCCGCGGGGCCGAGCGGGCGGATGCCGCGGCCAAGCCGGGTGGCGGCGCTGCGCAGGGTGTAGAGATCGAGGCCGTAGCCCGCATCCGGGCCGGGCACGAAGACCGGCGCTGCGAGCCGTCCGGCGAGATCCCGCCAGCACCTTTCGGGGTCCGCATCCGGCTCGATCAGGACGCCGCAGGAGCCGCAGCCGACCGGGAACACCCGCCGGCGCCCGCCCGGGAAATCGAGCCGACGCGTGCTCGGCACCAGCATGGCGGCGGCGCAGACGAAGCAGCGGCGCGGACGGGTCACCGCCGGTTCCGGTTTGTCGCGGCGCCCTGGCTGGCCGGACCCGGCGCCATACCTCGGCTGTTCCTCGCGACCCCGGCACCCGTGTCCATCGCCATCGATCCCCTCCACGCGGCGCGCACAGACCCGCGCGCCTCCCTCGCCATCGTCGGCAACGCTCCCGGGACCGGCCCGGCGGCGCGCGCCATCGACGCGGCCGCGCATGTGGTGCGCTTCAACAACGCCCCCGGCTTCGGCGGGCGCACCGGGTCGCGGGTTACGCATCTCGCCCTGGTCAATCGCGGCGGGCAGATGCGCGAATGGCTGGCCGACCCAGGGTTCCTCGACCGCCCGGTGGTCCGGCAGGCCGAGGCCTTCATCCTGCCGTTCCCGATGCTCCCCGCCGAGGCGAACGCGCCCGAGCCGATCTGCTGGACCCGCGAGGCGCTGGCGCTGCTGCGCCCCCTCGGCAAGCCGGTCCATCTCCTGCCCGAGGCGCTGCACGCGGCGGCGCGGCGCCGGCTCGCACCCCATACGAATGCGCGCCCCAACCCGAGCACCGGCTTCTTGGTGAGCCTCGCGCTGCTGCGCGACCGCCCCGCGGGCTCCGGCCCGGTCGATATCCACGGCTTCGGCTTCGCCGGCTGGCCCGGACATCCCTGGGCGGCCGAGCGGGCTTGGTTCACCGAAGCCGCGGCGGCCGGGCGCCTGCGCCTGCATCCACTCGATGCGACGGACGTGCCGTGACCACGCTGATCACCGTTCTGAAGAGCGGCGGCCGCTACGACGCGACCTGGGTCGAGCGCCTCGCCCGCGGCGTGCGCCGACACGCGCCGGCCTTCGAGCGGATCCTCTGCCTGACCGATCTGCCGCTGGTTTTGGCCGGGGTCGAGCGGGTGCCGCTGCTGCATGACTGGCCGGCCTGGTGGGCGAAGATGGAAGCGTTCCGCCCCGGCCTCGCGGAGGGCACGACCCTGCTGTGCGACCTCGACACCGTCTTCACCGGCCCGGCCGACGCTTTGGCCGAGCCCGGCCTCGCTGCCATGGAGGATTATTTCCACCGGGGCCGGCTCTCCAGCGCCCTCCTGCGCTGGCACGGGGACGAACTCGCCGGTCTCTACGCGACCTTCGCGGCCAACCCAGACCACTGGATGACGCCCGGCTCCTGCGGCCCCGTGCCGAACGCGGTGCACGGCGATCAGGTCGTCATTGACCATCTTCTCCGCCGGAACGGCCAGTCTCCGGACCTCATCCAGCAGATCCATCCGGGCCTGCTCGATTTCTACGATCCGCGGCGCGACGCCCATGGCCCGGTGATCATCTTCATCGGCACCGCGAAGCCGGATACGGCCGACGGCTCCGTCCGCGCCGCATGGGCCGGAACCTGAACCGTCCGCGAGTTCCCCGTTCGGCTGGATCTCGTCGCATGTTTCAGCCGCGCCGTTCGTCGGGAGGAATGGGAGGCGCCCGTTTCGGACATTCAGCCGTTTAGACGCATCTCGAAAGCGAACCTTCCTACGTTGTCGTGAGCCATTCGCTTTGAGATCTTGAATAGGCCGTCTTCGGCAATGCCAATGACCCGGAAGACCTTGATCATGCGCCCATCGTCGTCGTCATGCCTCATTGCCATCCGGCAGGTCGAGGTTAAGGCTGCCGAGCGCATCACCGAGCGCTTCGACTCGTACCCGGCTCGGACGGTTCAGATGTAGGCTGAGGCGAGGGCCGGCGAGCCTTCGAGGGCGTGGGCGAGCACTTCCAGTCCGTGCGTGATCTGCTGGCGGGTCGAGGGGCCGCCGAGACAGAGACGCACCGCCTCCGGCGGCGTCCCCGCGACGCAAAACGGGTCGCTGGCGATGACGCCGAGCCCGGCCGACCGACCCTGGCTGGCGAAGGCCGAGCGCGTCCAGCCCTCCGGCAGCGTGATCCAGACGTGGAAGGCATGCGGATCGGCGGTGTAGGTCCCGGCGGGGAGCATCGCGGTTGCGATGCGCTGGCGCGCGGCCGACTCCTCGCGCACGAACTGCACGATGGCCTCCGCAGTGCCATCCATGATCCACCGCGTCGCCAGGGCCGTCGAGATCGGCGAGGCCATGACGGTTGCGGCCCGGAGTGCGCCGCCGAGCGGCAGGGCGGAACGGGCGCTCGGGGCGACCAGGAAGGCGAGCCGAAGTCCGGCGCCCAGGCACTTGGCCAGTCCCGCCACGTAGTAGGTGATCTCCGGCGCGAGTTCCGCAAAACTCGGCGGCGGAGACGGGCAGATGCGGGCGTAGGCGTCGTCCTCGATGATGGTGACGGCGTATCGCCGCGCAATCGCGATCACGGCCTCGCGCCGAGCCCTGGACAGGGTCGCCGTGGTGGGGTTCTGCAGCAATGGATTCAGGTAGATGGCCTTCGGCGCGACTTTGGTGCACGCGGCGGCGAAAGCATCAGGATCGACCCCGTATCGGTCCATGGGCAGATCGACCAAGCGCAGGCGCAAATGCGCCGCGAGTGCGCGGATGCCGGGATAGGTGATCCGCTCGGCGCAGATCGTATCGCCCGGCCTTGCCACCTGCCCCAGGATGCTGAACAGGGCGCTGTGCGCGCCCGGGCAGATCAGCAGACGCTCTCGGGACGTGACGACCCCGCGGCCTTTCAGCCAGCGCAGGGCCGCTTCCTTGTCCTCCTCGCTCCCGCCGAATCCCTGATAGCGCAGCAGATTGGTGAGATTGCCGGACAGGTCCGCGAACGAGGCCTGCATGCGGGCCTGCAGGGCCGGCGCGTCGGGCTCGGGGGGCAGGTTCATGGTGAAGTCGACCGGACCGATCCGACGCGCTGCCGTGGCACCGGGCGAACGGGGCGGGCGCGCCGGATCGACCACGAAGGTCCCCTGGCCGACGCGCCCCTCGATCAGCCCGCGCTTATGGGCTTCGACGTAACCGCGTGAAACGGTCGTGAAGTTCAGGTCGAGCGCCTCAGCGAGGGCGCGCTGGGTCGGCAGGCGAATCCCCGCGGTCAAGCGCCCAGTCCGGATGTCGTCGGCCAACGCCTCCGCAATCGCGAGGTAATGAGGCTTGCCCCACCGCTTCAGATCCGGCGTCCAAGCCTCGGCCCTTCCGTTCTGCGGGTTCGGTCGTTCGTCTCGTTCGGGCGAAGTCATTCATGGCGGCCCAGATCATGATGCGATCAATGCATGATTGTATGACTTGCAATAGCCGTACCGCGATCACACGCCGAATAGCCTCCGGTCATATCCATACAATGCTGACAATACGCGATACGTCAATAAGCAGTCCTTGGCGATTATGTGCTCATAAAAGCCCGATAAATGGGCGCATCGCGCAATGGTGGGAATTCGGGCCGCTCCTATTGATCGCATTATTGTATGAATATTACTCTGGCGCCTTGTATGGCTGATTGATCGAAGCACTCTGGCACACCGCTTGCCACGATTGGGTTGCGATCGCCCGAAGTCCAGTCTTCCGCGGTCCAATCCACCGAGGAGAGAGATCAATGCCTGCTGTGAACCGCGAGCCTCACAAGAAGGGCGACTTCCTGGTCGATTACGAGGAGAAGGTCTTTGAGGACGTCAAGGCCGAGCCGGGCCAGAAGGCGCTGGTGACCTTCCACACCGTCGCGTTCGAGGGCTCCATCGGCCTCGTGAACCTGCTCCAGGCTACCCGCCTGCAGCGCAAGGGCTTCGAGACCTCCATCCTTCTCTACGGACCCGGCATCACGCTGGGCGTCCAGCGCGGCTTCCCGCGGCTCGGCGACGAAGCGTTTCCGGGGCACCTCAACTTCAACAACCAGATCGAGAAGTTCATGGCCGAGGGCGGCAAGGTCTATGCCTGCCGGTTCTCGACCCAGGCCCTCTACGGCCACGGCGAGGCGGCCTTCATCGAGGGCATCCGCATGATCAACCCCCTCGACGTCCTCGACTGCATCCTCCTGCACAAGCGCGACAATGCGGTGATCCTCGACACCTGGACCGTCTGACGCCCGCGCAGCGCATCTGGCGGCCGCACCCGACGCGGCCGCCGTCACAGCCGGAGGATCAACCATGTCGGAGAACCGGATCGTGCGGGCCGCCGCCGTCCAGATCGCGCCGGATCTCGACCGGCCGGAGGGGACCCTTGAGCGGGTGCTCAATGCCATCGACGAGGCCGCCGCCAAGGGCGTGCGCTTCATGGTCTTCCCCGAGACCTTCGTGCCCTACTACCCCTATTTCTCCTTCGTGCTGCCGCCGGCGATGCAGGGCGCCGAGCACCTGCGCCTCTACGAGCGGGCCGTGACGGTGCCGGGTCCCGTCACCCAGGCGGTTTCCGCCGCCGCACGCCGGCACGGGGCGGTCATCGTGCTCGGGGTCAACGAGCGCGATCACGGCTCGCTCTACAACGCGCAGTTGATCTTCGATGCGGACGGTACGCTGAAGCTCAAGCGCCGCAAGATCACCCCGACCTACCACGAGCGCATGATCTGGGGTCAGGGCGACGGCGCCGGGCTTACCGTGGTCGAGACGGCCGTCGGCCGCGTCGGCGCGCTGGCGTGCTGGGAGCACTACAATCCGCTCGCCCGCTACGCCCTGATGGCGCGCCACGAGGAGATCCACGCGGCGCAGTTCCCGGGCTCGCTCGTGGGCCAGATCTTCGCTGACCAGATGGAGGTGACGATCCGCCACCACGCCCTGGAGGCGGCCTGCTTCGTGGTCAACGCCACGGGCTGGCTCACCGACGCGCAGGTGGAGCAGGTCTGCCCGGACGAGCGCCTGCGCGGCGCCTGCCGCGGCGGCAACTGCACCGCCATCGTCTCGCCCGAGGGCCGGCACCTCGCGGAGCCGCTGGGCGCCGGCGAGGGCATCCTGATCGCCGATATGGACCTCGCGCTGGTGACCAAACGCAAGCGGATGATGGACTCGGTCGGCCACTACGCGAGGCCCGAACTCCTCAGCCTGCTCCACGACGACCGCCCGGCCTCGTTCGTGCACCAGCCGATCCGTTCCCAGACCGATTTCCGGAGCCTCGACCATGAGCAGTTCTCCGCTTCCGACGAGCCTGC
>NZ_JAKSYJ010000143.1 GCF_022829365.1 Methylobacterium sp. J-077 | reverse complement strand
CGCAAGCTGGCCGACGAGAACACGCCGGCGCGCGTGATGCACATGCCCGTGGCCTCATAGGTCCAGTCCGCGGTTCAAGACCAGGTCCGTCTGGTCCTAGGCGTAGTACCAGCTTCCAGGGCTGCTTCGCCTTCCAAGCGGACATTCGAATAGGCGGGGCGGGAGGTCCGCAAAGGGTCACGATCTTCCGTTGGCAGTGGACAACAGCGCGAAGTTCCGCACCGTCCCCGCCCATCCGCACATTCGACTGGACTGCCGGAGCGAACGGAGCGTGTGTGGTCGCCGGGACGACGCAGCTGGTATCGCTGAGGCTGCGCTAGTTTGGACCGAGGGCAGCGGGGGAGCGTCAGAACAGACCACTCAACGAATAGTGGCTTTCCCCGCCTGGGGTCGTCTCTCCAGCCACATGCACCTTGCCCCGCAGGCCGACCTCGCGCCGTCCGCGGGGTCGGGGTCGTGGCAGGGCCTGTCCTGCCGTTGACGGAAACCCCGACCCATGACCACCATCGCGCTCACCCGCACCGAGGCGGGCATTCTGCAGGCTGCCGCCGCGGACGAGGGACGCCTGCACTTCGCCCTGAAGGTGAAGCCAGCCAGCCGCAAACGGCTCATCGGGCGCCTCCTGAGCAACGCGCTCATCACCCCGTCGGACGCACCGGACGGACAGCATCGTCTCACGCCCGCGGGCTACGGAGCCATCGGCCTCACCCCACCCCCGGTAGCCGGGGCAACATCCCGCCCGAACAAGAAGGCGTTGGTGCTGACGCTGCTGGCCCGGGACGAGGGGGCGACGCTGACCGAGCTGATCGCGGCGACGGGCTGGCTGCCACATACGACCCGCGCCGCCCTCTCGCGGATCCGGTCGGGAGGACAGTCGCTGGCCAAGGCAGCTCGCCCGGACGCGGCGATGTCCTACCGTATCCTGCCGCCCCCGCCCGCGGCTCGTAACCGCGCACGGCGCAAGGCGGAAACTCTGGCCCGTGCGCTGACGGGAGGCACAGAATCTGACCCGCATGCGGGTGCGCCGACGCAGGCCACCGCCTGATGGCGCGGCCTCGAGCCATCACGGAGGGCGAGGCGGACCGCGTGTCCGCCTCGCTCGACGCGCTCGCCGGGATGGACGCGGCGGCACTCGAACGGCGCTGGCGTCAGCTGTTCGGCGTAGCCCCACCTCCCGGCCTCCCGCCCGCGCAGCGCGCGCGGGTCATCGCCTACCGCCTGCAGGTCCTCGCCTACGGTGACCTCGACCGCGATACGGCACGAGCCCTCGATCGGCTCGTGCGAGCAAGGAATCAGCTGGACCAGGGAGGGGACGTTCTGCCGGTCCGCGTGTCGGTGCCGGTGCCGGATCGGCGCGCGCACACCCCCGGTGTGACCCTCTCGCGGGAATGGGCGGGGGTGATGCACACCGTGCAGGTGCTGGAGGCCGGCTACGCCTGGAACGGTGCGACCTACGAAAGCCTGTCCCGGGTGGCGCAGCTCATCACCGGTACAAAGTGGAACGGCCCCCGCTTCTTCGGCCTGCGCGCCAAAGCTGCTGGCGGTGCAGAGACACGAACGGAGAGGGTTGAGGCATGAGTGCCCGCGCCCCCAAACCACGGCAGATACCGCCCCCCGGCACACGGCCGACGCTGCGCTGCGCGATCTATACCCGGGTCTCGACCGACCACGGGCTCGATCAAGAGTTCAACTCCCTAGACAACCAGCGAGAGGCGGCCGAGGCCTATGTCCGCTCCCAGGCGCACGAGGGCTGGCGTCTGCTGCCCGGCCGCTATGACGATGGCGGCTTCTCCGGCGGATCGCTCGAACGACCCGCCCTGCAGCGACTGTTGGCCGAGGTGCGAGCCCGGCGCGTCGACGTGATCGTCGTGTACAAGGTCGACAGGCTGACCCGGGCCCTGTCCGACTTCGCCAAGTTGGTCGAGCTGTTCGACGGACACGGCGTCTCGTTCGTGTCGGTGACCCAGGCGTTCAACACCACCACCAGCATGGGGCGGCTCACGCTGAACGTGCTGCTGTCGTTCGCCCAGTTCGAGCGAGAGGTCACCGGCGAGCGCATCCGCGACAAGATCGCCGCGAGCAAGCGCAAGGGGATCTGGATGGGCGGGGTCGTGCCGCTCGGCTACCGGGTCGAGGGCCGCGCGCTGCACGTCGTCGAGGAGCACGCCGCCCTCGTCCGGGCGATCTTCGCGGGTTACCTCGCCCACGGCACGGTGGCGGGGCTGAAGCAGGACCTCGACGGGCAGGGCATCACCCTGCCAGCTCGCCGCGACGGGGCCGGGCGAGAGACCGGTGGAGGTCCTTTCTCACGCGGGCATCTGTACAAGCTGCTGGGCAATCCCCTCTACGTCGGTCAGCTCCGGCACAAGGGGCAGGTCCATGAAGGCCAGCATCCCGCGATCGTGGACGAAGCGACATGGCAGGCCGTGCAGGATCGGCTCGCCACCAACCACCATCAGCATCACCGCACGCGCGCTGAGAGCGTGCATCTCCTCGCCGGGCGCCTGCGCGATGCCGGGGGCGCGTTGATGGTGCCGAGCCACGCCCAGAAGGGCGCGGTGCGCTACCGCTACTACGTCTCCCGGACAGTAGGGATAAACGACAAGCGGCTGCGTCTGCCCGCGGCATCGATCGAGGCGGTGGTCGTGGCCGGTCTGCGGAGCATCGCTGCACCGAGCCCAGCACCGCGTGATGACGCTGCCTTGGTCGTAGCTGAACTTGAGACGGTGACGGTGCATGCCGATCACCTCGTGCTGCAGTTCACCGGGGAGCGCCCTACCCTGTCGCTGTCCTTCACGCATCAGCCGCAGCGGCGCCGCCAGGCGATCGTCGTACCGCCGGGCCGCGAGGGCGATCGGCTGCGGGCGATGAAGGCGGAAGATCGCGCCCGCATGCTTTTAGGCATCGCCGCAGGCCGGACCTGGATGCGGGATCTCGTGGCCGGGCGAAGCGCGGGCATCGAGACGATCGCTTTGGCCGAGCAGCGCAGCGAGCGCTCGGTGCGCATGACGCTGTCGCTCGCCCTGCTCTCCCCCCGCATCGTCCGCGCGATCGTCGAGGCGAGGCTGCCACGGGGCATCGGCCTGCGCCATCTCTGCGAGCTGCCCCCCGCCTGGGACGTGCAGGAACGCATCCTCGGCTTGTGACGTCTGAGCGTCTTGCTGGGGCTCCGCAAGACTGACGCCATCGACTCCGGAAGCGATCAGGCGATCAGGCGCACCGCCATCCTGATCAGCACCGCGGCTCCCAAGCAGCGCCGCCATGGGTTGACCCCGCGCAGTAGCTCATCGCCCGCCCAGACCGCGAGGGCGATCCAGGATGCGAGGTCCACCTAACGGCCGACGGCGGTGTCCTCCCCCGCGATCCAGGCGACGGCCTGCAGCAAGCCGAATAGGCACAGCGGCGTGTTCGGCCACTGGCCAACCACGATGCGTCCGCTGTTGCAGTCCCGGAAAAACCAATCGAGGGCCGCGGGCAGCATTGCAGGAAACGGGAATGAGGCCGCTGGAGACCGGGGGCAGAATGGCCGGTGATCCGACCTTGGAGACGCGATAGAGACGCGGCTGAAGCAGGACGCTCGAGCTAAGCTACTAACAAGTCGAGTGGTTCGAAGACCACCGGGATCCTGCGATTTGCGCAAGGACCCCTGGTGGAGCTGAGGGGAATCGAACCCCTGACCTCCGCAGTGCGATTGCGGCGCTCTCCCATCTGAGCTACAGCCCCGTCGAGGCGCCGGCCTTGTAGGCGCGGGCGGCTCAGCCTGTCAATTCCTGTTTCACCGCCGTCCGCCGCGCCCCGATCGTCGGTGCCGCCGCGCGGGCGCCCCGAGGATACGCGCGAACCCGCATGAACGCCCTGATCTGGCTCTTCGACACGGTCGTCCAGCTCTTCATCTACGTCCTCATCGCCAGCGCGGTCCTGAGCTGGCTCGTGGCGTTCAACGTGGTGAATGTCCGCAACCCGATCGTCGCCCAGATCGGCGAGGTGCTCTACCGGATCACCGAGCCGGTGCTGCGGCCGATCCGCAACCTGCTGCCCAATCTCGGCGGTGTCGACATCTCGCCGATCATCCTGATCCTGCTGCTGCTGTTCATCAGCCGCCTTCTGCACGAATATGCCGTGCCCCAGGCGTATATCTACGCGCAGTAGGATCGAGCGACCGTGAAGACAAATCCAGGCCGGTTCTTCGAGGATTTCCGCCTCGGCGAGACCATCCGCCACGCCACGCCCCGCACCGTCACGGTGGGCGACGTGGCCCTCTACACCGGCCTCTACGGCCCACGCTTCGCGGTGCAATCGTCGGACGCCTTCGCCCGGGCCTTCGGGTATCCCAAAAGCCCGCTCGACGACCTGCTGACCTTCCACATGGTGTTCGGCAAGACCGTGCCGGACGTCTCCCTCAACGCGCTCGCCAATCTCGGCTACGCGGAGGGCGGGTTCCGCCGGCCAATCTATCCGGGCGAGACCCTGTCGACCGTCTCCGAGGTGATCGGCCTCAAGGAGAGCTCGAACCGCCAGACCGGCGTGGTCTATGTCCGCTCGGTGGGCTCGGACGAATCCGGCGAGACCGTCCTGAGCTATTGCCGCTGGGTGCTGGTGCGCAAGCGCGACCCGGAGGCCGCGATCGCCGAGGAGCACGTGCCGACGCTGGCCAAGGTGGTCGATCCGCAGGATCTCGCGGGCGCCCTGCCGAAGCTGTCCGCCGCCGCCTACGATGCGGAGCTCGCCGGCAGCCCGCATCGCTTCGCCGACTACGCGGTCGGGGAGAAGATCGACCATGTCGACGGCATGACCGTCGAGGAGGCCGAGCACCAGATCGCCACGCGCCTGTTCCAGAACACCGCCAAGGTCCATTTCGACGGCCTGGCCGCCAAGGACACGAGGTTCGGCCGCCGGCTGATCTATGGCGGGCACGTGATCTCGCTGGCCCGGGCGCTCAGCTTCAACGGCCTGGGCAACGCCTTCGCGCTCGCGGGCATCAATGCCGGCCGCCACGTGGCGCCGCTCTTTGCCGGCGACACGGTCTATGCCTGGAGCGAGGTTTTGGACGCGGCCGATGTCGGCCGCGACGATGTCGGCCTCCTGCGCCTGCGCACGGTGGCCACCAAGAACCAGCCCTGCGGCGCCTTCCCGGACCGGGTGGGCGAGGGCTACGACCCGGCCGTGATCCTCGATCTGGATTACTGGGCGTTCGTGCCGAAGTAGGGCGCCACAGCCGTGACGATCCGGCCGGCGGGCCTGGACGATGCGCCGGCCATCGCGGCGATCCACGCCGCCGCCTGGCGGGAGACCTATGCCGGGCTCCTGCCCGCCGCGATGATCGCGGCCCTCACGGTCGAGACGCGGCTGGCGGTCTGGACGCGGATCCTCGGCGATCCGGATTCCGGCACGGCGGTCGAGGTCGCCGAGGGGCCTGCGGGGCTGGTGGGATTCGGATCCTGCGGCACCCAGCGCTCGGCCGAACTGGCGGCGGACGGCTTCGACGGTGAGGTCAGCGCGATCTACGTTCTGAGAGCTGCGCAGCGGCGCGGGACCGGCGGCGCCCTGATAGCCGCACTGGCGACGCACCTGCGACAGAGCGGTCATCGTGCCGCCAGCCTGTGGGTGCTGCGCGACAATGCGATGGCCCGGCGGTTCTACGAGCGCCTCGGTGGTGTCGTGGTCGGTGAGCGGGCGGAGCAGCGGGAGCAGGCCACGCTCGTGGAAGTCGCCTATGGCTGGCGCGATCTCGCAGCGCTCCAGCGGGGTCTGGTTTCCATCTGACGCGCTCGCAATGACGGTTCTGGTCGGGAGACCCAAAAAATAAAAATAAGCATCAGCGCAGCCCGTTGCGCACCACGCCGGCCTCGACAGCCACGGAGAGGCGGTCCGTGACCGCCCATTCGACCCCGACGCGGGCGTTCGGCAGGATCGCGATGTCCTCGCGGGTGAGCGGCGGGGTGAACGGGGTCGGCCCGACCCGCAGGGTGTCGTGGACGGCGGCGGCCCCCGCCTTGGCGTAAAGCAGCACGTCCGGCGCCAGAAGGGTCCCGACCTTGACCTCCAGCGCGCCGGCGAAGTCGCGGCTGTAGGCGAGGCGCCCGAAGCCCGGGGTGAGGGCGCCGTCGAGGCCGGCCAAGTAATCCAGGCCGCCGCTGATCCCGTAGAGGATCGGCCCCTCCTGCCACATCCGGCCGCCCTCGAACCCGATCGTCGGACCCGCGTAGCTGCCGAAATGCCGAGAGCCGGTGACCGCGTAGCCGGTCGACAGGCTTGCATAGGAACCGGTCCAGCGGCTCGCATCCGCGACTGGTTCCCAGGCGAAGGACGGCAGCGGCGCGAAGCCCGTGAACGGCAGCAGCGCCTGGGCGGTGGCGGGGCCGGCCGGGAGCAGGCAGAGGCCGAGCACGAGGCCGGCGGCGAATCGGCGGGGACGAGAACCGGCGGATCGGATCATGCCGGCATGATAACGAAACGCGCCGGGGCGAAACAGGTCAGGCCGCCAGGGACCGGTCCCCGACCAGTTGGCCGAAGGGCTGCACCAGCACGCGCCGGCCGGTGAGATCGTGGACGCTGACCCGCCATTCGGACCAGTCGGTCCGGTCGGACAGGGCCTGCATCACGTCGGCGGCGACCCGGCGTGCCCGGACAGTCAGACGACCGGCCGCGCGGATCTCGGCGCCGCGGGCGTCGAACACGCATTCCAGACCGTTGGTGCAGTGGAACCGGTAGCGGGCCATCGGGGCTCCTGTCTGATCCTGCGCAGCGGCATCTGAATGTTCCATATATGTTCTGAATCGGGATGGATATCCCGCGGGTCCAATCGGCCGCAGGTTGGCCGGGTCGGCGGCTCGTCGGCGGCCAGGGCTCATTGCGTGCCGCCCGGTGCCCTATCTCGGCGAGGCGGCCATACGGTCGTCGAGCCTGAAAGATTTTTCGTCATGCCCTCCCTACGGATCCTGATCGCCGCCCTGCTGATCGGCCTGACCGGCGCGGCGCAGGCGCAGACCGTGCTGGTCCCGTCCGGCGATTCGGCGATCACGCAGCCCGGCGGCACCGAGGGCCGCGCCGCCCGCCGCAACATTCGCGAAGCGATCCGGAACGGCGACGTGGTCGGGGTTCCGCCTGGAAGCCGCACCTCCGAGGTCGAGCGGCGGCTCCGTCGCAATCCCGTCCAGACGCCCCGGGCCAAATAGTCTTTGCGTGTGGACCAACGGCTCTTGATTTTGCGGGGATGGCCGGCAATCGCAGGGACGCCGCGGGATCCGCCCGCGTCGGAGCCTGCCGCGTGTCCCTTCCGGCGCTGGTCCCCAGCACGATCGAGACGACCCGCCACGTCGAGCCGAAGCGTGCCTTCGAGTTCTGGCTGGCCACCGCGCTGGCGCCGTTCGGCGATGTCGGACGGGCGCATCCCCGCGATCCGTTCCGGGCCAAGCGCCTCGTCGTGGCGGGCGCGGACTGGGGCCTGACCCATACGGTAAGCAGCTCGGTCGGCCTGACCATCGGCCCCCGCCAGGTCGACCGGAACGCCTCCGAGACGGTGGTGATCGGCTTAGCGCTCGACGGGATCGGCTATCAGCAGCAGGGCGAGCGCGGCGGGCGCCTCGGGGCCGGCGACATCAGCTTCCTGTCGCGCCAGCGGCCCCTCGTGGCCGGCACCCAGAGCGACTATGCGGAGATCCGGCTGGCGCTGCCGCGGGCGACCTTCGAGGCCCGGATCGGCACCGTCGATGCCTTCGCGGGGCGATGCATCGCCGACCGACCCGGGCATGCCGCGTTCAAGGCGGCGGTCCACGCCTTCGCCGCCTCGGCCGCCTGGATGTCGGAGAGCGAGGCGCAGGTCGCGGTCGCGGGCGTGCTGCACCTGCTGGGCACCCTCGTCCGGGATCCGGCGGAGCGGCCGGGCGCGGCGCTCACCTGCGAGACGGTGCTGTCCCTGGCCCGCGCCCATATCGTGCGCCGGCTTCACGACCCGCGCCTCGGTCCGGCCGAGATCCACGCGGCGCTCGGCCTGTCCCGCGCTCAGCTGTACCGGGCTTTCGCTGCCACCGACGGCGTCGCGGCGGCGATCCGCGATGCCCGCCTCGATCTCGCCCATCGCCGCCTGGCGGCGCCGCGCACCGCCGGGATGAAGATCGCCACCATCGCGTATGCCTGCGGCTTCACCGACGTGCCGACCTTCAACCGCGCGTTCCGCCAGCGCTTCGGCTTCTCGCCGCGCGCGCTGCGCGCCCAGTCCGGCGATCCTACTTGAGGTGGAAGGCGACGCCGGCGATCAGCGCCTTCTCCTCGGTGTTGGGGGTGTGCCGCGGATCGCCGCCGAACTTGTTGTGCCAGTACTGGAAGCCGACGAACGCCTCGAACCGGTTGGGCGCGTTGTCGACCAGCTGCCCGATATCCAGGACCAGGTTGGTCTGCGAGACGAATTCCGCCCGCGTCTGGTTTTCGTTGATCAGGCCGTAGCGGCCCTTGGGCAGGATCAGGGTGTTGAAGCCGGCCAGCGCCAGGGGCAGGCCGGTGAAGGCCAGCGGGATCGTGTAGGTCAGCTCGAATTCCGGCGTCATCTTGTACTCGACGCTGCGGAAATGCGCGTAATCGAAGCCCGGAATGACCGGTAGGCGGGACTCCTCGCTCGGTGCCGTGCCGGCGAAGCCGTTGCGGGAGAATTCCTTGTAGCCCTGGACCTTCAGGTTCACGAACCCGGCCGGCACGTCGAAGGCGAAGCTGAGGCCGAAGGTGCCGGCGCGCTTCTCGGAATCGAACGTCGTGTCCTTGGTGTTGATGTCGGCTCCGAACGACAGCCCGATATCCTTCACCAGGCCCGGGATGGCGAAGACTGTCGTGTCGAAGATCTTGTTCGGGCTCAGCACGCCCCGGTAGATCAGGTAGACCTCCGTAGCGCCGACCCCCTTGTCGAAGACCCGCTGGTCGCCCGCCGGATCCTGGGATCCGGACCGGAGGATGTCCAGCGAGATCAGGTTGGTGCCGTAGGCCCAGGAATTGGCGTGGAACAGGTTGAACACGTTCTTGGGGACTTCACGGGCCTCCTGCCGGCCTTTCACGGTGCCGTCCGGCCGCGTCACGGTGAGGCCGGGCTCCGCGGCCGGACCCTGGAAGCGATAGCTGACCACCGTGTCCGAGAAGGAGAAGAACGACGGCGGCGGCGCGGCCATCACGGTCGCGGCGGCCAGCGGCACCCCGGCCTCCGGGGGCTTCGGCGGGGCGGGGACGGTTTGCGTGGGTGGCGCAGGCTCGTCGAGGGCTCGGGCCGTGCCGGCGAGATGCGCTTGCGCCAGCAGTGAGGCCGCGATCAGCAAGCCCGTCCGCAGCGGTTGGTGAGATGCGCGTTTCCCTCCCCCCTCCGCGGGGGAGGGTGGCCCCTGCGTTAGCAGGGGTCGGGAGAGGGGAGCGCCGCTGCCGGAAAAGTCGCGCCGCCCGATACATCCTGAGACGTCGCGCTGCCCCTCTCCCCCCCTGCTGCGCAGGGTACCCTCCCCCGCAGAGGGGGGAGGGAGGCGCGCTTGAGTCGAGCCGTCGCTCTCGTCCGTCGACGATGTGCGCATCCGGTCGCCGACGGAGGGGAGGGGAAGAAGGGCGCCTACCGCGCCGGCGCCGCTCACAGCACTTTCCAGAAGACCAGGATCAGGCCCGCATAGATCGCCGCCAGCAACCCGGCGCCCTGGAGATCGACCGCTGCCTTGCGGTCCTTCGCGGGTACCAGCCACCAGCGCATCCTTTCGGCGGCCCACGGCACCAGGCGCGACGTGATCAGCACGCTGACGACGTTGCCGATGAACAGGGCCACCGGGAAATCCAGGTTCAGCGTCCGCGACAGCAGCGGCGTGCCGATCAGCAGGCCCCAGAGGAACACCGTCGGGTAGAGCATCAGGAGGACGATCATGTTCATCTTCCAGGCCGGGGGCGGCGGCGCGCCCTCCGGGGTCGCGTCCCGGAACCACTGCTCGAAGCCGCTCTGCACCGTCCGGGTGTGGAATTCCGCGGTCAGCGGCGCCGCCTCCTCGATCAGCGCGTGGCGCTCGGGGGAATCGAGCCACGCCTGCAGGTTGGCATCGCTGTCGAAACGCAGGATCGCGACGAAGTCCTCCTGCACGCCGGGCACGGCCGGCTCGAACCGGTAGCCCTGCAGCCCCGGCGCCTTCGACTGGGCGGCCGCGACCTTCTGCTCCCAGCGGAGGTATTCGGCCTCCAGCCCGGGCTTCACCCGGGTGCTGATCACCGCCGAGACCGGGGCGGTGCGGGCGGCGCTGGCCGCGTCGGTGACGATGTGGACGTCGTCGCGGCCGACCAGCATCGGGGCGGCGCCCTCGATCCGGGATTGACGCTCCGGCGAGCCCAGCCAATGCCGGGCATGGTCCAGGCTGTCGAAGCGCTGCAGGATCACCCAATCGACCTGCAGCGGCGGGTGCGGCGGCATCAGCCGCTGCTCGATGAAACCCGGAAAGGTCGCCACCACGGCGCTGGTATCACCCTGCCAGCGGGCGAAGGCGTCGGCGCTCTCGGGCCGGACGGTGGTCTGGGTGACGATGCTGACGCTTGCCGCGGGCGCGCTCATGAAGCGGCGAGCTTTTCGAACAGGCGGTCCGGGGTGAACGGCAGGTGGGCGAAGCGCACGCCGGTTGCGTCGGCCAGCGCGTTCGAGACGGCCGGGGCCACGGGGTTGATGCCGCACTCGCCCTGCGACTTGGCTCCGAGCGGCCCGATCCGATCGACCGTGTCGGCGAAGAAGATGTCGGTGTGGGGCGTGTCCGCGAAGGTCGGGATCCGGCAGTTGCGCAGCTGCGGGTTGACCATGCGGCCGTCGCCGTCATGCACCATGGTCTCGACCAGGGCCCAGCCGTAGCCCATGCCGACCGCGCCATCGAGCTGGCCGCGGCACTGCATCGGGTTGATCGGCTTGCCGATATCGGCGGCGTGGACGCTGTGCAGCACCCGGATCTCGCCGGTGACCCGGTGGACCGCGAGGCGCACGCCCTGCACGTTGAACGCGATGGTGCGCGGCGACAGATAGGACTTCCGGCTGACCATGAAGCGATGGTCGACCTTGGTGCCCTCGGCGTGGAGCTCGGCGAGGGTCAGGCGCCGGTTGCCGCAGAGCACGCCGCCATCGGTGTCGAGCCGGCACTGCTCCACGGGAATCCCGGTATGGCGGCTGGCGAAGGCCAGGATGTCCTCGGCCATGGCCTCGGCGGCCAGGTGCACCGCCTTGCCGCCGACCACGGTGCCGGTGCTGGCGAAGGTGCCGGTGTCGTAGGGGGTGCGGTCGGTGTCGGCGTTGATGATTGCGACATCCTCGGCGCGCGCGCCCAGGATCGAAGCCGCGATCTGCTTGTGCGCCGTGGTGATGCCGTTGCCCATCTCGGTCGAGCCGCAGGCGAGGTGGTAGGTCCCGTCCGGGCGCAGGTGCATCGCGGCGCCCGAGCGATGCTCGGTCGGCGGTCCGCATTCCAGCATGGCGAGCGCCACGCCGGTGCCCTCGGCCCAGTCCGCGCCCTCGGGCTTGGCGACGCCGTTGCCCTTCTCGAGCTCGCGCTCGACGATGTCGAGGCACTCACTGACGCCGTAGCTGCCGAAGCTGGCGTCGCTCGGCTCCTTCCAGATCGACTCGATGTTGTCGCCGGGCTGCACGACGTTCAAACGCCGCATCGCGAACGGATCGATGCCGAGCTGGCGAGCCAGGGCGTCGATCGCGCATTCGATCGCGAAGGTGGTCTGCGAAGCGCCGTAGCCGCGGAAGCCCCCGGCCGGCACCATGTTGGTGTAGACGGCGTGGCCGATGCCCTTCTTGTTGAGGCAGCGATACGCCGCGATCGGGCTGGCCATCGCGGCCCCCAGGGTTTCGCCGCCGTGGCCGCCATAGGCCCCGGTGTTGGACACCACTTCCACGTCGAGCGCCGTCAGCGTGCCGTCGCGGCGGGCGCCGATCTTGACCCGGGTGGTCATCGGGTGGCGCGTCGTGGCGCCGATGAACTCCTCCTCCCGGGTCCATTCCCATTTCACCGGGCGCCCGAGCTTCATCGTGGCGAACAGGACGAGATCTTCCGAGACCATCTCCTGCTTGCCGCCGAAGCCGCCGCCGACCCGCTCGGTGAAGACGTGGATGTCCCGGTGCGGGACGCCCATGACGTAGGCGAGCTTCTGCCGGACCGCGAACGGCGCCTGCGAACTGGTGCGGACGTGCCAGCGCTGGTCCTCGCCCTGCCAGGCGATCGAGCCGTGCGTCTCCAGGTGCGTGTGCTGGACCCGGGTGGTCGAGTAGGTCTCCTCGTGGATCACGTCGGCTTGCCTGAAGCCCGCCTCCACGTCGCCGATCTCGCCCTGGAGCGTGCAGAAGATGTTGCTGTCGCCGGTGACGTGCTCCTTGTCGTGCAGGATCGGCGCCCCAGGCTGCATGGCGGCGACGGGATCGAACACTGCCGGCAGGACCTCGTAGGTCACTTTGAGGGCCCGGCAGCCGGCCTCGGCCGCCGCCTCGGTCTCGGCGATCACGGCCGCGACCCGCTGGCCGGCGAAGCGCGCGACATTGTCGAGCAGCAGGATGTCGTCGGGATCGACGAGGTGGTCCTCGTGGAGCGCCGAGCTGAACCGGCGCTTGGGCACGTCCTGCCACGTATAGACCGCGACCACTCCCGGCACCGCCCGGGCGGCTTGGTCGTCGATCACCACGATCCGGGCATGGGCGTGGGGCGAGCGCAGCACCTTCAGGTGCAGCAGGTCCGCCACCGCGACGTCCATCGTGTAGCGGGCGCTGCCGGTGAGGATGGAATCGGTGAACGGATTGGGCAGGCTGGCACCCAGCGCCTTGCCGGCCAAGTCCGCCTCGATGTTGCAGCGGCCATGCAGCGCATCGTTGATCGAGCGGTAGCCGGTGCAGCGGCAGAGGTTGCCCTTGAGGGCGTGGGGCAGATCCTCCTTCTGCGCGTCGGTCAGCGTCACCGCGGTCATGATCATGCCGGCGGTGCAGAACCCGCACTGGAACGCCTGCGCGTCGTGGAACGCCTGCTGCATCGGATGCTGCGCGCCGTCGGCGGCGGCCAGGCCCTCGATGGTGGTGACCTCACGGCCCTCGGCCCGGAAGGCCGGGACCAGGCAGGAATGGAACGGCTTGCCGTCGATATGGACGGTGCAGGCGCCGCAATCGCCGGCGTCGCAGCCCTTCTTGACCCCGAACACGTCGAGGTCGCGCAGGAAGGTGCGCAGGCACTGGCCGGGGGCGGGCTCGGCGGCGTAGGCGCGGCCGTTGATCGAATACTGGGTCACGCGAGCTCCGTACGGATCTGTTCGGCCAGGTACTGCGTGACGTGGCGCTTGTAGGGGGCCGAGCCGTGGACGTCGGCGAAGTAGGCGTCGGGCGGCAGGCGTGCGTCGAGGGCGCGGGCCAGCTCCTCGGCGGACGGGCAGGCGGGGAAGCGGATCTGCACCGGCCGGGGCGTCGCCGCCGTCACCGTCAGCAGGAAGTCCGTGCCGTCCTGGCCCAGCGTGCCGATGATCAGGGCGGCCGAGCGCCCGTGCTTGGTCAGCGAGACCTGCCGCATCGCCGTTCGCTTCGTGAGCGCCGCGGCAGGCAGGTGGATGCTGCGCAGCAATTCGCCCGGCCCCAGAACGTTGGCGTGGTTGCCGGTGACGAAGTCGGCGACCGGGATGGTACGCGGCGCACCGTCCCGCGGCCACAGGGTGCAGACCCCCTCGAGCGCCGCCGTCAGCGAGATCATCGCGCCGGCGGGCAGCGACATGCAGACATTGCCGCCGATGGTGGCGGCGTTCCAGATCTTGAACGACATCAGGAACGAATCGATGCAGTGCCGGAACAGCGGCACCGCGTGCCATTCCGCCGGCCCGGCGAAATCGTGCAACTCGACGATCCGGCAGGTCGCGGCGATCTCGAGCCCGGCCTCGGTCACCGTCAGCGGCGCCCAGCCCAGCCGGTCGAGATCGATCAGCGTATCGACCGCCACCTGCGGCTCGGAGAACAGCCAGGTGCCGCCGGCCAGCCACGAATACCCGTCATGCCAGCCCTGGACCTCGTCGAGGGAGGTCGGCCGCTTGACGTCGACAATCGTTGAAAGGTTCATCTCCGGCCTTCAAGTCTTCGGGACTTCAAAAACATCGATCGCTTCGATGCTATGATGATCCATCGCGCGTGAACGAATGATGGATATGTCATAAAAGTTAGAAGATCATGATCGAATGATGAACTCGCGCTTTGGTATGGCGACGATCTTCGCATTCGTCCCGGCCGGAACAGCTGGATGCTTGACGCCGCTCGATGTGGGTCGAGCCGGTCGGGCGCCTCGTCTTCCGAAAGACGAGATCCTGTTTCGCGGTGCGGCTCGAAGCGTCCCCGGCCATCCGCTGGCTCACGCCCCGGCGGGCGCGCCGTTCGCAACGTCGGCTACAGACTTCGCCATCTCCGAGGCCGACATCCGCGCATGCGGAAACATCGAGCGGAATTTTCTGCATCGGGCCCCCGCCGAGTTTTCAGCGGCCTGCTGGAATTATCGCGCAGTAAGCCCATGAATTAAGTGCGCGTCAATGCAGTGTACGCGAATTACCGGTACAAAAATGTAAATACAATATAAGAATGAATAACACCCCAAAGTATTTGTGTAATACAAGCGAACAACGAGGTCATCTGTTATTTTAGAACGATTGTAGGTTATAATGTGCTGTAACGCGGTGGGGCGACGGTCGCCCGTGAGACGGATCGACAACGAAATTCGCCGCGGCTCCGCCGTGCGGGGTCACGCCGGCGCGGATGGCCCTTGCCGATCCGGCAAGGGCGCGGTGGGGCGGAAGCTTCCCGGGACCGGCGACCTGCCGGGAGTGGGACGAGCGGTCTCGCCGTTCCGGGGCGCAGGTCGAGGATGGCCTCGATCGGCCGGCGTTGTCCGGGTTCCGCTCCGCCTCCCGAGATGACAGGCGAAGATCCGCATTCGCGAGCGCCCGGCCTGCGAGGAGCGGTGCCGGGGGGAGGGTGGTTCAGCGGGGCACGCGTCGTCGTAACCCCCTCTGTCGGCCCGGCTCTCCGGCCTGGCCGACAGGCGTGGCCGGTTGTGCCGGTAACTGAAGTTTGTCGGCGCACGCCCTGCTAGATCCTTGCTATCGCTAACCGCGGATCTCGGGTGTGCAGCGGGTATGTCGGCCTCTGAGTACGATGTTTGTCGGTTGAGAGCGTCTTACAAAACCGGCTGTGGCCCGTTGAGAGGCGATGGCGAGACTGCTCCTCCTCGATGGCCTTTGGGATGAGATTGCACCGTTGCCGCGGCTTGAACCGGCCAGCCGAAAGGCGGTCGTCCTCGATTGTGCGACCGCGGGGCGCTGACGGGGGTCCTGTTCGTGCTGCGCTTAGGCGCGCCTCGGGAACTGCTGCCCCGAGAGATGGGCTGCGGCTCGGGTATGGCCTGCTGGCGGCGCCTGCGGGACTGGGCAGAAGGCGCCTGGGTGTGGGACCGCCGTCAGCAGGCGCTGCTCGACCGGCTCGGGCATCAGAACGGTATCGACTTCAGCCGGGCTCCCGCGACAGCGCTTCCATCGGCACAAAAAAGGCCGCCCGGCGACGGGACCAAACCCAGCCGATCGCGGCAAGCCAAGCACGAAGCGTCACGACCTCACCGACGCGATGAGCATCCCCTCGCGCTCAAGCTGACGGGCGCCAACGTACATGACGGCCAGGTGCTGGAAGCGGTCGTGAATGCTGTCCCGCCATTCCGTCAGGGCTGGGGACGACCGCGCAAGCGACCCGCGCGGCTGCATGCCGACAAGGCCCACGATCACCGCCGCTGTCGTCAGGCGTTCCCCCGCCGTCGCATCCAGCACCGCATCGCCCGGCGCGGGATCGAGAGCAGCCAACGGCTGGGACGCCATCGGTGGGTTGTCGATCCTGCGACAAGCTCAGGATGAGGGGACCCTGGCTTAGTTCGCCCAGTTCCGCCCTCGCCGTCCGCTACGAGCGACGGGCTGACATCCACCTTGCCTTCTCGACCTTCGCCTCCATCCACATCGTCTGCCGCTTCATCGAACGATGGTTCTTTTAAACGCTCTGAAATCCTCGCAGCCCTCATCGACCGAGCGCCGCATGAAGCAGACCAGGTGGCTCCGCCGCCAGCATTCCAGCCGATGACCCGCCGGGAATCGGGGGCACTTGACCCGTCCGCGGCCCCGACTCGCCCCGCACCGCCGGCCTAGAACCGGTCTGTCCTGCGGAGCAACTGTCGAGCCTGCGACGGGGTGAGGTCGAAGCGCCTACGGAAAGTCCGGTTGAAGTACGATAGGTCGCTGAAGCCGACGTCGAACGCGATGGCGCTGACCGGCCGCGCGTCGCCGCCGTCCGTGAGGCGCTGCATCGCACGGTCGAGGCGGCGGGCGAGGACGAAGCCCGAGAAGGTCTCGCCCGCCGCCTGAAACATCGCCTGGATCTGCCGGCTCGAGATCCGCTGGGTCTGGGCCACGGTGTCCAGGCTCAGGTCCGGGCTGCCGAGGCGCTGCTCGACCTCGGCCTTGAGCGCCTGGATCCGCTGATCGCGCCGGCTCGGGACGGGCCCGTTCGCCGGAAGGTCGGGCTCGCGCACGATGCAGGCGAGGAGTTCGGCCAAGTGCGCCCGGGCAAGCTCTGCCAGCCCGGAGGTGGCAATCGGGATCAGCCCGCGCAGCAGCCCCGCGGCATAGGCGGTCAGGGTCTGCAGGCCCGGATGGTCCCGCCCGATCCGCCGGAGGAAGCCGGTTTCGAGGGCGGCGAGCGGCCCCGCGAGCCGGGACCGCTCGATCGCCAGGACGTCGATCCGCTCGACGGCCGTCGCGGCGAACACGGCGCTTCGGCTCGCCGCGACGAGCAACGCGTCGCGCGAACAGCAGGCCAGCGTCCGCCCGCCCTGCGTCACCTGGAGGCGCCCGACCGCCGGCCGCACCAAAAGGAGGCGGTCGGTCGGCGCATCGTCACGCCAGGTCCGGGACGGCCCGAACACCGAGGCGATGCCGAGATCGGGCTCCAGGCGGATCGCGGTCCGCCCGCGGAAGGGAAGTGCACCTGGCCCCGCGATCGTCTGCGGAAGCGCACCGCCGACTGGCTCGACCTGGCGGACGCCCATCGGGGCCGCGCCGTCTGCCTGCAAGGCCGCAGCCCCGACCGGATCCGTCCGCTTCGTCATCGTACGCCCAATGCAGCCGGATCCTGCGCAGCAGTCCGTACTCTTGCTCGCCCGAGTCCAAGCGGACGGCCAGTCACCATGCTAGAGGCCCAAGATGATGTCGAGGGATTTTGAGAGTTCTACTGCCGAACTGCGGTCGGTCGTCTCTAAAATCTCTCATTAGACAAATTTCAAACTGCGGTCTGCGCTGATCTCCGGCTCGTTTTACACGGGCGGAAAGGGCAAGGCAGCAACGAAGCGCCTCGACGGGTGCGCACAAGGGTGGGTCTCAGCGTCATGCGGTATGTCGGTCTCGTGGCGATCCTCGGTGCGGGGACGATCCTGGCCGGTCCGGCCGAGGCGCAGACCTCCGCGCAGACGGCCGGGCCGACCGTCGCCCTCGACGAGATCTCGGTGACCGCCACCCGCGCCCCGCGGCGGACCGAGGACGTGCCGCAGAGCGTCCAGGTGGTCGACCGGGAGCAGATCCGCCAGCAGCTCGCCCTGACGTCGAGCCCCTCGTCCGTGCTGGCGAAGCTGGTCCCGGGCTTCTCGGCGCCGAACGGCACGATCTCCAGCGCGTCCGAGAGTTTTCGCGGGCGCAACCTCCTGGTCCTGATCGACGGTGTGCCGGTGAACACGCCCCTGCGCGACGTCTCGCGCATCCTCAACCTGATCGACCTCAACAGCGTGGAGCGGATCGAGGTGGTGGCGGGCGCCTCCAGCCTCTACAGCGCGGGCGCCACCGGCGGCACGGTCAACTTCATCACCCGCCGCCCCACCGACGGGAAGCCGGTCGTCACCGTCAACACCGCCCTGCGGACCTTCACGGCCGATCCCGTCCACGGGCTCGCGCCGGAGACGTCGATCAGCGTGACCGGCAAGGTGCCGGACGGCGTCGATTACGCCTTCACCGGATCGGGCCGCTTCGCCGGCCGCACCTATGACGGCAAGGGCCGGGAGATGCCCTCCGACGGGCAGCTCGGCCAGGGCGGCGGCGACCGCTTCCAGCTCGGCAACATCAACATGCGGCTCGGCTACGACCTCGACCTCGCCAAGCGCGTGGAGTTCGGCCTCACCCAGATCCTGCTCAACCAGGACCCGCGCTACCTGACGGACTACACCGGCGCTTACGCGCGCCCGAACTACGCGCGGCTCTACCCCGGGCTGCCGGTGGCCGAGGACACCCGATCGCTGTACCTGCGCTACACCGACCGCGACACGCCGCTCGGGTCGCTGTCGCTGCTCGGATTCTTCAACGACATCAACAAGCGCTTCAACTATACGGAATTCGCCTATCCGGCGAACCCGTTCGTGACCTACTCGTTGAGGCCCACCGCGCCCACGAGCCTCGCCAACCAGTCCGCCCTCGCGACCGAGCGCGGCGGCATCAACCTGACCCTCGACACGGACCTGAGCGTCCTCCTCCCCGGGATGAAGCTGACCTGGGGCACCGACGTGATCGCGGAATCCACGCGCCAGCGGTCCCGCGACGGCGCGGACGTGTTCACGCCGCTCCAGCAGAACAGCTATGCCGGCTTCGCCCTGCTGCAGCTGCCCTTGGGCGAGCGGCTGACGCTCCGCGCCGGCATGCGCTACGAGCATTTCGACCTCGACGTGGCGGGCTACACGCGGCCGACCACCTTCGCGGCGACCGCCGCCCGCAACGCCCTCGGCTACTCCACCTTCGTGCTGCCGGCCCTCGCCGTCACGGGCGGGCGCTTCTCCTACGCGGCCCCGACCTTCAACGCGGGCGCGACCTTCAACCTCCTGCCCGGCATCGACCTCTACGGCGGCTTCAGCCAGGGCTACGCGCTCGCCGATATCGGCGCCTTCACGCGGCGGGCCGGCCTGTCGCTCGCCTATGCCTGCCCGGTGGCGCGACCCTTCTGCCTGCCGGCGGGCACCACCATCGCGTATTCCAGCATCGCCCCGCAGGCGCAGATCGTGAACTCCTACGATTTCGGCATCCGCGGCCGGGTGGGGATTTTTTCCGGCTCCCTCGGCGGCTTCGTCTCGACCTCGGACGAGGGCACGACCTTCGATCCGCTGACCAGCCGGCTCAGCCAGCAGAAGGAGATGATCTACGGCGTCGAGTTCACCGGCAACGCGCAGGTGACCGAGCAGCTCAGCCTCGGCACCGTGCTGGGTTACCGCGAGGGCCGCTACGACACCAACCGGGACGGGCGCCTCGACAGCTATCTGCCCAACAACCGCATCGGCGCGCCCTTCCGCGCCACGGTCTCGGGCACCTACCTGTTCGAGAACGGCGTATCGTTCCGCCTGGAGGGCGAGGGCTTCAGCGGCCGCGACGCCCGCATCGACCTCGTGGGCACCCGCTACCGCCTCAAGGACGCCTTCACGGTGAACGCCTCCGTCGGCGCGCCCCTGGCCGGCGGCGAGCTCTACGCCTCCGTCGACAACCTGTTCGACGCCGCTTACTGGAACCCCACCGCGACCTCGGTGCGCAACCTGACCGTCTACGGGCTCGGGCGCACCGTCACGGTCGGCTACCGCAAGACGTTCTGAGCCGATGGTCGCCGTGGAGGAGACGGACGGCCTCGTCGTCCTGCGCTGGCTCGGGCCGCCGCAACCCGGCGACGAGGACGCCTATCTTGACGCCCTGGAGCGGATCGGCGCGCAGGCCCGGCCCTTCGCGCTGATCCTGGTGCTCGGCGGAATCGGCAAGCTCTCGCCGGCCGGGGAACGCGCGCAGAACCTGTGGTTCAAGCGCACCCGCGCCGACCTCGACCGGCTCTGCCGCGGCCTCGTCCTCGTGCGGCCCGGCTTCACCGAAGCGGGCGCGGACGTGTTCCGCCGGCTCTGGCGCTTTCCGATCCGGATCGCGCCCGACGAAGCGGTCGCCCGGGCGACGGTGAAGGACTTCCGCGCGTGAGCGCCGCCCGGTCCGAGCGGCTGCGGCTCTTCGCCGTGCTGGCAGCGCTCTACATGGCGCAGGCGATCCCCTCCTACCTGATCGCGGCCGCGCTGCCGCCGATCCTGCGCGAGGCCGGCGTCTCGCGGGCGGCGATCGGCTACCTCAGCCTGCTGTTCCTGCCGCTCGTGCTGAAGTTCCTCTGGGCACCGGTGGTCGACCGGGTCCGGCCCTTCGCGCGGGCGCACCGGGCGGGCTGGGTGATCGTCACCCAGGTCGGCGTGATCGGCTGCATCCTGGCGATGCTGCCGCTCGGCCCCACCGACGTGCCCGGCCTGATCGGAATCGGCTTCGTCGCCGCGCTGCTGATCGCGACGCAGGACATCGCCACCGACGGCTACGCGGTGATGCGGCTGCGGCCCGAGGACCGCGCCATCGGCAACGCCATCCAGGGCGGCTCGGTCGCCCTGGGCGTGGTGGTGGGCGGGACGCTGAGCCTCGTCCTCTACCACCATGCCGGCTGGGCGGTGATGCTGCTCACCGCCGCCGCCTTCTGCTTGCCGCCGCTCGCCGCCGCCTTCTGCATGCGCGAGGGCGATCCCGTGCCCGGCCGGAGCGCGCCGCGCCCCTCGATCGGCGCCTTCCTGCGGCGGCCGGAGGTGCGGACCATCCTGTGGGTCGCCCTGACCTACCGGGTCAGCGAGGGTCTCGTGAAGGCGATGGAGGGGCCCTACCTCGTCGATGCCGGCGTGCCGCTCGACCGGATCGGCTACCTGTCGGGCCTCTCGGCGGCGACGGCGGGGCTCGCCGGATCGGGCATCGCCGCGCTGCTGGTGCGCCGCTATGGCACCGCCGCCACGCTCGGCCTGCTCGGGGCCGCGCGCACCCTGTGCTTCGCCCTGTTCGCGGCGCACGCCTTCGGCACCGTGGTCGGCCTGTGGCCGCTCTTCGGCGCGGCCGGGTTCCAGACGCTGATCCGCTACATGGAGATCGTGGCGCTCTACAGCCTGTTCATGGCGGTTTCCTCGACCGACCAGCCCGGCACCGACTTCACGATCCTCGCCTGCGCGCAGCTCATCGTCTACTTCGTCGGCTCGCTGATCTCGGGCAAGCTCGCCGACCTCCTGGGCTACGGCGCCCTGTTCGGGCTCGCCACGCTGCTCTCGGGCGCCGCCACGGTGGCGACCGTGCGGCTGCTCGGCACCGGCCGGGGGCCGTCCTGATGGCTCGGTCCCCTGCCGAGCCGCAGGGCCGCGGGGATCAGCGCGAGGCCGAGCGCCGCGCAGAGCCAGGGCGGCAGGGTCGGGGCGATCCGGAAGGCCGCGCCGCCGCTCAGGGCGCCGATCCCCTGGCCCAGCACGTGCGCGCTCGCCAGCCAGCCCGCCGCTGCGGCCTGCGCGCCCTCCGGCACCCGGGCCACCAGGGCCGCGGTGTAGGTCGGCGTCGCGACGGCGAGGCAGGCGCCCGCCAGGACCGCGCCGAGCCCGGCGAGCCACGGGGCCGGCGCCAGGGCGATCAGGCCGGAGCCGGCCGCGAACCCGGCGAGCCCCAGGGACAGGTTGCGCCCGAGATCCCGGCCGAGACGGGGCACCACGAGGAGCTGCGTCAGGATCGTCGCGACCGCCACCAGCGCGAAGATCACCCCGGCGAGCCCGGTGGCCGCCTCGGCGCCGAGACCGAAGCGCCGCTGCAGGAACAGGCCGAGCACGATCTGGATCTGCCCGAGGCCGACGGTCAGCGCGAAGCCGATCGCCAGGAGCGGCGCCGCGGCGCGCAGGAAGGCCAGCCCCGCCCCGCCCCGCGCCGGCCGGGGCCCGCCGGTGAGGTTCGGCGCCGCGAGCAGCAGGAGCGGGCTCACTGCCAGCGCGAGGAGCGGCGCGACCGCCCCGAACAGGCCGGCCGCCATCACCAGCGAGCCGAGGATGCGGCCGACCGAGAGGCCGGCGCCGAGCCGCCCGAGGGCCGCCGGGCGCAGCGCCGCCGGCAGGCCGCGCACCAGCGCGGCCTGGGCATGGGGCATCACCCCGGACGCGCCCGCCCCGTAGGCGATCCGCGACGCGGCGAGCAGGCCCAGCGCCGCGGCCGCGGGCAGGCCCGGCAGCACCAGAGCCAGGCCGAACAGGCCGTGGCCGAGCACCATCAGCGCCGTGAGGCCCCCGAACAGGCGCCGCAGGCGCCATGCGCCGCCCCAATGCCCCCAGGCCGGTGCGCAGACGAGGAACACCACCGATCCGAGCAGGGCGACGCCCCCGATCGCGGCCGGGTCGAGCCCGGTACGCGCGGCGATCACCGGCACCAGCGCTAGGACGGCCGACTGACCGAAGCCCACGGAAGCCGCCGCGAGGGAGAGCCGCGCCGCCGCGCGTCCGGACGTGCCGATCGGGTGTGGGACCATGGGCGCCTCGTCGAGAGGCGCCGTCTTAGCGCATCGGCCGGCATGATTGCAAAACGTCTTATGTAGTTTTGAAATAATTCCATAGTGTACAAACGGGATTGCTTCGCAATCTATCTTCATATATCGACAAAAATCGCGGGATGGAGATGGACGTATGGTCGATCCGGGCATCTGTTTGGCCGACGTTGCTTGCGAGATCTCGGCGCGCGGCTTCCTGAACAGCCTCCTGCGGGAGTGGACGGGCTGGTCGTTCGCCCCGGCCGCCGAGGCGGAGATGGAAGCCGGCCCCGGCGCTGGGCGGCTGTGCATCCCGCTGCCGAGCCGCGGCTCCGTGGTGGAGATCGCGGTCGTTCACCGCTCCTCGGTCGGCCTGCACGTGTTCCGTCTCCCGTTCCGGGAGCACTGCGCCGGGGTGCCCGCCCGGATCATTGCCTTCGCGGAATTCGCCGCGGCGGTCGCCCATGAGCCGACCATCGTCGGCTTGGAGGCGGCGCGGGCCGCGCCAGCCTTCCTGGGCCGGGTCTTCCAGAGCCTGTCCGCCATCGAGGACGCGCTCGCCCGCGCCCCCGCGCCCGGCCTCGGCCTGCATGCCGACCCGAGCTTCCAGGAGGCCGAGCGGGCCCTGCGCTTCGGCCATGCGGTGCACCCGACCCCGCGCAGCCGCGACGGGTTCACGTCCGAGGATGCGCGCACCTTCGCGCCCGAATACGGACGGGGCTTTCCCCTGCGCTGGTGGTCGGCCGCGCCCGACGCGGTCGTGCAGGGCAGTTCGCGGGCCGAGACCGCCGCGGATCTCAGCGCCGGCCTCGCCGCGGAGGATCCCGCCCTCGACCGGCGGATCACGGCGGCGGCGGAGGGCCGCGTCCTCCTGCCGATGCATCCCTGGCAGGCGGCCCGGCTCACCCTCGATCCCGCGGTCGATACCCTGTTCCGCTCAGGGCAACTGATCGACCACGGCTCCAGCGGCAGCCCGTGGTTCGCCACGACCTCCCTGCGCAGCCTCTACGCGCCGCACGCGCGCGTCATGCTCAAGCATTCGCTGAGCCTCCGGCTCACCAACTCGCTGCGCCTGATCAAGCCGGTCGAGTGCGCGCGCGGCCTCGCGGTCGACGCGCTGCTGCAGGGGCCGATCGGGGCGGCGATCGCGGCGCGCTGGCCGCGCTTCCACATCCTCGGCGAGCCGGGCTACCTCGCCCTGCGCGGCGCCGACGGTGCGGTGCTGCCGCAGACGATCGTCGCGCTGCGCGACAACCCCTTCCGCGGATCCGGGCAGCGCCCGGCGGCGGTCCTGGCCGCCCTGTGCGAGATTGATCCGGACGGGCGGGGCAGCGCGCTCGCCGACACGATCCTGCGCATCGCCGAGCGGGAGGGCGGCGGCGCGCAGGGGGCCGAGACCGTGGCCCTGCGCTGGTTCGGAAGCTTCCTCGACCTCGTGGTCGGGCCGCTCCTCGGCATGCAATGCGCGTTCGGCCTGCTGTTCGGTGCGCACCAGCAGAACCTCGTCCTCGGCCTCGACGACGGCTGGCCGGCCGAGGCCTTCTTCCGCGACTGCCAGGGCACGGGCTTCGTGCGCGAGTTCCTGCCCGTCCTCGCCGAGGCCGCGCCGGGGCTCGACCTCGGATCCGGCCACCGCTTCACCGCCGGAGAGGCCGCGCGGATCATGGCCTATTACCTCGTCGTCAACAGCGTCTTCGCGGTGATCGGCGCGATCGCCATCGCGGGACTGGCACGGGAGGCCGTGCTCATCGGGCGGTTGCGCCGCTTCGTCGAGGCGCTCGCCGGGACGGATCTGCCCGACAAGACCTGCCTGCGCCTCCTGCTCGACGCCCCCACCCTCGGGAGCAAGGGCAACTTCATGATCTGCTTCCGCAACATCAACGAGAACACGGACGTGACCGATCCCCTGGCGCACTATGCCGGCCTGCCCAATCCGCTCGCCGTCGCCTCCGCGGAGGTCCGCCCATGACCCTGCGCGCCCGCGCCGACAGCTTCGTCGGCATCCCCCTCGACGGCTGGACGGGAACGAGCCGGCACTGGCCTGTCGCCGGCGAGAGTCTCACGGTGGAGAGCCTGCCCCGCGACGCCCACACCGCCCGGCTCCGGGCGATGCGCAACGCCGCGACGGTCGCCGAGGCGGAGCTGCGCAGGCCGGCCGGCGCCGACACGGCGATCCTCGACATCCTGCACCCGGACGGCCGGCATCCCGGCGAGACCGCGATCGTGGCCGCCCTGGTCGAGGCCGCGTTCCAGCGCTGCCCGGACGTGCCGCGCCTGCGCGTCGCCGGTCTCGGGGGCGCCCCGGCGCTGCTCGCCCTGGAGTCGTTCCCGATCGCACCGCAATCGGGAACGACTCCAGGGCTTTGTTGTGATGCGCTCTCTTGCGCCGAGCCGGCGTCCACCTCGGCGGAGAGCGCTCGAGCCGGCGAGAGTCATTCGGAAGCGGGCGCCGCGCCCGACGCGCTCATCGAGCGCGCGCAGTTTTACCAGCTCCCGCTGCTGTGGCTGAGCCCGGGGACGCGGGCCGCCTATCCGCTGATCCGGTCGCGCGTCGGGCCGCAGGACCGCCTTCCGCCCCTGCGGCCGCCCCAACCGAACGGCATGCTGTACCGCCGCTGGCTGCCCCATCTCGGCACGACCCTGTCGTTCCGCTCCATCGACCGGCGTCGCGACCTCGCGTTGTTCCATGGCTGGATGAATCAGCCCCGGGTCTCCTACTACTGGGAGTTGGCACAGGGCGCGGCGGAGCTCGATGGCTACCTCGCCGACCAGGAGGCCGACCCGCACCTGTTCGGGGTGATCGGCAGCTTCGACGACGTGCCGGTCGGCTATTTCGAGTTCTACTGGGCCAAGGAGGACCGGCTCGGCCCCCACTACGACGCGGAGGATTTCGACCGCGGCTGGCACGGTCTCATCGGCAACGCCGCCCATCTCGGCCGGCCGAAGACGCTGGCTTGGTTCAAGGCCGTGACCCACTACCTGTTCCTGGACGAGCCCCGCACCCGGCGGATCATGGGCGAGCCGCGGGCCTCGCACCGCAAGATGCTGAGCTACTGCGCGGACGCGGCCTACGAGACGCTCAAGGAATTCGACTTCCCCCACAAGCGCGCGGCCCTCGTCTGTTGCGAGCGCGAGCGCTTCTTCCGCGCGGTGCCCCTATGAGCGCCGGAGTGAGCGCCGGAGTGAGCGCCGGACCGCTGCCGGGGGGCGGCCCGGTGACCGCGCTGCTGTGGCTCGACCTGAACCGCGCGCTCATCGCCAAGACCATCGCCGAACTCGCCTTCGAGGAGGCGCTCGCGCCCAAGCCGACGGATCGCGAGGCCACGCAGTGGCTGCTGCGCCTCGACGACGGGGTCGCCTACCGCTTCCGGGCCGAGCGCCGGATCTGGGGCAATCTCGCGATCGATCCCGCGAGCCTGGTTCGCGTCGCCGGCGATCGCGCGGACCCGGCCGGCGACGCCGCCGGCTTCCTGGTCGACGCGAGCCGGGTGCTGGAGATCGCGCCCGCGACGCTCTGCACCTACATCGCCGAGCTGCTGAGCACCCTGACGGCCGATGCCCGGATCGCGGCGATCGGCCGGGATAGGGCGGGGCCGGCGCTCCTGGCCCTGAGCGACAGGATCCTGCAGGCCTATCTCGACGGTCACCCCAAGGCACCGGCGAGCAAGGGCCGGATCGGCTGGGGGCTTTCCGATTTCGAGGCCTATGCGCCGGAATTCCAGCCGGAAATCCGGCTGTTCTGGGTCGCGGCCGACCGGGCCGCCTGCCGCTTCGACCGCGAGCCCGGCCTTGCGGAGGACGATCTCCTCGCCGACGCCCTCGACGAGCCCGAGCGGGCCCGCCTGGAGGCGACCTGTCGCGCCCGCGGCGTCGACCCGGCGCGGTTCCTGCTGCTGCCGGTCCATCCCTGGCAGTGGCAGAACCGGATCGCCCTCCATTTTGCGGGCGAGATCGCGGCCGGGCGCCTCGTCCCGCTCGGAACCTTCGGCCGGGCCTACAGGCCCCTGCAATCCCTGCGCACCCTGGCGTGCGCGGAATCCGGCGGCCGCCTCGACGTGAAGCTCGCGCTGACGATCCTCAACACCTCGGCGTGGCGGGGCGTGCCCGGCCAGTACATGGCGATCGGGCCGGCCTTCTCGGCCTGGCTCGCCGACACGGCCGCACGCGATCCCGCGCTCGCCGGCACCGTGATCCTGCGGGAGCGGGCCGGCGCCTTCTACCCGCACCCCCTCTACGAGCGGATCGCCGACGCGCCCTACCAGTATCGCGAGATGCTGGGGGTGATCTGGCGCGACGGCGTCGAGGGCCGGCTCGAACCCGGCACCTCCGCCCTGATGATGGGTGCGCTTCTGAAGGCGGACGCGCAGGGCCATCCCCTCGCCGGCACCCTGGTGGCCCGCTCGGGCCTCGCCGCGGAGGCGTGGCTGGAGCGGCTCTTCGACCACGTGGCGGTGCCGCTCTACCACTTCCTCTGCCGCTACGGCGTCGGCTTCATCGCCCACGGCCAGAACGTCACCCTGATCCTGCGGGACGGCGTGCCCTGCGGCGTGGCGCTCAAGGATTTCCAGGGCGATGCCGATCTCGTCGACCAGGATTTCCCGGAGAGCCGCGACCTGCCGCCGGGCGTGCGGGAGACGCTCCTGCGCCGCCCCGCCGCCCATCTGCTGCAGCATCTCCAGACCGGCCATTTCGCGAGCCTGCTGCGCTTCGTCTCGGACGTGCTGTTGCGCGACCAGGGCGTGCCGGAGATCGCCTTCTACGGCGCGCTGGCGCGGGCCCTGCGCCGCTACCAGTCCGGCCATCCCGAACTCGCCGACCGGTTCCGCCTGTTCGACCTGTTCACGCCGACCGTGCCGCGGGTCTGCATCAACCGCGTCCGCCTCGCCCTGGGCTACGGCGACTCGAACCTGCGGCCGGTGCCGCGGCTCGGCGGCGACCTGATCAACCCCCTCCACCGCGCAGACATCGCCGCGGCGGCTCAGGCGACACCTGGGTCCGCCTCCCGGACAGGCTCCCAGGCAGGGCTTCTCGCATCATGACGGACCACACGCTCGATCTGGCCGGCATCGGAATCGGCCCCTTCAACCTGAGCCTTGCGGCGCAGCTCGACGCGGTCGCGGACATCGACGCGCTGTTCTTCGACCGGGCCCCGGCCTTCGACTGGCACCCCGGCATGATGCTGCCGGAGGTCGCGCTCCAGACCTCCTTCCTCAAGGATCTCGTCACGGCGGTGAACCCGACGAGCCCCTGGAGCTTCCTGGCCTATCTGGTGGCGCAGAAGCGCTTCTATGAATTCCTCAACGCCGACTTCGGGGCGGTGCCGCGGCAGGAATTCGCGCGCTACCTCGCCTGGGTCGCGGCCCGGCTCCCGAGCCTGTGCTTCGGCACGGCGATCCACGAGGTCCGCTTCGCGGCGGACGGGTTCCGCCTGCGCGGCGATGGCGGGACGGTCCGGGCGCGCAACATCGCCGTCGGCGTCGGCCTGCAGCCGAACCTGCCCGCCTTCGCGGGCAAGCTCGACCCGCGTGATCACGTCCACAGCGCCCAGGCCGCCTCATGCCTCGACCGCACCGCCGGCCGGCGGGTCGCGGTGATCGGCGGCGGCCAGAGCGGCGCCGAGATCGTCCTGACCCTGCTGAACCGAAGCCGGGACGCGCCGGCCTCCGTGGACTGGATCAGCCGTCGCCCGAACTTTCAGCCGATCGATGCGACGCCGTTCACCAACGAGCTGTTCACGCCCGGCTATGTCGAACGCTTCCAGGCCCTCTCGGAGGCGCGCCGCCGCTCGACGGTGGCGCACCAGAAGCTCGCGGGCGACGGCATTTCCCCTGCGACCCTGCAGGCCCTCTACCAGCGCCTCTACACCGTGCGGCATCTCACCGGGCCGCACGCCGCCGACGCGTCGGTCGCGGCGCGCCTGATGCCGCATCGCGAGGTCGTGGACGTCGAGCGGGCGGGCGGATCCTACCGCCTCCTGATGCGCAACGGCTTCGACGGGCGCATCGATGTCGCCCAGGCCGACATCGTGATCTTGGCGACCGGCTACCGATTCGCGCTGCCGCCCTGCCTCGACCCGCTGCGCGACCGTCTCAGGCTCGACGCGACCGGGCGGCCGCAGATCGGTCCCGACTTCGCCGCGGCCTGGGACGGGCCGGCGCGGAACCGCGTCTTCGTGCTCAATGGCGGCCTGATCAGCCACGGCATCGCGGAGCCGCAGCTCAGCCTGATGGCCTGGCGAAGCGCCGTCATCGTCAACGCCGTGGCGGGGCGCGCCGTCTTCGAGACGGACCTGCCGCCATCGCCCGTAACCTGGTCGAGCGCCGAGTGCGGACGGCCCGTCCACGACGGTGGCGGACGCCTGGACGCCGCCGAATCGCTCTCCCCGTTCGAGATGGTGTGAGGGCCCTCGCGGAGATCCGGAGCGTCCCGACGACGGCTCGCGAACCCGTTTCATGAGGTCTGTGGAGCAGCCAGGATGTGGATCGGCGTCGAATGAGGTCGGCCACTACGCGAGGCCCGAACTCCTCAGCCTGCTCCACGACGACCGCCCGGCCTCGTTCGTGCACCAGCCGATCCGTTCCCAGACCGATTTCCGGAGCCTCGACCATGAGCAGTTCTCCGCTTCCGACGAGCCTGC
>NZ_JAKSYJ010000135.1 GCF_022829365.1 Methylobacterium sp. J-077 | reverse complement strand
CCCTCCCCCGCAAAGGGGGGAGGGAGACGCGCTTGGGGTTGGCCTTGGCCCTCATCCGGCAGCGATGTGTGACCATCACATAGCGCCGAGGGGGAGAAAGGGCGCGTGTCAGATCTCGACCGCCAAATCCGACCGCGCGCGTGCCCCCGCCCCTACCACTCGTACTCCGCCCCGACACCTAAGCTGGTCCGGCCATCGCTCCCCGCCTCGCCCTTCAGCTTGATCCGGCGGGTCACGTCGAAATCCACCCCCACGGCCGTATCAGCCGGCTTGGCGCCGGCCTTCACGCCGACGCTGACCCGGTCCGAGATGTAGCGCGAGGCGCCGAGCGCCGGGCCGCCGCTTGCACCCGTGGAGACGTCGAGGCTGTCGAGCCCCAGCCCCTTGCGGGCCTGCTCGAACACGTCCGGCCCGGCGGCCCCGCCCGAGAGCTGCGCCACGGCCTGGGCGAGCTGCAGGGCCTGGAACGGCGACAACCCGCCGGCCGCCTTCTTGAACAGCAGGCGCGACAAGATCTCGTCCTGCGGCAGCACCGGATCGGAGGTCAGGCTGAATTGCGGCGCGTCCGCGTAGCCGCTCACCGCCACCCGTGCGGTGACGTCGCCGGCCTTGGTCTCGGCAGCGAAGTCGAGCTCCGGCGTGGCCAGGCTGCCCGCGAAGGTGAGGTTGCCGCGGCTGAAATCGAGGCGCTGGCCGACGAGCTGGAACACCCCGCGGCGCAGGCCGAATCCGCCCACTGCGTTCGGCGCCCGCGACGTGCCGGTGACCCGGAGCGACCCGCCGAGCTCGGCGTCGATGCCGCGCCCGCGCACGAAGATCCGGCTCGGCGCGTCGATCCGCACGTCCAGGGTGGCGTCGAACGGCACGGCCGGCTTCCTGGACCGCTTCCCGGGCGCGACCGCGGCCTTCCGGTCGGCCCGCTGCGCCAGCCGCGCCCGCGCCTCCGGCGGGGTGTTGACGTGGCGCACCCCCGGCAGCGGCTTGACCGTGGCGGGCAGCCGGTCGGGCACGGCGACGTCGATCGACACGACGTCGACCCGGCCGGCGATGCGCGGGGTCCGGGCGAGCGGGCCGGTCAGATTGAGATCGACGCTCGACACCGCGGTCATCAGCGGGCTGGAGACCAGCTCCGCCTTGTCGGCGGTGACGTGGAACTGGCCCGGAAAATCCGGCTCCAGGGCGACGCGGCCCGTCACCGAGAGGCGGCCGCCGTTCCGGGCCGAGGCGGTGAGGCGCTCGACCACGACGCTGTCGCCCCGGCCGGTCACGCGGCCGTCGATGTCGGTGAGGCGGATGCCGTTGAGCGGATCGGTGAAGCTGCCGCCGGTCAGCACGGCCGAGCCCTGGGCCCGGGGCGCCGCCAGGGTACCGGTGACGCCGCCGTCGATGGCGATCCGCCCGGTGACGCTCTGGCCGCCGACGCTCAGGAGCGTGTTGGCGAGCGACGCGTCGAGGGTGCCGCGGGCGCGCAGGTTCAGCGGGCCGCCGGTCTCCACCGGCAGCGCGCCCGCCACCGTCAGGGCGACGCCCTTCCCGGCCGCGACCCGGCCGTCGAGGCTGGCCTGCCCGTCCGACAGGGTTCCCTTGGCGCTGGCATCCACCGGCGGCAGCCCGGCCTGGCGGGTCTGCGGCGCGACGAGCTTCGAGACGGTGAGGGCGTAATGGCCCTCCGGGCTCGCGGCCGGCCCGTGCAGGTCGGCGTCGCCGTCGAGGGTGCCCGAGAGGGCGAGGTCCGGCGCGGCGATCCGGGCGAGCGACAGGGGCAGCGCCCGGATCGCCACCTTCAGGTCGAGGTCCCGGCCGGCTCGGCCGCCAATCGTGACCCGGCCGGAGCCGGCCGCGATCGACAGCCCGTCGATCACCGCGCCGCCGTCGCGCAGGGTGACGGTGGCCGGGCCGGTCAGGGCGAAGCGGTCGCCGCCCCGGGCGGCCGAGAAGCGCTGGATGTCGATGCGGGTGTCGTCGGCCGGCACGAGCCGGACGGCGCCGTCGAGGTTGAACCCGCGTGCCTTGGCGGTGAGCGTCACGTCGCTGCCGGCCGGGCTCCCGATCGCGGCGAGGCGGACCGTGTCGATCTGCTGGCCGGCGGCGAGCAGCCGGTCGGCGTCCAGGCGTCCGTCGAGGACCGGATGGGCGCGCAGGTCGCGGCCCTTCAGGTCGGCGTCGAGCCGGTTCAGGCCATAGGCCCCATAGCGAAGGGCGGCCCCGGTCGCCCGGATCGCCGCGTCCTGGCGGCCGCCGTCGCGGGCCAGCGTCACCGTGGCGTCGAGTTGCCCGGCCATGGGCTCGGGGGCGAGCGGGGAGATGTCGGCGAGATTAGTGGCCTTCACCGCGAGGGTCCCGGCCGACAGCCAGGAGTCTGCCGCGACTATGGCGTTGCCCGAGACCGCCACCGAGCCGAGATTGAGGTCCAGCCGGTCGAGAACCCAGTCCGCCCCGGCCTTCGCCACATGGGCGCCGCCGCGCAGCGCCTTGCCGGCGACGTCGCCCGAGAGCATCAGCGTCCCGTCCGGCGCCAGCAGGGCGTCGGACAGGACGGCCTCGGCCCGCAGGTCGCGGATCGGCTTGCCGTCCGCGGTCGCTGCAGGCGCCGTGACCGTCGCGGCCAACTGCGGGTGTTCCAGGGAGCCGGTCATGCGCGCGTCGATGCCGGCGCGCCCGGTCAGGCGGCCGTCGAGATCGGCGAGGCTCTTGAGGTCGATGCGCCCGGCGACATCCGCGCTGGCCGAGGTCGCCTCGCCCTGCAGGGTCGCGGTCAGGCCGGCGCTCTCCAGGCGCAGATGGTCGAAGCCGTAGCCGTCATAGGATTGCGACACTTTTCCCTGGAGCGTCGGCGCTCGGCCCAGGACACGGTCGGCCGCCGCAATCCCGGTGGCGATCCCGGCGCCGGTCACCGTAAGGTCTGCGGCCAGCGCTTTGCGGGCCGGATCGCCGCTGAGCCGCGCCTTCGCGTCGAGGCTGCCGGCGAGCCCGTGGCCGGCGAGCCCGGAGAACACCGCGAGATCGGGCAGAACGGCATCCAGCGTGCCGGTCAGGGTGTTCTGGCCGACACGGCCGGCATAGCTCGCCTTGGCGGTGTCGGATTCGACCCGAAGGTTCGTGACGTCGACGATTCCGTCCGGGCCGGAGGCGGCCCGCAGGGTCAGCTGGGCGCGGCTGCCCAGCGCCCGGCGCAGGGCGGGGTCGGCCAGCCGCAGGCCGTCGACCTTGCCGTCTGCCGTGATCGTGAAACGCTGGGCGGATGGATCGCCCTGGGGCTCGACCCCGAGTCGCGCCTCGATCCGGTCCAGGGCGGACTCGCGGCTGCGCAGGCCCGCGGCGTCGAGATTGCCCCGCACCGTCGGCGCGGTGATCGGCCCCTTCACGCTGCCGTCGAAGACCAACCTGCCGATCTCGGCCTCGCCGGCCTTGGTCACCGCGCCTTCGGTCGGCAGGGCGCGGGCCTGGAGGGTCAGGTCGGCGATCCGGTCCTTGGTCAGGCTGCCGCCGGCGGCGAGCCGCGCGGTGCGCGAGGTCAGCTCCAGGCGGTCGATCCGGAAGGCGCCGCTATCCGCGAAGGCGAAGCCGCCGTCGAGCTTGGTCGTGCCGGCGAAGACCGAGGCGGCGGGACCCGGCACCAGGCCCTCGATCCGCGCGGCGAGGTCGAGCGCCAGCCGGCGCTCTGCGCCGATCCGCGAGATCTTCGCGCCACCCTTGGCGCCGATCTCCGGGCCGGCGGCGAAATCGAGATGGGCGTTCCAGGCATCGAGGGTGCCGGTGCCGGCAAGCTCGAAATCGATCGGCGGCGTGCCCGGGATGTTGGCCGCCTTCGACAGCAGGCCGCCCGCCGGCTCGACGAGTTTCGCCGTCAGTTCCAGCTTGTCGCCCTGCGGCACGTAGACGAGGGAGAGCAGGAAGCGCCCGGCGGCGTCGAGGCGCTGGGCCCTCGCCTGCAGGTCGAGCCCCTCGCTGGCGGCACCGAGCCGCGCCTTGCCTTCCGCGGAGAGCCGGGCCGGCTGGCCGGCCACGGGCTCGCCCAGCACCAGTTCGGCCAGCTTGAACCCCTTGATCTCGACCTTCACGGGCAGGTCGGGCAGCAGCTTGCCGTCGGGTTTCGCCTCCGGCGGTGTCGGGCCGGGGATCGGCCGCCGCAACACCTCGATCCGTCCGATCTCCAGGCTGTCCACCTCGAGCCGCCCCGACAGCAGTGCCAGGCGCCGCCAGACGATCCGGGCCCGGTCCATCTTCAGCCAGACGCCGTCGCGGTCGCTCACCGCCACGTCGCGGATCGTGGCGTCCGAGGACAGCGCCCCGTCCACCGCGCCGATCGCCACCCGGGACGACGGCGTCGAGAGCGCCCGGGACAGCAGCCCGCCGAGCACGGATTTTTCCGCGTCGTCGGCGTGGGTCGGCGTGACGATGGGCAGCAGCACGGTGACGAGAAGCGCGAGGCAGGCCAGCACGAACGCAGTTCCCCTCCCCCCTCTGCGGGGGAGGGTGGCCCCCGAAGGGGGTCGGGAGAGGGGAGCGACGGCGCAGGAAAAGGCTGAGCCGTTCATGCCGGTCGCGCCCGTTCCTGACGCCGGGTTCCCCTCTCCCGACCCCTGCTGGCGCAGGGGCCACCCTCTCCCACAGAGGGGGGAGGGCGAGATTCTGAGCTCGGCCCGTCTCCCAAGAAAATCGACCATTCAGAACGCCTGCCCCAGGCTGAGATACAGGACGGCCGGGCGGACATGGCCGCCCTTGTAGGGGTCGAGCGGGAAGGCGAGATCCGCGCGGATCGGGCCGATGCCGGTGTAGTAGCGCAGGCCGATGCCGACCGATTTCCGGATCTTTTCCTCGAAATCCGGCAGGGCCGAGGCGAAGGCGGTGCCGGCGTCGAAGAACGGCACCACCCCGATCGTGTCGGTGACCTTGATCCGCGCCTCCAGCGACGCCTCAAGCAGGCTGCGGCCGCCGATCGGCAGGTTGAACGGACCGATCGGCCCGAGCGTCCGGTACGGATAGCCGCGCACCGAGCCGCCGCCGCCCGCGAAGAAGCGGAAATTGTCCGGGATGTCCCCGAGCGGCGCGCCGGAGACCGAGCCGAACCCGATCCGCCCGGCCAGGATGTAGCGGGATTCGTCGTCGAGCGAATAATAGGTCGAGCCCTGCGCCTTCGCGACGACGATCCCCGGCGAGGAGATCGCCCCGGGATAGGCGGCCAGCGACGCGATCGCCCGGAACCCCTTGGTCGGATCGAGCAGGCTGTCGGTGGAATCGTAGGTCACGGAAGCCGGCACGCCGATCAGCCGGTAATTGACCGTTCCAAGGGCGTCCTTCGACCGGCCCGCCTGCGCGTCCAGCCCGATCTGCGCCGAGAACGTATCCGAGAACCGGTGCCGGATCGCGGCCGAAACTCCGCCGCCATCCACCAGGTAGCTCTGCTGGACCTCGCGGGTGATGAAGGCGTTGGCCAGGAGGTCGTTGCGGGTGCCGCCGAGCGCCGGCTGGACGTAGGTCGCCGACAGGCGCCCGCCGAGTCCGTTGGTGCCGATCCCGGCGATCTTGCGCTGGGTCGCGAACGGATCGTTGCCCAACCCCAGGTAGTAGATATCGGCATCGAGCCGGAAGGTCTCGCCGCCGCCGAACAGATTGCGGTTGGCGTAGTAGGCGCGCACGCCCGGCCCGTCGACGGTGGAATAGCGCGCGGAGATTCCGACGAGATTGCGCTCTCGCTCGCTCAATTCGGCGAAGAGCGGCAGGTTTCCATCCGCGTCGAGCGCCGTCCCTTCGCGGACCCGCGCGGCCCCGATCGCCTCGATGCGCGTCAGCGACTTGCGGATCGCCGCCACCGCCTGGGGCGAATACGGATCCCCCGGCTCGGCATAGATAAAGGATCGGATCGTCGCCGGGTCGATCCCCGGCGCCCCGTTGACCGCCACCGGCCCCAGCCTGGCCAGAGGCCCGGGATCGACCGTGAAGGTGACGTCCATGACATGGGCGGTGTCGTCCACCACCGGATCGCGCGCCACCACCTTGGCAAAGGGATGACCCTGCGCCCGGAACTGGTCGACGATCCGGGCCTCCCGGGCCAGCACCGTGGCCGAGCGGGCCGGTACGTCGTCGTCCACCCGGGTAATCCGCGGCGGCAGCACCTCCTCCGGGAACGGTCGGCCGGCGCCATCGCGCACGGCGATCCGGCGCAGGGTGTAGAGCGGCCCGAGATCGACCGCGATCCGCACCGGCACGAGGCCGCGGTTGCGCCACCGTTCCGCGGCCCCCACGGCAGCGGCGGCCCCGGCCTGGCCTGCGACCGGCACGGAATCGATCCGGATCGCGGCATTGCCCTGATAATAGCCGTAGCCCGACAGGACGTCGGCGAGCTTGGGCAGGTCGGTCTCGGCCCGGCGCAGGAGCCCCTCCCAGTCCGGCGGCGGGTCCTGGCGCAGGCGATAGAGCGTCGAGATATCCTGGAGCGCCTGCAGCACGTCGGAATCGTCCGTGCCGGTGATGCGCAGCGCATAGGGCAGCGCCGTCGCGCTGGGCGCCGGCGGCTCGGGCTCCGAGCCGAACAGGCCGAACAGGTCGAAGGCGCGCGCCGGCATGGGGTCGGCCGCGAGGAGCGGCACGGACGCCGCGGCCACGCGCATCAACCGCGGCAGCGCACGCCGCGCACCGGACACGACCGATCGACCCAGGCGAGAGGACACACGCAAAATGCGGTCTTCAGCTCCGATCGCGGTGGGCTGCGCCGCTCGGACGGTGATGCGTCATGCTCCCTCTCCGCGGCTGAAACCGCGTCCCCACCCGCATCCTAAAGGCGCGGGTGGGGAACGCCAACACCAAGTGGCCGCAGCCTGGGGACGGACGGTGATGAAACGGCGACCGGGCTAGGTCGGAAGCGGCCCGTTGGCCACCGGCACCCCGAAATCCGGCACGCCGTCGTCGCCGTAGCGGATCGGCTGGACCCGGGTGTGGCGGTTGGGATCGAACAGTGGGTCGCCCACGATCGTCTCATAGTCGCGAGCATGGAACACCAGCATGTCCCGGCCGTGCGCATCGACCGTGAAGCTGTTGTGGCCGGGGCCGTAGATGCCGTGCTCGGGACAGGTCCGGAAAACGGGACGCGGCGATTTCGACCAGCTCGCCGGGTCCAGGATGTCGGCGTCGTCGCGGGCGGTGAGCATGCCCATGCAATAGCGCGCATCCGTCGCGCTCGCCGAATAGGTCATGAACAGCCGGCCGTTGCGCGCCAGCACGGCCGGTGCCTCGTTGACCTTGTAGCCCTGCACCTCCCAATCAAGGGTCGGGATCGACAGGCGCGCCGGTTTGGCGGCCAATGTCAGTGGCGTCGCGAGGGGCGCGAGGTAGAGGTTGGAATTGGTCTCGATGCCCGGCTCGCGCTGCGCCCAAGCCAAGTAGCGCGTGCCCCGGTGCACGAAGCTGGTCGAATCGAGGTTGAAGCTGTCCCAGGGCGCCCGGAACGCGCCTAGAACCGACCACGACCCGGTCATCGGATCGGTCCCGTCGCAGGCGATGGCATAGGTGCGGATTCGGAACACGTCGCCGCCGCCGCCGCTCGGACTGGCGGCGAAATACATGATCCAGCGGCCGTCGATCCGGTGCAGCTCGGGCGCCCAGATGAAGCCCGACCGCGGGCCGCTGGTCTCGTGGCGCCACAGTACCGTTTCGGGCGCCACCGATAGGCCGGCGAGGGTGCGTGACCGTCGCAGCACCAGCCGATCATACTCGGGGACCGAGCCGGTCATGTAGTACCAGCCGTCATCGTGCCGGAAGACCTGCGCGTCGGCGCGCTGGCGCACGAGCGGATTGATCAGCGGTGGATCGTTCTCGGCCGAGAAGGCTAGATCTGTCGCTGCGAGCAACGCAGCGGATCCGCCGGCCAACATCCCACGACGGTTGAGCCCGTTCATCGATGTCCTCCCGAAAATGTATTGGGCCGAAGCGCAGCTCAGCCGCCCAAGATCTATCACGGGATTGCGTCGATCAGGAGATCGATATCGCCTGAAATTGGCCGATATGATTTCGCCAATGAGATGAAATACAGTTCGTATTTCGACCTCGAGTTGCGATGATCGTATCGCGACGGGAGAACGATGACGGCATTGCCGCGCCGGCCGCATGTTCGCGGCGAACCGATAGCGTTTGTGCGTGATGCTCAGGCCGATTCGGTTCGCGCGGGGCTTTCGGCTCGAAGGGCGGATTCCTCCGGCAGCGCCGCAGCCAGCGCATCTATCGCTAGGCGCACGCGCTGTGCCGGCTTGACGGCCTGGTTCGCGCTGGTCGAGCGCGGTCAGCTCCGAGCAGGCCAGAGCGTGCTGGTCCAGGGCACAGGCGGCGTCGCCCTGTTCGGTCTCCAGATCGCCAAGGCCCACGGCGCCGAGGTTTTCGTCACGTCCGCGTCCGGGGAGAAGCGCGAGCGCGTCCGATCCCTCGGCGCCGACCACGCGATCGACCGTGACGGCTGGGTCGAATCCGTCTACCGGCTGACCGCGGATCGAGGGATCGACCACATCCTGGAGATCGTCGGCGGCGCCCATCTCGCCCAGTCGCTCGAAGCGGCTGCCGTCGGTGGACGCGTCTCCGTGATCGGCGTGATCGAGGGATACGATCTGTCGGCGGCTGCGGGACAACTTTTGCTCAAATCCGCCACGGTTCAAGGCATCCGGGTCGGTCACCGCCGCGCGCTGGAAGATCTGGTCCGCGCCGTGGATGTCTTGAAGCTGAAGCCGGTGATCGACCGGTCATACGCCTTGGCCGACGTCCTGGCCGCCCTCGATCATCTGGATCGTGGTCCATTCGGCAAGATCGTGATCATGTTCGACTGACGGTCAGACCGGCGAAGCCCCCTCTCGAACCCTCCCCTGCCCCGAAGCGGCGCTGCCCGGTCCGTTAAATCGGGGCTCGACCGTCACCGTCAGCCCTGGAACGCAGAAAACCCGGTCCGCGTTGGGCGGGCCGGGTTCGTGAAGGATCGCATAGTCGAAAGAGATTTGGTTGCGGGGACAGGATTTGAACCTGTGACCTTCAGGTTATGAGCCTGACGAGCTACCGGGCTGCTCCACCC
>NZ_JAKSYJ010000122.1 GCF_022829365.1 Methylobacterium sp. J-077 | reverse complement strand
CCCTCCCCCGCAGAGGGGGGAGGGTGCCGGCTCTCGGGCTTGCCCGAGAGCCGGGGCGGAAAAGCGTGACGGCACGGCGCTCACGCGGCGATGAACTCGTTCCACTTGCGCACCATGTAGGTGTTCTCGTCCATCACGGCGTTCCAGCAGGCGACCGAGCCCATGCGCTGGTCGAAGGAGCCGCCGTCGCGGGTGGCGCCGGCCTTCTCGATCAGGGTGCCGTCGGGGCCCAATATGTCCTTCTCGGCGGGCTTGCCCTCCATCCAGAACGCCCATTCGTAGGGCTGCATGTTCGTTTGCGCGGTCCCCAGCACCGCGGAATAATAGCCCTGGCGGTTGAGGTAGGCCCCGGCCCAGCCGGACAGGAACCAGTTGACGAAGTCGTAGGCCGCGTCGAGCTTCCGGCCGCTCAGGGTCTTGGGGATGCCGAAGCCCGAGGCCCAGGCGCGGTAGCCCTCCTTCAGGGGCTGGTAGGTGCAGGGCACCCCCTGCGCGCGCACCTTGGTGACGGCGGGCGACCACATCGACTGGATCACCGTCTCGCCGGAGGCCATCAGGTTCACGGATTCGTTGAAATCCTGCCAGAAGGCCCGGAACTGGCCGGCGCGCTTGGCCTCGATCAGCAGCTTGATGGTGCGGTCGATCTCGGGCTTGGTCATGTTGCCCTTGTCCCCGTAGGTGTAGTCGCCGGTGGCCTCCACCACCATGGCGGCGTCCATGATGCCGATGGACGGGATGTTGAGGATCGCGGCGCGGCCCTTGAAGGCCGGGTTCAGCAGCTCCTTCCAGCTCGTCACCGGGATCTTGACCAGGTCCGGCCGGATGCCCAGCGTGTCGGCGTTGTAGACGGTGGGGATCAGCGAGATCCAACCGGTCTGTTCGCCGGCAAATTTCTTCGAGTCCTGGCCTTCGAGATAGAACACCTTCCTCGGCGCGGTGCCCTGGTCGCCGATCCTCTTGCCGGCCACCTCGCCCTTGGTGAACACGGACGAGATCTTGTCGGCCAGCGTGATCCGCTTGGCGTCCATGCCCTGGAGGTTGCCGGAAGGCAGGATCTTCTTGAGGCTGAAATACTCGGTGTCGACCAGGTCGAAGGAGTTCGGCTGGGTGACGACGCGCTTGGTCACCTCGTCGGTCACCACCGGGATGTACTCGATGGTGATGCCGAGATCCTCCTTCACCTTCTTCGCGATGTCGGCGGATTGGTTCACCGCGGTGCCGAGGTAGCGCAGCGTCACGGGCTCGGCCGCGTGCACGGCCGGGAAGCCGGTGACCGGCGTGGTCGCCAGGGCCGCGGCGCCCTTGAGCAGCGTGCGCCGGCTCGGCTTCGAGAACAGGTCCATGGTCGTCTCCGTCTGCTTACGCGTCGAGGCGGTGGGCTGCGCCGGCGTCCCAGCCGACCGGCACCGTGTCGCCCGGCCGGAGCGGGCGGGCCGCGAAGGCGGCATCGCTGAGCACCGCGGTCAGGGCGGCCGAGCTGTCGTCGGGCGCCCGCTCCAGCCCGTCGGCGTCGAGGCCGACATGGACGCTGGTGCCCTGGTACTCGACCGCGACCACCCGGGCCGGGAGCGCCTCCGGGCCGGCCTCGGCGCCGAGCCGCATCCGGTCGGCGCGCACGGCGATCATCCCGTCGGGCAGGCGGATCACGTTGTGGCCGCCGATGAACCGAGCCACGAACGCGGTGGCCGGGCGCTCGAACACGGTGCGCGGGTCGGCGGCCTGCTCGATCCGGCCGGCATTCATCACCACCACGAGGTCGGAGAGCGCCATCGCCTCCTCCTGGCTGTGGGTGACGTGGATGAAGGTCAGCCCGAGCTCGGTCTGGATCCGCTTCAGCTCGACCCGCATCCGCACCCGCAGGAACGGGTCCAGCGCCGAGAGCGGCTCGTCGAGCAGCAGCACCTTCGGGCCGGTGACGAGGGCGCGCGCCAGCGCCACCCGCTGCTGCTGCCCGCCCGAGAGCTGGGCCGGCAGGCGCCCGGCGAGGTGGCCCATCTGCACGAGGTCGAGCATCGCCATCGCCTTGGCCCGGCGCTCGGCCTTACTGATGCCGCGCATCCGCAGGCTGAAGGCGACGTTGTCCCGCGCGTCGAGATGCGGGAACAGGGCGTAGCTCTGGAACATCATGGCGGTGCCGCGCTCGACCGGCGCCGCGTCGCCCACCGCCCTCGGGCCGATCACCACGTCGCCCGCGCTGGCGCGCTCGTGGCCGCCGATCATCCGCAGCGTCGTGGTCTTGCCGCAGCCGGAGGGGCCGAGCAGGCAGCAATAGGCCCCGGACGGCACCTTCAGGTCGATGGCATCGACCGCGGTGGCCGCGCCGTAGCGCTTGGTCAGGCCGATCAGCTCGACATTCATGCGCGGCTCCCCCGGCTGCGGCTACAGGCGGCACATGTTCGAGGCACCGTCGTGCATGAAGCCCGCGACAGGCCCCCTCTCCCGTGCGGGAGAGGGCTGGGGTGAGGGATCAGGTCCATCCGGATACGTCGCATCCCTCACCATGTCCCTCTCCCGCACGGGAGAGGGGACCCGCGCCCGATCCGGCCGAGGATATGCCCGCGGCCCTGGTGCAACCTGATCGCTCCCAGCCTCAAACCGGGGAGCAAGGGCCGGGCCAGGGAGCGTCAGGCGCCCCGCCGCTCCGACGGATCGACCGCCCGGTCGAGCACCCGGCCGCGGCCCGGCTCGGACAGGACCTTGCCGTCCTCGGCGATCACCTGCCCGCCCGCGATGGTCATCACCGGCCAGCCGGTGACGTCAAACCCCTCCCAGGGGGTGTAGTCGGCGCCGTGGTGGAGGATCTCCTGGCGGATCGTCTCGCGCTTGTTCGGATCCCACAGGGTCAGGTCCGCGTCGAAGCCCGGGGCGATCGAGCCTTTGCGCGGATACAGGCCGTAGAGCTTGGCGTGGTTCGTCGCGGTCAGCGCCGCGAACTGGTTGAGGCTGATCCGCCCCTTCGAGACGCCTTCGGAGAAGAACACCGGCAGCCGTGTCTCGACCCCCGGGATGCCGTTCGGGATCCAGCGGAACGAGGATTTGCCGCGGGGGTTCAGCTTGCCCTGCGGGTCGTCGTAGCGGAACGGCGAGTGGTCCGAGGAGACCACGTCGAAGATCCCGCGCCGGATGCCGGACCAGACCGCCTCCTGGCTGGCCTCGTCCCGGGGCGGCGGCGAGCAGACGTATTTCGCCCCTGCCATCGGGTCGTCGAGGCCGAGGCCCTTCATGTGGTCGGCCGTCAGCGTCAGGTATTGCGGGCAGGTCTCGGCCCGGATCTTCAGGCCGCGCGCCTGCGCCCACGCGATCTGCTCGGTGGCCTCGCGGCCCGAGACGTGGACGATGACGATCGGCAGGTCGATCAGCTCGGCATGGCTGATCGCCCGGTGCGCGGCCTCGCGCTCGACCACCTCGGGCCGGGACAAAGCGTGGCCGTAGGGCTTGGTCTCCCCGGCCCGCTCCAGCCGGTCGCTGAGATAGCGGATCGCGTCGTAGCCCTCGGCGTGGACCATCACCCGGGCGCCCTGCCGCCGGGCGACGTGGAACACGTCGAGCAGCTGACGGTCGTTCAGCACCAGGTCGTCGTAGGTCATGAACACCTTGAACGAGGTGTAGCCGTCGGCGACCAGGGCCGGCAGCTCCTGGCCGAGCACCGCCTCGCTCGGGTCCGCGATGATCATGTGGATCGCCACGTCGACGTGGCACTGGCCCTCGGCCTTGGCGCGATAGGCGTCGACCGCGCCGCGCAGCGAGCCGCCCCGGGGCTGGACCGCGAAGGGCATCACGCAGGTGTTGCCACCGGCCGCCGCCGCCCGGGTGGCGCTGGCGAAATCGTCGGCCATGACGATGCCGGGGCCGGGATCCTGGGCGATGTGGACGTGGCTGTCGATGCCGCCGGGCAGGACCAGCAGCCCGGAGGCGTCGATCACCCGGGCGGCGTCGGCGATGCCCTCGGCGACCGCCACGATCCGCCCGCCGCGCACACCGACATCCGCCCGCACCGTGTCGCTCGCCGTGACCACCGTGCCGCCGCGGATCGCCAGGTCGTATTCGGGCATGACGCTCAACTCCTCCGCGCCCGCAGGCGCCTGTCGGGACGGGCGGATGCATCGTCCGCGCCGATTCTGACGGCGCGAGGAGGGCACAGCCATCCGGCGGGGTCCAGAGTGCGCACATCATGGGTTCCCGAAGGGCTCAGCCCTTTGGCAGGGGTTCGGGGGCAGGCCCCCCGAGAGACCAGGGCTCTGCCCTGCACCCGCGAAAGGTCACGGACCTTTCGAAACCGGGACCTTGGTTCGGAGACTCGATGGAGACTCGGCATGGAAAAGCCGCCAGACGCGGCGCATGTGCCGGGCCGAGCCGAAGCCCGCGCGGTCGGCGACCTGCTCCAGGGCGAGGTCGGTCTGGGCGATCAGGTCCCGGGCGAGCGCGATCCGGGCGCGGTTGACCGCGTCGGTCACGGTCATCCCGGCATGGATCCGGAACAGCCGGGCGAGGTTGCGCGGGCTCGCCCCGGCGAGGCGGCCGAGGGTGTCGGGCGACCAGTCGCGGGCAGGCTCGGCGGTGATCGCGTCCTGGGCGCGGTGCACCGCCGGATGCAGATGGCTGCGGCCTTCCAGCCAGGGCGAGAGCTGCGGGTCGTCGGGGCCGCGGCGCATATAGACCACCAGGGTCCGGGCCGCCGCCAGCGCCGCGCCGCCGCGCTCATGCGGCGACCGGAAGATCCCGGCCGTCGAGCGCCTGCTCCACCGTGGCGATGCGGGCGAAGCGGTCCACCAGGACCAGCTCGGTGCGCGCCTTGATGTCGTCCGGGCTGAAGCTGCGGCCGTCAGGGTGGGTCATCGCGAAGGTCAGCGTCGCCTCGGTGACGTAATCCACCTGCCAGCCGCTGTCGGAGGCGTGGCGGGTGGTGGTCTCGCAGCATTGCTCGGTGCGGATCCCGGACACGATCAGGCGCCGGATGCCGTGCTGCGTCAGCCAGCCGGCCAGCCCGGTATCGACCAGCGCGCTGTGCCGGCGCTTGTGGAACACGGCGGTCGGCGCGATCATGATCGGCTCCAGGGTGCGGACATGGCCGGACTCGACCGAGAACGGGCCCGTCTCGGCGACGTGGAACACCTGCAGCACCGGGATCGTGCGTGCGACCGCGCCGTCGATGAGCGCCTGCAGGCGTTCGGTGAAGAGCGGGACATCCGCCTCGCTCCAGACGGCCGGTGCCGGAAGGATTCCTGGACATCGATGACCAGCAGCGCAACATCGGACATTTCGTGCCTTCCGCTTGGTGGATCAGGCGGCAGGATCGCGCTCACGCTGGGAGCGCGAAAGAAACCGCGCAGCCAACCGGCGGACATTTCCGGCCAATCGGCCGACAGGCGGGGGATAGCGCATGGATGATCCGAAAAGAATCTTCGTGCTGACCGGGGCCGGGGTTTCGGCCGAGAGCGGCCTCGGCACGTTCCGCGACCGCGGCGGGATCTGGGCGCGGTTCGACCCGATGAAGCTCGCCACCCCCGAAGCCTATGCGGCCGATCCCGACACGGTGCTCGACTTCTACGACCATCGCCGCCGCGGCGTGGTCGCGGCCGCGCCCAATGCGGCGCATGCCGCCCTGACCCGGGCCGAGGCGCGGCTCGCCGCGCGGGGCGGCCACCTGTTCCTGTGCACGCAGAACGTCGACGACCTGCACGAGCGGGCGGGATCGCGCGCGGTGGTCCACATGCACGGCGAGTTGCTGAAGGCCCGCTGCACCGCCTGCGGGGCGGTCACGCCCTGGTGCGACGACCTGAGCCGGGCCTCGTGCTGCCCGGCCTGCGGCACGCTGGGGCGCATGCGGCCGGACGTGGTTTGGTTCGGCGAGATGCCGATGCATCTCGACGCGATCGAGGACGCGCTCGCCGCGGCCGACCTGTTCGTGGCCGTGGGCACATCGGGGGCGGTCTACCCGGCGGCGGGCTATGTCCGGCAGGCCCGGGCGCTCGACATTCCCACCTGCGAGATCAACCTGGAGCCGTCGGACAACGCTGAGGCCTTCGACGAGGCCCGCTACGGGCCGGCGAGCACGGCGCTGCCGCGGTTTCTGGCCGATCTCGATCTGTGACGCACGGAGCGGCTGCAACACCTTGCCGGCGAAGAGATTTTTGATTCGGAGTCGCGCGCCCCGGCACAGGACCAGAGTCTTAAATAACGCGAATCACGTCCGCGCGAGCTGTCAAGAACTGTTCGGAGAGTTGCCCACCGGTTACAACGGCCAAGCTCGGGTTCGGCGTCGCGGCCCGCCCGAGCGTTCGTTGAAGCCACAAGGGGAAGACAAAGACCCATGCAGCACTTCACCGTAACCGACCGCGAGCGCGACACCGTCCTGGCGGCTCTGCGCTATTACCAGTTCTACCGGATGCAGGGTCATCCGTTCGACCCCCGCCAGGACCACCTGATCGACACCATCGCGGGCCGGGCCGGGGATGCCCTGGACCTCACGGAGATCGACGACCTCTGCGCCGGCCTGAACGGCAATCCGCACGCGCTCGCCGCCGCGGCCGCCTGAGGCCGCATCGCGGGGCGGGTTTTTTCCGCCCCCGACCGCCCCGGTCGCCGGGGATAGACCCCTTCGAGACGAGCGAAACCGCCGCCGGAGGGGGCACGATTCTCGCGGACCTCGGGAATCTACCCGTTGCCGAACCAGGCACGGGTCCCCTCTCCCGATCGGGCGAGGGACAGGGTGAGGGGCAGGTGCCGCCGGAGAGGTCGCACCCCTCACCCCAACCCTCTCCCGCACGGGAGAGGGGGAAAGTCGTGCCTTACAAGTCTAGATCTGGGAAGACCGGAGCCCGTAAGCGGAGCCGCCCTGGGCCTGCGCTGGACTTGCACCCCGACTTCCAGCGCCTCAGGGCGCCTTCTTCAGCTGGCTCTCGGCGCGGGCGACGCCTGCCTCGCAGGCTGTGGCATCACCCTTGGAATCGGCCGTGCGCGCCTCGTCCAGTGCGACCTTGGCCTGCTGCGCGGCATCCGCGCCCTCGCCGGCCTGGGCCGACTTCTCCGGCGGGGCCTGGGGCGATTCCTCGGCGCGCCGGCCCTCGGTGCCGGTCATGCCCTCGCCGCCGCGCTTGGCGGCGTTGCCCTGGCCGCTGGTCGAGGCCGAGATCGAGGCGGTCGCCTCCGACGTCACCCGCTTGGACAGTGTGTCGATCTTGTCCGAGCACGGGGAGGCGAGCACCGGGGCCGCCATCAGGATCAGGGCCAGGGGCACCGTGACGGAAACCGTGAAGGCGGGACGCATCATCGTGTCGAACTCTTTCATAGCGGGGGGCCGGGGATCAGGTCCCCGGTCCCCCAACGCGTCGCGAGGGAGCGCGGTTCAGACGCTGAGCTGGTCGCGGATCGGCAATTGCCGCACGCGCCGGCCGGTGGCGGCGAAGACCGCGTTGGCGATGGCGGGCGCCACGGGAGGCACGCCGGGCTCGCCGACGCCGCCGAGCGGGCCGTCATAGGAGCCGGTCGGCACCAAGTGCACGCGGACCACCTTCGGGGCGGCGTCGATCCGGATGATCTCGTAGCCGTCGAAGTTGTTCTGCTGCGCCCGGCCCTGCTTGAAGGTGATCTCGGAGGTGAGGGCGAGCCCCATCCCCATGACCACGGCGCCTTCCATCTGCGACCGGATGCGCTCCGGGTTGACCTGCGGCCCGCAATCGACCGCGATGTCGATGGCGTGCACTTTCACCTGGCCCTTGTCGTCGACCTCCACCTCCGCGGCCACCGCCGTGTAGGTGACGAAGCTGTAGTGGCCGGCGATCCCGAGGCCGCGGCCCTTGGGCATCTCCCGTCCCCAGCCGGCGCCCTTGGCGACGGCCTCGATCACGCCGCGCAGGCGGCCGGTATCGATCGGGTAGAGCTTCGGGTCCTCGCCGTGGTTCCAGACGTCGCCGATCGAGGTCGGGTCGATCTTCCGGGCCGGGCCGATCAGGTCCAGCAGGTACTCCTTCGGGTCGCGGCCGGCGGCGTGCGCCAGCTCCGACACGAAGGACTGGATCGCGAAGGCGTGCGGGATGTTCGAGACCGAGCGGAACCAGCCGATCCGGACATGGGCGGCGGCCTCCGGGTTCTCCATCCGGGCGTTTGGCAGGTTGAACGGCGTGTTCACCAGGCCCATGCCGAGCTCGAACGGCAGCTCGTGCTTCGGATCGGGCGCGAAGATCGAGCCGATCGTCGGCGCCACCGAGCGGTGCAGCCAGGCCACCGGCATGCCCTTCTCGTCGAGGCCGGCCTCCAGGTGCTCCACCGAGATCGTGTGGTAGTAGCCGTGGTGGATGTCGTCCTCGCGGGTCCAGGCGAGCTTGACCGGCGCGCCGTCCACCGCCTGCGAGCACAGCGCCGCCTCGACCACGTAATCCGGCTTGGACTTGCGGCCGAAGCCGCCGCCGAGCAGCGTCACGTTCACCTTGACCTTGTCGTCGGGCAGCTTGAGCGCCTTCATCAGGCGGTCGTTAGCCGCCTGCGGACCCTGCGTGCAGGCCCAGGCCTCACAGAACCCGTCCTTGACCCGGGCCACGGCGGCCGGGGGCTCCATGGGGGCCTGGACGAGGTGGGGCACGAAATACTCGGCCTCGACCTTGGTCTTGGCCTTGGCCATCGCGCCGTCGACGTCGCCCTGGTTGCGTACCACCTTGCCGGGCTTGCGCGCAGCGGCCTCGAGCTCCTTGCGGAACACGTCGGTGTCGTAGCCGGCGTTCGGGCCGTCATCCCAAGTGATCTTGAGGGCGTCGCGCGCCTTCAGGGCCGCCCAGGTGTTCTTGGCGACCACCGCGACGCCGCCCAAGGGCATGAACTCGCTCGGGATCTCGCCGCCGTCGATCTTGAAGATCTTGACGACGCCCGCGACCTTCTTGGCCTCGCTGTCGTCGAAGGACTTGACCTTGCCGCCATAGACCGCCGGCCGGGCCACCACCGCGTACAGCATCCCGTCGAGCTTGGTGTCGAGGCCGTAGACGGCCCGGCCCGTGGTGATGTCGAAATTGTCGATCGGCCCGATCTTGCCGATGCCGATGTAGCGGAAATCCTTCGGGTTCTTCAGCGTGACGTTCGTGGGCACCGGCAGCTCGGAGGCCGCCTGCGCCACGGCGCCGTAGCCGAGGCTGCGCTTGGACTTGGCGTGCGTCAGGGTGTGGTTGGAAGCCGTCACCTCGGAGGCCGGGACGCCCCATTGCTTGGCGGCGGCCTCGATCAGCATCAGCCGCGCGGCGGCGCCGGCATGGCGGAAATGCTGGAAGAAGTGGCGCAGCGAGCGCGAGCCGTCCGTGTCCTGGTTGCCGAAGCGCTCCTCGTCGCCCCAGGCCTGGACCACCTTCACCTTCGGCCAGTCGGCCTCCAGCTCGTCGGCGACGGTGAGCGCCACGGAGGTGCGCACGCCCTGGCCCATGTCGGAGCGGTGGTTGGTCACCGTGACGGTGCCGTCCGGGGCGATCGACACGAAGATCTTCGGGTCGTCGCGCCAGCCATGCGGCATGCCGTCGGCGCCGAACTTCTGGGCCTTCTGCTCGGCGGTCTGACCCTCGTCGGCGCGGGCGTCGCGCAGGGACAGGGCCAGCACCAGGGCGCCGGCGCCGCCGAGGATGCCGCGGCGGCTGACATTGGCCAGCACCGGCTTGGCGGTCGGTTGAGCGGCCAGTTCGGCCATCAATTGGGCGTCGTGGATCACAGGCGCTCTCCCTTGCCGGCGGGGGCCGTCTGGCCTGCGGCCTGATGGATCGCCGCGCGGATGCGCGGATAGGTGCCGCAGCGGCAGATGTTGCCGCTCATCGTGTCGTCGATGTCCTGGTCGGACGGCTTCGGCGTATCCTTGAGCAGCGCGGCGGCCTGCATGATCTGGCCGCACTGGCAGTAGCCGCACTGGGCGACGTTGAGATCGCGCCAGGCCACCTGCACCGGGTGGTTGCCGTCGGGCGACAGGCCCTCGATGGTCACGACCTCCTGGTCGGCGGCCGCCGAGATCGGCGTGATGCAGGCGCGGGTCGCCGCGCCGCCGAGATGGATCGTGCAGGCCCCGCACAGCGACACGCCGCAGCCGAACTTGGTGCCGGTGAGGCCCAGCTCGTCGCGCAGGTACCACAGCAGCGGCATGTCGGGATCGCCGTCGAAGCTGCGCGCAGCCCCGTTCACGGTGAGTTTGATCATCGATCTATCCTGTCTGGCGACGCCGGAACGGCGTTCAATCGGGTCCGGGCCAAGCCGGCGGCGCCGACCGATCTTCTGGTCCACGCGTCGGCTATGACGGGCCAACCCAGCGAACGGGCCTCTGGGTTCGGAAGTGGAAGAATTTTAATCCACCCCGGGAGACTTGTGCAACGCAAGGTGGACGCGGCACGCCGCCGGAGGCCCGCGCCCGGGACATGCCGCGTGCGGCGGCGCACATGCGGGTTCCCTGAAAGGATTGCCTCTTCCAGGGACTCTGAAATGGAAATTTGTGCTGCCGAGTCGCTGAGATGACGAACATAGTCGGCACGAGTAGACTGCCGAGGCACGCTGCTCCACGGGAGCCCTGCAAGCCTCCGGGCTCCGCCCCCGAACCCCGCCAAAGGGCTGAGCCCTTTGGAAACCCGCTGTCTCCCGCGCGCGATCAGGATCGCCCCTACACCGTCACCTGCGTCCCGACCTCGACCACCCGCCCGGTGGGGATCTGGAAGAAGTCCGTCGCGTCGTTGGCGTTCTTGGCGAGGGTGATGAAGATGCGGTCCTGCCAGAGCGGCATGCCCGAATGGGTCGCCGGGCGGATCGAGCGGCGGGACAGGAAGAACGACGTCGCCATGATGTCGAACTTGAAGCCCTGGCGGCGCAGCAGCACCAGGGTTTTTGGGATGTTCGGCGTCTCCATGTAGCCGAACTTCATCACCACCCGGAAGAAGTGCGGCCCCACCGGCTCGATCCGGACCTTGTCGGCCTCGTTCGAGCGCGGGGTGTCCACCGTCTCGACGGTGAGGATCACGTTCTTCTCGTGCAGCACCTTGTTGTGCTTCAGGTTGTGCAGCAGCGCGGCCGGGGCGATCTCGGGGTCGCTGGTCAGGAACACCGCGGTGCCGCGCACATGGTGAGGCGGGCTCTTCTCCAGCATGCCGACCAGCTCGACCAGCGGCACGTCGGTCTTGCGGGTCTTGTTGAACAGGATCGTGACCCCGCGCACCCAGGTCCACATCAGCACGACGAGGCCGCCGGCCAGGATCAGGGGCACGTAGCCGCCCTCCACGACCTTGATCAGGTTGGAGAGCAGGAACAGGAATTCCAGCACGATGAACGGCAGCATCACCAGGGCGGCGGCCACCGGCGACCAGCCCCACATCCGCCAGATCACCAGGAAGGTCATCGCGGCGGTGAGCAGCATCGTGCCGGTCACCGCGATGCCGTAGGCCGAGGCCAGCGACGAGGAGGTCTTGAACAGCACCGCCAGCAGCACGACGCCGATCATCAGCAGCCCGTTGATCTGCGGCAGGTAGATCTGGCCGGCATGCGATTCGGAGGTGTGGCGGATCTCGAGCCGCGGCAGCAGGCCGAGCTGGATCGCCTGACGGGACAGGGAGAACGCCCCGGTGATCACCGCCTGGCTCGCCACCACGGTGGCCAGCGTCGCCAGCACCACCATCGGCAGGAGGCCCCAGGCCGGGACGAGCTGGAAGAACGGGTCGGCGGTGTCGGGCTTCTCCAGCACCAGGGCCGCCTGGCCGAGGTAGTTCAGGGCGAGCGCCGGGAAGACGAGGCAGACCCAGGCGACCTGGATCGGCTTGCGGCCGAAATGCCCGAGATCGGCGAACAGGGCCTCGGCCCCGGTCACCGCCAGGAACACCGCGCCGAGCGCCACCAGCGCCCCGGTGCCGTGGCCGAGCAGGTAATGCACCGCGTACCAGGGGTTGATCGCGCGGAACACCTCCGGGTGCAGGCCGATATGCGGCAGGGCCGCCAGCGCCATCGCGACGAACCACACGATGGTCATCGGCCCGAAGAAGGCGGCGACCTTGGCGGTGCCGCGGTTCTGCACGAGGAACAGGGCGACGATGATCGTCACCGTGATCGGCAGCACGTAATCGTCGAAGGCCGGGGTGACGAGCTTCAGCCCCTCCACGGCCGACAGCACCGAGATCGCCGGGGTGATCACCGCGTCGCCGTAGAACAGCGAGGCGCCGAGCAGCCCGAGCATGAACACGATCCGCGAGCCGCCGAGCGCCTTGCGGGCCAGCGCCATCAGCGAGAGGATGCCGCCCTCGCCGTTGTTGTCCATGCGCAGCAGGATCGCGACGTACTTCACCGTCACGATCAGGAAGAGCGCCCAGAGGATCAGCGAGACGGTGCCGATCACCTCCTCGGGCAGCAGGATGCCGTCGGTACGGGCCGGGACCAGCGCCTCGCGGAAGGCGTAGAGCGGGCTGGTGCCGATGTCGCCGTAGACGACGCCGACGGAGCCGACCAGCAGGGTCCAGAAGCCGGCATGGCCGTGCCGGGTCTCGGCCTTCTCGGGGGCGTCGAGGGCGCCGCCGGGGGCCGGCCCCTGCATCGGGCCGGTGCCGGCGGTCTCCCCGGCCGCCGGGGCGGACTCGGGCGGGGCGTCGGAGGCCGCGGGCACGGGCTGGGGTGCTACGCCGGGTGCGAAGGTCTGGCTCATGCGGAATGTCGGAGGCTCGGGCGTGGCCGGCGTTTCGCGGGTCGGCTCATGGGGCCCGGAGGGCCGGGCAGGAGGACGCGAAAACTCCGCCGAACCACGCGGGCCGGCCACCAGGCCGACCGCTCACGGGATCGTGCGGCCTTGCTATCACGGCCTCGGGCGGCCGGGAACCGGGTGCGACGCGAAGATCGCCGTGTCGCGGCTGCACATCGAAGGCCGGGGTCTCAGAGGAATCGCGCGTGCTCCCTCCCCCCTCTGCGGGGGAGGGGGGCGGCCGTCAGGCCGGGTCGAGAGAGGGGAGCGCGGCTTCAGGACGGCGCGGAGCAGGTTTGAAGGCCGAAGCCTTTCCTGCGCCGTCGCCCCCTCTCCCGACCCCCTTCGAGGGCCACCCTCCCCCGCAAAGGGGGGAGGGAAACTTGCGTGCTTCCTCCAGCCCGACCGCGGCCGGGATCCCGACCGCAAGGCCGGCTATCACGACCCCGACCGCGTCCCGACCCACGCCTACCTGGCGTTCCACCTCGGGCTGCGCCGCCGGTTCGACGCGCTGGTGCAGCTCGGCACGCACGGCACCACCGAATGGCTGCCCGGCAAGGCGGTGGCGCTGTCGCCCGGCTGCTTCCCGGCGCTCTGCGTCGGCGGGCTGCCGGTGATCTACCCGTTCATCGTCGACGATCCCGGCGAGGCTGCCCCGCTCAAGCGCCGGCTGGGTGGGATCGCGCTTGGCCATCTCACCCCGGACACCACCCTGCACGCCTTGTCCCCGGAGGCCGGGCGCCTGCGCGAGCTCGTGGAAGAGTATTCCGCCGCCAGCGTGCTCGACCCGCGCCGGGCCGGCCTGATCGCCAGTGCGATCCTGGAAGATGCAGAGGCGGCCGGGCTGCTCGACGGCGCCGGCATCGGCCCGGACACGCCAATGGAGGAAGCGCTGACCCGCCTCGACGCGCATCTCTGCGACCTCGGCGAGACGACGTTCCGCGACGGTTTGCACGTCTTCGGCCGTGCCCACCACAATGCCCCGGAGGCGGTCGTCGCGAGCGCCGCCGGCGAGCGTGCGGGCTTGCTCGCGGCGTTGGACGGGCGCTTCGTGCCGCCGGGTCCCGCGGGCTCGCCGTCCCGCGGCCGCGCCGACGTGCTGCCGACTGGGCGCAACCTCGCAACCCTCGATCCCCGGGCGATCCCGAGCCGCGCCGCCGCGCTGCTGGGCGAGCGGGCCGCCGCCTCGGTGGTGACGCGCTATCTCCAGGACGAGGGTGAATACCCGGCCCGGATCGTCATGGACCTCTGGGCTTCCCCGACCCTGCGCACCGGCGGCGAGGATGTCGCCCACGCGCTCGCGCTGATGGGCGTGCGACCGGTCTGGGACCACGCCAGCACGCGGGTCACCGGCTTCGAGGTGCTGCCGCTCGCCATGCTCGACCGGCCGCGCATCGACGTGACGGCGCGCGTCTCGGGCGCGTTCCGCGACACCTTCCCGGACACGCTGGCGCTGCTCGACCGGGCCGCCCGCGCAGTGGCCGAGCGGGACGAGGAGGATTCCGAAAATCCCCTGGCCGCGGCCCGGCGCCGGGGCGAGACCACCGCCAGGGTCTACGGTTCCGCCCCTGGCCAATATGGCGCCGGCACCGCCGCCACCGCCCTCGACGGTGCCTGGGACAGCCGGGCCGATCTCGGACGCGCCTACCTCGCCGCGAGCAGCCACGCCTACGGCGATCGGGAGGGCCCGGACGCGACGTTCGGCGACCGTGTCGCGGCGGCGGACGCCTACCTGCACGCCTTCGACGTGGCCGAGCGCGACCTGTTCGACGGCGATGCCGCGGTGGACGCCATGGGCGGGTTCGCGGCTGCGGCCGCGCTCCGGGGCGGCAGCCCCGCCCTCTACAGCCTCGACGTCTCGATTCCCGAGCGCCCCAAGGCCCGCACCGCCCGGGAGGACGCGGCCCGGTTGATCCGCGGGCGCCTGGCCGATCCCCGCTGGATCGCGGCACAGCTCCGCCACGGCTACCGCGGCGCGCAGGAGCTGGCCCAGGGCCTCGACGCCGTGTTCGTGCTCGCCGCAGCGAGCGACGCCGTGACCGATGCCGGGTTCGACCGGCTCTACGCCGCCTGGATCGCCGACCCCGACGTGTTCGACCAGCTTCGCACCGCCAACCCCGCCGCCACCCGGGCGATCCTGGAGCGGTTCGACGAGGCCCGCGACCGCGGCCTGTGGCACAGCCGGCGCAACGCGCTGCCCGCCGACGCGCTGATGCCGGAGGCCGCGGAATGAGCGCTCCGGCCCATCGCCGCAGCCTGCCCGAGGCGCCGACCCGCCGGGGCTGGTGCCCCGGGCTCAGCCGGCCGATGCCTACCGGCGACGGCCTGCTCGCGCGGGTGCACCCGCCGCTGGGGATCCTGAGCCTGCCGCAGGCCCGTGCGGTGGCCGAGGGTGCACGCCGCTTCGGCAATGGCCATCTCGATCTCACCGCCCGGGCCAATCTTCAGATCCGCGGCGTCTCGGAGGCGACGCGCGCGCCGCTCGCCCACCTGCTGGAAGCGGCCGGCCTCGGCGATACGCGCAGCGATGGCGGCCCGCAGCGCCTGACGCTGACCAGCCCCCTGGCCGGCCACGACCCCAGCGAGTCACTCGACGTGCCGGCCCTCGCCCGCGCTATCGAGGCGGCGGGGCTGGCGGTGCCGGGGCTCCCGGCCAAGACCCTGGTGGTGGTCGCAGGGCGTCCGGCGGCGGAGATGCCGGACGGCGATGCCTATGTTTTTCCTCGTGCCGCGGGCGGCGTCGGGATCGCGGTCGCCGCAGAGCAGGGCTTTCGCGATCTCGTCACCTGTGCCGCGGAGGAGGCGCCGGCCGCGATCGCAACGCTGCTGCAGGCCTTCGCCCGAACCGGATTGCGACGGATGCGCGATCTTTCGCCGGAAGACCGCAGCGCGTTGGCAGTTGCCGTCCGTCTTGAGATGCAGCCGCAGGTCCCCTCTCCCGTGCGGGAGAGGGGGCACGGTGTCGTCTCGCGACGTGCGGTGCCCTTCTCGCCGCGGGCCAGTGTTGAATGGCTGGCGCCAAGCCAATCCGTCCTTACCGTGGATGCGCCGTTCGGTCGCTGCACGGCCGATGCCCTAGACAGGCTCGTGGACTGCGCCTCCCGCCTCGGGGCCGGGGAAATTCGCCTCTCACCGGCCCGCGGCTTCGTGCTGCTGCCGCTTCAGGCTCCGTCACCCGCAGGTCTGATGGCGCTGGCCGAGGACTTCATCGTCGCACCCGACGATCCGCGGCGCAGCGTCGCCGCCTGTACGGGCGCGCCGGCCTGCGCCTCCGGGTCGACGCCGACGCTCAAGGATGCCGCACGTCTCGCGGAGATCTTCGCGCCGCTCGCCGCGGACGGGCGTTCCGCGCATGTCTCCGGCTGCACCAAGGGCTGCGCCCGGCCGGGTCCGGCGGACCTCACCCTCGTCGGCCGGAATGGCTCCTACGGCGCCGTCATCGGCGGCGCGCCCGGCGATAAGCCGGCGATGCACCTCCCTATCGAGGCGGTGCTGGAGCGGTTAGGAAGGGCCAAGACCGTCGGGCTCGCCGCCGCCTTCGCGCCGGAGAACACCGGGACGGATTTCGGGAGGACCAGGAGACCGGCATGAGCGCGAGCCAGAACGCCCTGCGCCAGGCAGGTTCGAAGCCGGAGACGGCCTCCCGCTACGAGTATATCCGCGACGGCGCCGCGATCTACGCGCGCTCCTTCGCGATGATCCGGGCTGAGGCTTCGCTCGCGCGCTGGTCGGGGGCGGCCGAGCGGGTTGTGGTCCGGATGATCCATGCCTGCGGCATGACCGATCTGCCCGCAGACGTAGAGATGTCGGACGGCTTCGCCGAGGCCGGCGTCGTGGCGCTCCAGGCGGGGGCGCCAATCCTGTGCGACGTCCGGATGGTTGCCGACGGCGTCACCCGGGCGCGGCTGCCCGCTAACAATCCCGTCATCTGCACCCTCGGCGACCCGCGCGTGCCGAACCTCGCGAAGCACCTCGGCACCACCCGCTCCGCCGCCGCCATGGAGCTGTGGCGCGAGCATTTGCCGGGCAGCATCGTGGCGGTGGGCAACGCGCCCACCGCTCTGTTCCGCCTGCTGGAACTGCTCGATGCCGGCGTGGCGCCCCCGGCCGCGGTGATCGGTATTCCGGTGGGCTTCGTCGGCGCCGCCGAATCGAAGGAGGCCCTGGCCCGGGACGGCCGCGTGCCCTTCGTCGTTGTTCACGGCCGCCGCGGCGGCAGCGCCATGACCGCGGCGGCAATCAACGCGCTCGCCAGCGAGGTCGAGTGATGGACGGGTTCGAGCGGGTCGAAGCCCCCGTCGAGGATATTCCCGCGGCTTCCGTGACCGGCACCCTCTACGGAGTCGGGATGGGACCGGGCGACCCAGAGTTGCTCACCGTGAAGGCGCAGCGCATCCTGATGCGCGCGCCAGTGCTGGTGCATTTCTGCAAGCGCGGGCGGCGCGGCAATGCCCGCACGATCGCGGATGCGATCCTGCGTGACCCCGCCCGCGAGATGCCGCTGGCCTATCCCTACACCACCGAGATTCACCCGGAGCACCCGGACTACGTCGCGGCGCTCGCGGCCTTCTACGACGACGCGGCCGGGCAGCTCGCCGACCATCTCGGCGCCGGCCGCGATGTCGCGATCCTGTCGGAGGGCGACCCGTTCTTCTACGGCTCGTTCATGCACCTGTGGCGGCGCCTCAAGGACCGCTTCCCCGTGGAGGTGGTGCCGGGCGTCACCGGCATGTCCGGCTGCTGGACCCGGGCCGGCACGCCGATCACCTGGGGCGACGACATCCTCACGGTCCTGCCGGCGACGCTGCCGCTGGACGCGCTCACCGAACGCCTGCGCGGCACCGACGCCGCCGTCGTGATGAAGCTCGGGCGGCACCTGCCGAAGGTGCGCGCAGCACTCACCGCAGCCGGACTGCTGGGCCGGGCCGTCTATGTCGAGCGCGGCACCATGGCGGGCGAGCGCGTGGTAATGCTCGCCGACAAGGCGGACGACGAAGCCCCGTACTTCTCCATGGTGCTCCTGCCCGGCGAGGGGCGGCGACCGTGAGCGCAGGAGCGCATATCTGTCCCTGGTCTGTGATGCCGGCGAGCATTACAGTTCGCGGGTGGGAGGACGCGGCGTGACGACGTTGACGGTGACGGATCGAGGCCAGGTCACGTTCGGACAGGACGTGCTGAACCACCTCGGCATCAAGCCCGGCGACAGGGTCAGGCTCGACCTGCTCCCCGACGGTCGGGCGGAGCTGAAGGCCGATCAGCCGTCAGGATCCTGGCGGCAGCTGCATGGCCTGCTCAAGGGTAAGGGCAACGGCGCGCGCTACTCGATCGAAGAGATCGATGAGGCTATCGCCGAAGCCGGCGCGGCCGCCGGCATGGCCGGTCTGGAACGGCCGTGAAGCTCACGCCCGACACCAATGTCCTGCTTTGCCTCATCGTCGACGACGACGAGGCGCAGGGAATCGCGGCCGTCGAGACGATGGAGCGCGCCGCCCAGGTCGCCATCGGCGTGCATGCGCTGTGCGAGCTGGTCTGGGTGCTGCGCGACCGTTATGCGATGCCGCGCCCGGACATCGCAGCCGCCATTCGTGGCCTGATCGGCGCAAGCAACGTCGTCGCCAACCGACCCGCCATCGAAGCGGGCTTGGTCCAGTTGGAGGCCGGCGGCGATTTCGCGGATGGAGTGATCGCCTTCGAGGGACGCTGGCTGGGGGGCGAAACCTTCGTCTCGTTCGACAGGCGCGCGCGCACGTTGCTGGACCGTCAGGGCTTCGCGACCCTGTCGCCGACACCAGGGGCGGATGCGCGTTGAGCTCGGATCTGCGCGGCAGCCTCACGGTGGTCGGCCTCGGCCCCGGGGATGCGGGATTGCTGACCGAGGCCGCGCGCCGGGCCCTCGACGCTGCCGAGCATCTCGTCGGCTATTTTCCCTACGTGGCCCGCGTGCCCGAGCGCCCGGGCCTGATCCGGCATGCCAGCGACAACCGTGTCGAGGTCGACCGCGCCCGCCACGCCCTGCAGCTCGCCGCGTCCGGCCGGCGGGTGGCGGTGGTGTCGGGCGGCGATCCCGGCGTGTTCGCCATGGCGTCGGCCGTGTTCGAGGCGGTGGAGCACGGCGAGCCCGCCTGGCGGGATCTCGCCATCACGGTGGAGCCCGGCATCACCGCGATGCTGGCCGCCGCGGCCCGGCTCGGGGCGCCGCTCGGCGGCGACTTCTGCGCCCTCTCGCTCTCGGACAACCTGAAGCCCTGGCCTGTGGTGACTGCGCGCCTCGAAGCGGTGCTGCGCGCCGATTTCGTCATCGCGCTCTACAACCCGATCTCCACCGCGCGGCCCTGGCAGCTCGGGGCGGCGCTCGAACTCGCCGCCGGGATCCGGGCGCCGGAGACGCCGGTGATGTTCGCCCGCGCGATCAGCCGGCCGGACGAGGCGATCCGGGTCTCGACCCTCGCCGAGGCGCGGGACGTGCCGGCCGACATGGCGACCATGGTGATCCTCGGCGCCTCGACTACACGGCTGATCCCGCGGACCGACGGCCTGCCTTTCGTCTACACCTCGCGCAAGGTCGCGGGCTCGGCATGATCGCCGGCATCGAGCCAGCGCAGCGCGCCCGCAGCGCCGGAGACGCTCGAAACGTCGGGCTTCTCCGGCCGGCGGACCATCACCACCGGAAGCCCGAGGCTGCGCGCGGCCGCGATCTTGCCGTAGGTCGCCGCCCCGCCGGAATTCTTGCTGACCACGATCTCGGTGCCGTTCGCGCGCATCAGAGCCGCTTCGGCCGCCGCGTCGAACGGGCCGCGCGCCTCGATGACGATGAGATGCGGCACCGGCAGCGCACCGTCCAACGGCTCGACCGTGCGCGCCAGATACGCGTGCTGCGGAGCCGCCGCGAAGGCGCCGGCCTCCTGCCGGCCGATCGTCAGGAACACGCGCCGGGGTCTCGGCCCGAGGGCGGCGACCGCCTCCGCCACGCTGGCGACCTCGGTCCAAAGATCGCCGGGCTCGCGGCTCCAGGCCGGCCGGCGGATCGCGAGCAGCGGCACGCCCGCGGCCTCCGCGGCGCGGGCGGCGTTGCCGGAGATGATCGCCGCGAAGGGATGCGTCGCGTCGATCAGGCGCTCGATGTTTTCGCGGCGCAGATAAGCGGCGAGGCCCTCAGCGCCCCCGAAACCGCCGATCCGCGTCGGCACCGGCTCGGCCTTCGGCGCGGCGGTCCGGCCGGCCAGAGACAGCGTCACGCTGTATGCGTCCCGGCCGGCCAGGGCCCGCGCCAGGGTGCTGGCCTCCCCGGTACCGCCGAGGATCAGGATTCGCATCGCGCCGCCGGTCATGGGGGCCTTGTCCATGAGCGCTGAGCCCCTGTCGAGCGGCCGCTGGCTGTCGATCGTCGGCATCGGCGAGGACGGACGGGCCGGGCTCGCACCCGCCGCCGCCGCCGCGCTCGATGCCGCGCGGGTTGTCTATGGCGGCCGGCGCCATTTCGCCCTGGCCGCACCCCTCGACGCCGAAGCCCGGCCCTGGCCGAGCCCGATCCACGAGGCTTACCCGGAGATTCTCGCCCGCCGCGGAACCCAGACCTGCATCCTCGCCACCGGCGACCCGTTCCATTACGGCATTGGCGCCGAGATCGCCCGGCTGGTGCCGCCCGCCGAGATCCGCGCCTTCCCGCAACCCTCGGCCTTCAGCCTCGCCTGCGCGCGGCTCGGCTGGCCGCTGGCCGAATGCGGCCTCGTCACCCTGCATGGCCGGGCGCTGACCCGGATCGTCCCGCATATCCAGCCGGGCGCGCGCCTCCTCGCGCTCTCCTGGGACGGCACGACGCCCGCGGCCCTGGCGGCCCTGCTGACGGAGCGCGGCTTCGGCGCCTCGACCGTCACCGTCCTCGAGGCGATGGGCGGCCCGCGCGAGCGGATCCGTTCGGCCGCCGCCGATGCCTTCGACCTCGGGACAATCGACCCGCTCAACACCGTGGCGATCGCGGTCGCGGGTGCGGGACACGCGCTGCCGCTGGCGCCAGGCCTCGACGACGCCCTGTTCGAGAATGACGGGCAGCTCACCAAGGCCGAGATCCGGGCCCTGACGCTGGTGGCCCTGCGCCCGCATCCGAGCCTGCATCTCTGGGATGTCGGGGCCGGCGCGGGCTCCATCGCCATCGAGTGGATGCTGCGGCACCCGAGCCTGCGCGCCACCGCCATCGAGGCGCGTCCGGACCGGGCCGAGCGGATTCTTTTCAATGCGCGGACTCTGGGCGTTCCGGAACTGACGGTGATCACGGGTGCGGCGCCGTCGGCGCTCGCCGGCCTGCCCGCCCCGGACGCGGTCTTCATCGGCGGCGGCGTCTCGGAGCCGGGAATCCTGGCAGCGGCGCTCGCGGCTCTGCGGCCGGGGGGGCGCTGCGTCGCCAACGCGGTGACGCTGCAGGGCGAGGCGGCGCTGCTTGCCGCCTTCGCGGACCATGGCGGCAGCCTGCGGCGATTCTCGATCGATCGGGCCAGCCCGGTCGGTGGCCTGCACGGCTGGAGGCCGGCGATGCCGGTGACCCAATGGGCCTGGACCAAGCCATGAGCGGGCAACTCGTGGCTGGGATCGGGTTTCGCCGCGGCACCGACGCAGACGAGATCGCCGCACTGATCACCCGCGCGCTGGGCGCGGTCGGCGCCGCCCGCGCCGATCTCGTGGCCATCGCGACCGCCGCCGACCGGGCCACGGAACCGTCGATCCGCCAGGCCGCGGCGCAATACGGCCTGGCGCCGTGCCCGGTCGAGGCGGCGGCCCTGGAAGCCTGCGACGCGAAAATCGTCACGCGCTCCGCCCGGATCGAGCGCCTGCGCGGGGTCGGTTCCTTGGCCGAGGCAGCGGCGCTAGCGGCGGCCGGGCCGGAGAGCCGCCTCGCCCTGCCCCGCATCGCCAGCGCCGGCGCGACCTGCGCCCTCGCGATCCCGCAACACAACGCGCGGCCAGCATGACCGTCCACTTCATCGGCGCCGGACCGGGCGCCGCCGACCTGATCACAGTGCGCGGCCGCGACCGCATCGCCGCCTGCCCGGTCTGCCTCTATGCCGGCTCCCTGGTTGCGCCCGAGATCCTGGGCTGGTGCCCGCCGGGCGCCCGCATCGTCGATACCGCGCCCCTGGACCTCGACGCGATCATCGCCGAGATCGAGGCTGCGGAATCGCGCGGGCAGGACGTGGCGCGTCTTCATTCGGGCGACCTGTCGATCTGGAGTGCGCTCGCCGAGCAGATGCGCCGGCTCGACCGCCTCGGTATCGCCTACACCGTCACGCCCGGCGTCCCGGCCTTTGCGGCCGCGGCCGCGATGCTGCGCCGGGAGCTGACCGTTCCGGGCGTGTCGCAATCCGTGGTCCTGACCCGTACATCGGGCCGGGCGAGCGCGATGCCGGAGCGGGAAACCCTGGCGGCCTTCGCGACGACCGGGGCGACGCTGGCGATCCATCTCTCGATCCACGTCGTGGACAGGGTCGCGGCCGAGCTGATCCCGCTCTACGGCGCCTCCTGCCCCGCCGCGGCCGTGTTCCGCGCCTCCTGGCCGGACGAGCGGGCGTTGATCGGCGACCTCGCCGGCCTGCCGGCGCTGGTCGCCGAGGCCGGGCTCGAACGCACCGCCCTGATCCTCGTCGGGCCGGCGCTCGCTGCCTCCGATTTTCGCGAGAGCGCCCTCTACGCGCCCGATTACGACCGGCGCTACCGGCCGGGCGGAACCGTGGGGAGCGCGGTATGAGCGCCCCCGGCCTCCTGGTCGCGGCTCCGCGATCGAGTTCGGGCAAGACCACCGTCACGCTGGCGTTGATGCGGGCGCTGACCCGGCGGGGTTTGCGCGTCCGGGGCGCGAAATGCGGGCCGGACTATATCGATCCGGCTTTCCACCACGCGGCGACCGGCCAGCCGAGCTTCAATCTCGACAGCTTCGCTATGGCGCCCGGCCTCCTCGACGCGCTGGCGGGCGAGACCGCCGCGCAGGCCGACCTCGTGGTCGCGGAAGGCTCGATGGGCCTGTTCGACGGCGTCCGGGCGGCGGAGAGCCGGACCGGGGCGAATGCCGACATCGCCGCCCGCTACGGCTGGCCGGTGGTGCTGGTGGTCGACGTCTCCGGAGCGGCGCAAACGGCCGCCGCCGTCGCGTTGGGCTGCAAGCTCTACGACCCGCGGATCCGGCTCGCGGGCGTGATCCTCAACAAGGTCGCGAGCGCGCGCCACCGGCGGCTGGTGGAGGCCGGCATGGAGCGCGTCGGGCTGCCGGTCCTCGGCGTGCTGATGCGCGATGCTGAGTTGGTCCTGCCCGAGCGTCATCTCGGGCTGGTCCAGGCCGGCGAGACGGCCGACCTCGAAGCGCGCCTCGACCGGCTGGCCGACCTCGCCGAAGCCGGCATCGACCTCGACGCCGTGCTCGCCTGCGCGGGGGGCGGCGCTTTAGCCTCGGCCGGCGTGCTGCCGCGCCCGCCCGGGCAGCGCATCGCGGTCGCCCGGGACGCGGCGTTCAGCTTCCTCTATCCGCATCTCGAAGCCGGTTGGCGCCTAGCCGGGGCCGAGATCGTGCCGTTCTCGCCGCTGGCCGACGAGGCGCCGCCGGAGGATTGCGACACCTGCTGGCTCCCGGGCGGGTATCCGGAACTGCATGCGGGCCGGCTCGCGGCGGCCGGCCGGTTTCTCGACGGTCTGCGCGCCTTCGCGGCCACGCGTCCGATCCACGGCGAGTGCGGCGGCTACATGGTTCTCGGGCGCACCCTGGAGGACGCCGACGGCACTACGCACGCCATGGCGGGCCTGCTCCCGGTCGCGACCTCATACCGCAAGCGAAAGCTGCATCTCGGCTATCGCGTCGCGCACCTCTGTAGCGACGGTCCCCTGGGCCGGCAGGGTGCGCGGGTTGTGGGCCACGAATTCCACTACGCCAGCGAGCTCTCGCCGGCTGCCGCCGGTACCGATGCCCTGGCCCGCGTCACCGACGCGGAAGGCACCGATCACGGCCTGGCCGGTCACCAGGTCGGCTTCGTAGGCGGGAGCTTCTTCCACCTCATCGCGGCGGACGAGGCGTGAACCGCCATCTCAACGGCATGCCTCGAACAAATAGCGCTCCACGATCGGCCTGCTCGTGAAGCGCTGCATCGATCCCACAATCGCAACCGATCAGGCGGGATCCGCCGGCGGAGGTGCGCTGCGAGCCTGGGCAAGGCGTGCGGCGCTGCGGACCAGCGCCAGGACATCCCGGCGCATCTGCTCGTCCTCGATCAGCGCGTAGGCGCGGAGCAACTCGATCGCCCCGTGGGCGCTGAGGAAGCCGAACACGTCCTCCTGAGCGTTCTCGCGGGGCTCGCTCTCCTCGAAGAAGGCCGAGACCGGCACTTCGAGCAGGCGCGCGATCTCGCGCAGCCGGCCGGCACCGACCCGATTCTGGCCCTTCTCGTATTTCTGAACCTGCTGGAACGTGACGCCGACGGCATTGCCGAGGGCGGTCTGGCTCAGGCCTCGCGCCTTCCGCAAAGCGGTGATGCGAATACCCACCAGACGATCCACGTCGGTGGTCTGCTTCGGCATCATCGGACTGTTCGCATCCTTTTCCGCAGCCTGAACAGCCTCTCCTTGCGGATCCGGTGTTCTCGCCTCGCCATCGCGCCGCTTCACCGTCCGACCCTCAATCTCATATCCCGTCTACACCTGAAGTGTGGTGCCACACGCTAGAGCAGCGGCCGCTCGCATTGCAATCGACTACCGCCAAGCCCTTATTGTGATCCGCTCTTTTGCGTCGACCAAGAAACCGCATCGACGGTGAACGCTATAGCAGTCGGTCAGCAGCCCGACTGCGACACAATACGAACCGTCAGGCAATTGGACACGAAGTTGTTAAGCTCCGCAAGTCTAAGTCTACATCTTGTGGTTTAACCTGACGTATCTTCGAAACATTGTTGCGGAAATGTCGATCGGCGAACTGTGCGCAGTCCATCCAGCGGGCCGCGTCGCCGCAGCAGGGCTCGCCTGGGCGGGGTTCAGGGCCTAGATCAAACCTTTCAACGGAGAGCATCATGTTTATCGCGATGAATCGCTTCAAGGTCGTTAAGGATGCGACCGAGGACTTCGAGGCCGTCTGGCTCGGCCGAGACAGCCACCTCGGCGAGATGGAAGGCTTCGTCGAGTTTCATCTGCTGCGCGGGCCCGAGCACGAGGACCACGTCCTCTACGCCTCGCACACGGTCTGGCGCTCGCGCGCCGAGTTCGAGGCATGGACGCGCTCCGAGCAGTTCCGCAAGGCGCATAGCCGGGCGCCCTCGACCAAGCCGCTGTATCTCGGCCATCCGCAATTCGAGGGCTTCGAGATGGTGCAGACCGTCGGTGGCGCCGGCGAGGTCCGGCAGCAGGCCGACGCCGTCTGACACCACGACTGGCCATCATCAGGGCGCTCGCTGCCGAATCGGCTGCGGGCGCTTTCCTGTTTGGGGATGCGGTGACCGGCGTGGGCAGCTCGTGCCGCCGATGCGCGATGATTCCGGTCGGGCATCATCGCCTCCCGAAAGCCGGCCAACACCGTTCGGGATGAGGCCCCAGGGGCGACCGCCGCGGTATCGGCCAAGCTTCGCGTTCCAAGGGAATGCAACCGTCCAGCAAGATTCGAACATTACAACGCAACTGCTGGTATCGGGCCGTCGAGCCTGGGCGAACGGCTTGTGTCTGTATTTCGGTGACTCAGCATTTACCATGTATTGCCCGCGGCCGGACGTTCGCATAAATCACCGCCCATTCCGAAGCGGCCGAACCACCGGACTTCGCGGCTCACCCCTTGCTCCGTCATCGGCAGATGCCGGCGCTGAAATCTTTCGTGTTTCAGACCGGGACAAAGTCCGATCAAACCGGGACGTGGCGGGCCAGATGTTTCACGAACGGGTTCCGGAGACGTTTCAAGCTTTGCCGACCTCGGCCGAACGCCGTCGCAGCGTGTGGTCCGCGCTTCTGCCGCGTCGCGGTCGGGCGTTCGCGCGGATTGCCTTGTCGTCGTCGCTGGCTCTGGCCGACATCGCAGCGATCCTCGCCGTCATCCTGGCGGTCGAGTTCGGCTATCAGGTCGTTTTCGCGGGCGACAGCATCTGGGTGACCGGCTTCCGCAGCCTGCGCCTCGCGGCCCTGCTCGGCGCCATCATGGTCGCCACGAACGCGCTGCGGGAGGATTACAGCCTCGACGGCATCATGGCGCAGAAGCTGAACGTGCAGCGCATGGCGTCGCTCTGGCTGGTTGCCTGGGCGGCGGTGTTGGTGGTCGGCTTCCTCACCAAGACGACCAACGACTACTCGCGCATCGTCTCGATCACGGCGTTCCTGCTCGGCCTGCCCGCTCTGCTGGCGACCCGCACCGTGGCGACCCGCTTGGTCCGCCGCAGCCTCGCCTCCGGTTCGGCCTCCGCCAGCCGCGTCCATCTGGTCGGCTACGAGGAGGACATCGCCCGGTTCTATGCCAGCCACGAGGCCGACCAGCTCGGGTCCCGGATCGTCGGGACCAGCTACCTGCGCCGGGTCGATCCGGGCGCCGACACTGTGTCGCGCCACGACCAGCTCCAGGAGGATCTCGACCTCGCCGTGTCGGTGGTGCGGTTCCTGCGCCCGGACGACGTCTTCGTGCTGGTGCCGTGGACCGACACCGCCGAGATCGAGCGCTGCATCGACGCGTTCCTGCGGGTGCCCTCCGCCCTGCATCTCCGTCCGGGCAGCGTCCTCGACCGGTTCCCCGACATGCAGGTCGCCCGGGTCGGCGGCGTCTCCGGCATCAATATCGGCCGCCGGCCGCTCAACGTCGCCGAGATCGTGCTGAAACGCGCCCTCGACCTGACGGTGGCGGCGATCGCCCTGGTATCCCTGTCGCCGCTGCTGGCTGCCATCGCCGTGGCGATCAAGCTCGACAGCCCCGGCCCGGTCTTCTTCCGCCAGAGGCGCTACGGCTTCAACCAGCAGCCCTTCGGCGTCTTCAAGTTCCGGTCGATGCGGGCGGATGCGAGCACGGTGTTCAAGCAGGCGACCCGCAACGACAGCCGCATCACCCAGGTCGGCGCGATCCTGCGGCGGACCAATCTCGACGAGCTGCCCCAGTTGCTCAACGTCCTCAAGGGCGAGATGTCTCTCGTCGGCCCGCGCCCCCACGCCCTGGCGCATGACCGCAGCTTCGAGCGTCGGATCGCCCTCTACGCGAGGCGCCACAACGTGCGCCCCGGCATCACCGGCTGGGCACAGGTCAACGGCTATCGCGGCGAGACCCTGACCGACCTCGACATGGAGCGGCGCGTCGCCTGCGACCTGCACTACATCGACAACTGGTCGGTCTGGTTCGACATCCAGATCATGATCCAGACGATCGTCTCGCGCCGGGCCTACAAGAACGCACGCTGAGGTTTCAGCCGGCTTGCTGGCGCTCCCTGCAGGCGCCGCAGTCACCCTCGACCTCTAGGATGCTGTGGGCCGGGGTGAAGCCCGCCCGCTTCAGGGTCCGGTCGAGACCATCCTCCAGCTCTTCCGACGAGGCTTCGTCGACCCCGCCGCACTTGCGGCAGATCAGGAAGACGACTCCTTCGCCCGGGGCGTGCCCGTGGGCGCAGGGAATGAACGCGTTGCGGCTCGCGATCCGGTGGACCAAGCCGTTCTCCATCAGGAAATCGAGGGCGCGGTAGACCGAGACCGGCGCAACGCGCCTGCCCGGCGCACTGAGCTTCTCGGCGATGTCATAGGCGCCCTGGGCCTTGCCGGCCTCGGCCACTGCCTCCATCACCTCGCGGCGCAGGGGCGTGAATTGCAGCCCGCGCTCGCGGCAGACCGCCTCCGCCCGCGCGAGCATGCCGCCGAGTCCCGTCTCGCACGCGTCGTGACCCTCGTGACGGTGCATGATGTCTCCAACCGGAAAGCCGGCGGTTGTCCGGCGGGTTTGTTACAGTGTATCACCGCCGCCCCGGACCGCACCAGTAGCCCGAAAGGTCCCCGCGCCGGCCCGAGCGCGCGACGAGGACGTCTTGCCCATCATCTCAAGTCCACGCCGAGCGGTGTCGCGATCCCTGTTCCGCAGCGGCATCGGCCCGCGCCTCGCCCTCGCGATGGCACTGTCAGCCCTGGTCTGGCTGGTGATCGCCTGGGCGCTCGCCGCATGAGCATCGGACCCACGACACCGGATCCGATCCGCCTGGTCGGCCTGACCCTGGGCTACGATCGGCATCCGGCGGTCCACCACCTCGACGGGGCCGTGCGCGCCGGCGACCTGCTGGCCTTGGTCGGGCCGAACGGCGCCGGCAAGTCGACCCTGCTCAAGGGGATGGCCGGCGAGATCCCCTGCCTGGAAGGGCAGATCGAGCGCGCCGGTGACCTCGCCTACATGCCCCAGGCCGACGAGATCGACCGCAGCTTCCCGCTGAGCGTCATGGATCTGGCCGGCATGGGCCTGTGGCGGAAGGCCGGGTCCTGGCGCAGTTTGGAGCGGTGGCGGCCGGAGATCGGCGCGGCCCTCGACACGGTCGGGCTCGGCGGCTTCGAGGCGCGGCCGATCAGCACCCTGTCGGGCGGCCAGTTCCGGCGGGCTCTGTTCGCCCGGCTGATTCTGCAGGATTGCCCGGTGGTGCTCCTCGACGAGCCGTTCACCGGCATCGACAACCGAACCGTCGAGGACCTGCTGGCGCTGATCCGGCTCTGGCACGGCCAGGGCCGCACCGTTATCGCCGCCCTGCACGATCTCGCGCAGGTGCGCGAGCATTTCCCGACGACGCTCCTGCTCGCCCGTGAACCCGTGGCCTGGGGCCCGACCGCGCGGGTCCTGACCGCAGAGAACCTGGCGCGCGCGCGCAACCTCTCCGAGGCCTGGGACGAGGGCGCAGCGATCTGTGTCGGCCCCCGGACGGCCAGCGCGCACGGGCATGATCACGGCCCCGACAGCCACCATCACCACGAGGACGCCGCGTGATCGATCCGTTCGGGCCGATCCTCGCGCCCTTCGTCGAGTTCGGCTTCATGCGTCGGGCGCTGGCGGGCTGCCTGGCGCTGTCGGTCTCGGCGCCGCCGGTCGGGGTGTTCCTGACCCTGCGCCGGATGAGCCTGATGAGCGACGCGATGAGCCACGCGATCCTGCCCGGCGCCGCGGCGGGCTTTCTGGTCGCCGGCCTGTCGCTGCCGGCCATGACCCTCGGCGGTCTGGTGGCCGGTCTCGCGGTGGCGCTCCTCGCCGGCGCGGTGACCCGGGCGACCGTCGTGCGCGAGGATGCCAACCTCGCGGCCTTCTACCTGATCTCGCTCGCCGCTGGCGTGCTGCTGGTGTCCCTGCGCGGCTCGCAGATCGACCTGATGCACTTCCTGTTCGGCTCGGTCCTGGCGCTCGACGATGCCGCCTTGATCCTGCTCGGCGGTATCAGCACCCTGACCCTGGTGGCGCTCGCGGCGATCTACCGGCCGCTGGTGATCGAGTGCGTCGATCCGCTGTTCCTGCGCACGGTGAGCCGCACCGGCGGCCCGGTGCATCTCGCCTTCCTCGCGCTGGTGGTGGTGAACCTCGTGGGCGGCTTCCAGGCGCTCGGGACCCTACTGGCCGTCGGGCTGATGCTGCTGCCGGCGGTGGCGGCCCGGTTCTGGGCGCGGGATCTCGGAGGCCTGATCCCGGTCTCGATGCTGATCGCAGTCATCGCCAGCGTGTCCGGCCTCAGCCTGTCCTACCAGCTCGACCTGCCGAGCGGCCCGGCCATCGTGCTGGCCGCCGGCGCGCTCTACCTCGTCTCGATGCTCGCCGGGCCGCGGGGCGGGTTGCTCCGCCGCCTCATCCGGCCGCGGCACCTCGAAGCCTGATCAGGCCTGGTCCTTCAGCGCGGCGAGCCCCTCGCGATAGGTCGGATAGGCCAGCCTGACGCCGAGCTCGTCCCGGATCAGCCGGTTCCGCACCCGCTTGTTCTCGCCGTAGAAACTGCGCGCCATCGGCGACAGGTCGGCGGTCTCGAAATCGATCTCCGGGGGCAGCGGCAGGTTGGCGAGCGCGGCAGCGTGCTCGGTCACGGTCTGCGGCGGCGTCGGCTCGTCGTCGGTGACGTTGTAGACGGCGCCCGGCCGCGGGCGGTCCAGTGACGCCAGCAGCGTCGTGGCGATGTCGTCGACATGGATGCGGTTGAAGACCTGGCCCGCCTTCACGATGCGCTGGGACCGGCCCTCGCGCAGCTTCACGATCGGGTTGCGCCCGGGCCCGTAGATGCCCGAGAGCCGGAACACCTGCACGGCCTTGCCGCTCCGGGCCCCGAGTTCGAGCCAAGCCGCTTCGGCTTCGACCCTGACCGTCGACCGGGCGCTGCGCGGTGCGGCCGGCGTGGTCTCGTCAATCCAGGCGCCGCCCTGGTCGCCGTAGACGCCGATGGTCGAGAGATAGCCGATCCAGCCGATCCGGCTCGCCGAGATCGCCTCCGCGTAGCGCCGCAGCACCGGATCGCCCTGCTCGGAGGGCGGCGCCGAAACCAAGAGGGCGTCCGTGTCGGCGAGGTCGTCGGCGATGCGGGGATCGTCGGCATCCGGCCCGAACGCCCGCATCGTGAAGCCGGTCTCGGCGGCGAGGCGTGCCGCGCTCGCCGGATCGGTGACGGTGGCGCGCACGGTCAGGACGCGATCGCGCGCCCGCTCGGCGAAACGGCGGCCGGTGAAGCCGAGCCCGAAGACGAAGAGATTCATGCCGGGGATGTCTCGCCGGTCCGGGTGTCCGTCAAGGCGGTCGCGGCGAACCACTCGTCGCGCACATGTGAATCCGTTTCGGTAGGCTCGTGCTGTCGATGCAACGCCTGCACGGCGTCCGGCTCCAGCAGCAGGCCACAGGCCCATACCGCCATGCCACGCACCAACGGCGAAGCATCGCCGAGGCGGCCAACCGCAGCATCCGCGAGGTCCGGATCGCCGGAATTGCCGATTGCGATCATCACATTCCGAAGAAATCGGTCCCGGCCGGTTCGCTTCACCGGCGTGCCGGCGAACAGCTTTCGGAAGGACGCATCATCGAGTTCGGCCAGATCCGCCAACGCAGGCGCTCCGAGATCCGCCCGGGCGGCCAGCCGGGCATCGGCGGCTTTGCGCGCGAACTTGTTCCAGGGGCAGACAGCCAAGCAATCGTCACAGCCGAACACCCGGTTTCCGATCGCCGTCCGGAATTCCTCCGCGATCGGCCCGGCATGCTCGATGGTCAGGTACGAGATGCAGCGCCGGGCATCGAGGCGGTAGGGCGCGGGAAAGGCGTCGGTCGGGCAGATGTCCAGGCACGCGCGGCAGGAGCCGCACCGGTCGCGCCCGGGTGCGTCGGGCTCGAACTCGGCGCTGGTGTAGATCGCGCCGAGCAGCAGCCAGTTGCCGTGCTCCCGAGAGAGCAGCACCGTGTGCTTGCCCTGCCAGCCGAGCCCGGCAGCTTCAGCCAGAGTCTTCTCCATCACCGGGGCGGTGTCGCAGAAGACCTTCACCCGGACGTCGCCCTTGGCGGACAGATAGCCGCCGAGTTCCTTGAGCTTGCCTTTCAAAACCTCGTGATAATCCCGGCGCCGCGCGTAGGCTGCAATGGCGCCCCGGTCGGTTCGCGTGGTGAGGTCAAGCGGGTCGTCGTCCGGACGGTAGCTCATGGCGAGCACCAGGATGCTGCGCAGGCCGGGCCACAAGCCGACCGGGCTGGCGCGCTGGTCGGCGCGCTCCTCCATCCAGTCCATTGTGCCGTGGGCACCCTCGCCAAGCCAGCGCGACAGGCGGCCGGGCAAGTCGGGCAGCCGATCAGGTCGGGTGATCCGAAGCCCACAGAAGCCGAGATGCTGCGCCCGCGCCTCGACGAGGCGGCGCAGATCGGCGCCGAAATAGATCCGTCGTGGGCTCAGGCTTGGGCTCAGAAATCCAGATCCGCGTAATGCGCCGCCGGCGGCATGCCCGCCACCCGGTCGGCCAGCAGCCCCCGGAACGAGGGCCGCGACTTGATCCGAGCATACCAGTTGCGGGCCATCTCGTCTTCGTCCCACGGGACGTCGCCGAGATAGTCGGCGCAGGAGAGATGGGCGGCTGCCGCGAGATCGGCATAGGTCAGGTTGTCACCGGCGATCCAGCGCCGCCGAGCGATCAGGTAGCCTATATATTTGAGGTGGTAGCGCACATTGGTCCGCGCCGCCCGGATCGCGTTCATGTCGGGCGGACCGCCGCCTTCGTGCGCCGACATGAAGCGCTTCGAAATCTTCTCGTTGACCAGGTAGCTGGTCACCTCCGAGTCGAACTTGATCAGGAACCAGTCGAGGAGGCGCCGGACTTCGACCCGCTCCACCGTGTCGTCCGGCAGCATCCGCCGCCCGGAGAGGCCGAGGCCGCGCGTCTCGTCGAGATACTCGGCGATGACCCCGGCACCCGGCACGACCAGGCCGGTCTGCTCCAACAGCACAGGCGTCGACCCGGCCGGATTGATCAGCAAAAAATCGTCGCGGCGCTCCCAGGGGCGCTCCTCGAACAGCGTCGGTTCCAGGCCCATCTCGGCGAGCACGAGACGGATGAACCGGGAATTCGCGCAGAAGGGGAAGTGGTAGAGGGTCGCCATTGGCCGTCAGGACTGCTCGGTCTGACGACGCGGCCAGTCCCGCGCCGGTCGTCGGCCCAGGCGCGCAGAACTTCGGCGCGCAGGACTTCAGAACGAGCGTTATTGCTCGATCGTTGCCGAGCCCTTAACACGCGCTGCCTGTTCCGGTAACTGCCCGTCAACCCTGATGGGCGAAGCCTCCGGGCGCAATTTTCCCATGGTTCGCGACGCGCTCACCCAGGGCTGTCGCGCGCCCGCGGCGCGAGGCTCGACAATGGATCCGGTAAGCATCGGCAAGGCGGTCCTGCTCGCCCTGGTGGAGGGCGCGACCGAGTTCATCCCGGTCTCGTCCACCGGTCACCAGCTCCTGGTCGGCCACTTCATCGGCTTCCACTCGCCCAACAACACCTTCGAGGTGCTGATCCAGCTCGGGGCGATCCTGGCGATCCTGGCGGTGTATTTCCGCCGGCTGATCGGCATCGCCACCGCGCTGCCGACCAACCCGCAGGCGCGCCGCTTCGTGATCGGCATCCTGGTGGCGTTCCTGCCGGCGGCGATCATCGGCGGCCTCTTCTCGAAGGTGATCAAGGCCTACCTGTTCAACCCGTGGATCGTGTGCGCGACCCTGGTCGCCGGCGGCCTGGTGCTGCTCGTGATCGACGATACCGACCTCGAGGTGAAGAAGACCGACGTCTACGACTTCACCCTGCCGATGGACTTCAAGATCGGCATCTTCCAGTGCCTGGCCATGATCCCGGGCGTGTCGCGCTCGGGCGCCACCATCGTCGGCGCGATGCTGATGGGCGCCGATAAGCGCTCCGCCACCGAGTTCTCCTTCTACCTCGCGATGCCGACCATGGCCGGCGCCTTCGCCAAAGACCTGTTCGACAATTACAAATTCCTGTCGAGCAACGATGTCGGCCTGATCGTGATCGGCTTCGTCGTGTCGTTCATCTCGGCCTTGTTCGTGGTCCGGGTGCTGCTCGACTACGTGTCCCGCCACGGGTTCCGGCTGTTCGCCTGGTGGCGGATCATCGTCGGCGCCCTGGGCTTCGCCGGGCTGATCATCCTCGGATAACTATCCTCGCCCAACGGGCAATTGCCTCCGGGCGAGCGGCGTGCGAGGCAAGTCCCTGAAAGCGGTGCACAAGACGCTGCGGCCCGGGACGTTCCGATGGAAGACACACAGCTCGCCGACCTGTTCGAGCCCGCCGATCGGGCGCGCTGGCTCGGCCTCGTGGACAGCGTCCTGAAGGGCGCTGATTTCGAGAAGCGGCTGGTCTCCCGGACGAGCGACGGCCTGCGGATCGAGCCGCTCTACGAGCGGGCCGAGCCGACCGCACAACCGTTCCGCGAGCCGGGACCCTGGCGGGTTTCCCAGCGGGTCGACCATCCCGAGATCGCCGCCGCCAACGTTCAGGCGATGACCGACCTCGAAGGCGGCGCCGACGCGCTGGCCCTGGTCTTTGCCGGCGCGGCCGGCGCCCGGGGCTACGGCCTGAGCACGCAGAGTGTCGAGGAGCTCGACGCTGTGCTGAAGGGGGTGATGCTGCCGCTGATCAGCCTGCGCCTGGATTCCGGTGCGCGCGGCCTCGAAGTCGCCGGCCTGGTGAAGGCCCTTGCAGCGCACCGCAACGAAGACCTGTCCACCTACGATCTCGATCTCGGCATCGATCCGGTCGGCACGCTGGCTGCCACCGGCAGCCTCGGCGCGGTCTGGAGCGAGATCGCCCCGCGGCTGGCCGCCACCGTCTCGGATCTCGAAGCGGCGGGCTTCCGTGGCCGGGCCTTCGTGGCCGATGGACGCCCCTACCACGAGGCCGGCGCCGGCGAGGCGGCCGAACTCGCCGCCGTGCTCGCCACTGCGGTCACCTACCTGCGCGCCCTGGATGCGGCTGGCCACGACCTCGCCACCGCCCGCGACCGGATCGCGGTGCTGCTCGCCGCCGATGCCGACGAGTTCGTGACGGTGGCGAAGTTCCGCGCCCTGCGGCGGCTCTGGACCCGGATCGAGCAGGCCTGCGGGCTGGATCAGAAGCCCCTGCGCCTCCATGCCGAGACCGCGTGGCGGATGATGACCCGGCGCGATCCCTTCGTGAACATCCTGCGCACCGGCATGGCCGCCGCCTCGGCCGGGATGGGCGGCGCCGATGCCGTGACGGTGCTGCCCTATACCCAGGCGCTCGGCCTGCCCGACCCCTTCGCCCGCCGGGTGGCGCGCAACAGCCAGATCGTCCTGCTGGAGGAATCGCACCTCGCCCGGGTCAGCGACCCGGCCGCCGGTGCGGGCGGGTTGGAGGCCCTAACGGCCCAGCTCGCCGAGGTGGCCTGGGCGGCGTTCCAGGCGATCGAGGCTGAGGGCGGCATCGTCGCCTCGCTCAGCGTCGGCAAGCTGCAACGCCGCATCGAATTGACCCGCGAGGCCCGGGCCAAGGCCGTGGCGACCCGTCGCGAGCCTCTGACCGGCGCGAGCGAGTTTCCCAATCTCGCCGAGAAGCCGGTCACGGTGCTCGACGTGAAGCCGGTGACTGCCGGCCCCAGCTCGAATTTCGGCTCCGGCTCGGCCGTCGCCTGCGACGCGCTGCCGTCGCTGCGCCTCGCGGAGCCCTTCGAGGCGTTGCGCGACGCCTCCGATGCCGTCCTCGCCAAGACCGGCCGCCGGCCGGCCGTGTTCCTCGCCAATCTCGGCTCGGTCTCGGCCTTCAACGCCCGGGCGACCTTCGCGGCCAACGCCTTCGCGGCCGGCGGCATCGAGGCCGTGTCGAACGACGGCTTCACCGATCCGGCCGCCCTCGCGGCAGCGTTCCGGGAATCCGGCGCCGCACTGGCCTGCATCTGCTCCACCGACGCGATCTATGCCGAGCATGCGGTGGAGGCTGCGAGGGCGCTGAAGCAGACGGGCGCCGGAACGATCTACCTTGCCGGCAAACCGACGGATCTGCTCGACCCGCTGAAGGCGGCGGGCGTGGACGCCTTCCTGCATGCCGGCTGCGATCTGGTGGCTCTGCTCAACGGCGCGCTCCGCGCCGCGATGCGCCCGCCCGCGGCCTCGTAAGCCTCATCGAACCGCGCCTGCCTCGTCCCCTGCCCCATCCCCCGCCATGAGCCGAAACCGCTTCGGGTGCCTGATCGGCGCCGCCTTGATCCTCGGATGCACAATCCCTGCGGAGGCCGTCCCCCGCAGCGTCGCGATTCCGGACCGGTTCGACGGCACCTGGAGCTTCGAGATCCTGACCGAATCGGGTACCTGCGACCGGGCCTATCGCTATCCGGTGCGGATCGAGCATGGGCAGGCCCGGTTCATCGGCACCGCCTTCGTCGTGCAGGGCAGCGTCGCCCGCAACGGCGTGGTGCGCGGCTCGATCGACAGTGGAATCGCCACCGCCAACGTCGCCGGCCGTCTCGGCCCGGACGGGTTCGGGACCGGGACCTGGGTTGCCTCCGGTGCCCTCGAATGCCGCGGCCGCTGGAAGGCCGAGCGGCGCGGCTGAGGCCGCGCGGTCACGGTCGCGAAATGGTCCGCATCTTGCCCGAGATCGGGCGGATGCAGCACGCCGTCAGCCGCGATCCCGACGCAATCATGAGGGAATGCTGAACGCCGTTCGGACACCCGACGAGGCCGCCCGCATGAAGTCCACGATCCTCGCCACCTTCGCCGTCCTCACGCTCGTCTCGACCGCGCAGGCGCGTCCCCACCGGCATCCGGCCGCTCCGGCCGTGAACCAGGTGGAAGCCGAGAAGGTCATGACCCCGCTGCGGCAGGCGGCGACGGCGTGCTTCGCCGAGACCGTTCTGGCGAACCCCAAGGCGACCGCCGAGGCCCGGGCCGGCCACTGGTACGAGGCCGTGGGCATCACCGGCTTCCTGTGCCGTCCGGAGGTCGCCGCGATGATCCAGGCGCATGATCGGATCTACGGCGCGCGGACGGGCGAGCGCTACTTCAAGGGCGCCTACGTCAAGCATCTCGACCAACAGCTCGCCGAGCACCTGCAGCCGATGCTGGCCCACAAGGCCGTCGCCAGCGCCGAGCCGCCGCCCGAGAAGGTTTCGGACAGCGAATCCCCGGCCAACTGATCGGGAACCACCCGCTTGGGGTGAACCGTCTTGGTCCAGGAGATGCGATGCCCTACGAGCTGCATTACTGGCCGATGATCCAGGGGCGCGGCGAGTTCGTCCGCCTCGCCCTCGAGGAAGCCGGCGCCGACTATGTCGATGTCGCGCGCCGGGACGACGACGCCGGCGGCATCGAGCCGATGCTCGACCGCCTTGCCGATCCGAACAATCCCCGACCGCCCTTCGCACCGCCGTTCCTCCGCGACGGCGCGATCATGATCGGGCAGAGTACCGCGATCCTGCTGTATCTCGGGCCCCGGCTCGGCCTCGTCGGCGCCTCGGAGGCGGACCGGATCTGGACGCACCAGATCCAGCTCACCATCGCGGATGCGGTGGACGAGGCGCACGACACCCACCACCCCCTCGGAGTCGGCCTGTACTACGCCGACCAGAAGCCGGAGGCGTTGCGCCGGGCGAAGGGTTTTCGCGCGGAGCGAATCCCCAAGTTTTTCGGCTATTTCGAGCGCGTGTTGGCGGCGAACGGGGGCGAATGCCTGGCCGGCTCGACGCTGTCTTACGCCGACCTGTCCCTATTCCAGCTCGTCGCCGGCCTGCGCTACGCCTTCCCGAAAGCGACCGCCGTGGCTTTGCGCGACACGCCCCATGTCGCCCGGCTGCACGAGGCGGTGGCGCAGCGCCCGCGGATCGCCGCCTATCTCGCGAGCGACCGGCGCATCCCGTTCAACGAGGACGGGATCTTTCGCCGGTATCCGGAGCTCGACGGCTGAACCTCACTGTTCACCGGGGCGGGTGGGCGATCAGGATGCCGGCCAGACCGAGCGCGATGAGCGCCAGCACCAGCGACAGCAGCCGCCAGAACAGCAGCGGGTCCCGCTCCAGCAGCGCGGCCCGGCGCGTCTCGGTGAAAGCGGGATTCGGATGCCGGAGGTCGTGGACGAATTCCGAGAGCGCCCGGTAGCGCCGGGCGGGATCGGGATGCACGGCATTGTGTAGCGCGCCATCGACCCAGGCCGGCAGGAGCGGCCGGGTAGTCCGGGCCGAGACGTAGCGGAGCTTGCGCTGGGCGGCCCGGGTCAGCGCCCGGGGCACCCCGTCACCGTAGGGCAGCCGGCCGGTCAGCATCTGGTAGGCGATGACGCCCACCGCGAAAATGTCGGAACCGGCCGTGGAAGGCTCGCCGAGGAAGCACTCGGGCGCGGTGTACTGCACCGTCCCCAGGATCTCGGCGGCGTCGATCTGCGGATCGCCCTCCACCACCCCGGCCACCGTGGTGGCGCCGAAATCGATGACCTGCACGGTCCCGGCCGTGTCGAGCAGGACGTTGTCGGGCCGGAGATCCTGATGGACCATCTCCCGCCGGTGGAAGGCCTGCACGCCCTTGGCCAGCTGCTCGATGAGGCCGCGCACAGCCTCAAGCTCGGGCGTCGGGTGGTCGCGCATCCACTGGGTCAGGGTCTGGCCCTCGACGTAGCGCATCACCGTGTAGAGGTGGCTTCGCCGCCGGGTCTGCGGTTGGGCCTTGAGCACGTGCGGGCTGTCGATCCGCCGGGCGATCCACTCCTCCAGGGCGAAGCGCTTGCGCTGGGCCGGGTCGTCGCGCAGGTCGAGCGACAGGACCTTCAGGGCGACCTGATCCCCCGTCTGCGCATCGATCGCCAGGTAGACCCGGCTGCGCGGCCCGGAATGCAGCGTGCGCAGCAGCCGGTAGCCATCGAATTCGGCCGGCGGATCGAGCAGCGGCGCCGGGTCGAGGCTCTCGACGCCGCCGAGCAGATCGGCGGCGTCGCCCTCGGGCACGGAGTCGATCCGCACGATCTGGACGGTCAGGTTATCCGGGCTCCCGGCCTCGCAGGCCGTTTCCACGATCGTCCGGGCGGCAGACTCGAGATCGTCCCCCGCCCCCGCGATCGTGGCGACCATGTCCCGCGGGCGGACATGCTCGTGGACACCGTCAGTGGTGAGCACGAAGAGGTCGCCGGCCTCCACGGTCACCGCGTGATAGTCGATCTCGACATGCCCGCCCGCCCCCAGCGCCCGGCCGAGATACGATTCCGCCGCCGAGACCACGACCCGGTGATCCTCGGTGAGCTGTTCCAGCGAGCGCCCGGCCACGCGCCAGATCCGGGCATCGCCGACATGGAACAGGTGCGCGGTGCGCGCCTTCAGCACCAGCGCGTCGAAGGTCGTGACGTAGCCCTTGTCGGCATCGTGCGGGTCGAGGCCGCGCCGCGTCAGGGCGTAGAGCCAGGAATTCGTCGCCGCGATCACCCTCTGCGCCGAAGACTTCACCGACCACGTGTCGGGGGTGGCGTAGTAGTCGCTGAGGAAGCTCTTGACCGCGGTCTCGCTCGCCAGGGCGCCGACCGCGCTGCTGCTGATCCCGTCGGCGAGCGCCACCGCGATGCCCTTCAGGCCGAGCGCCGGCTGTGACGGCACCAGCACCCCGTGAAAATCCTGGTTGGCCTCCTTCCGCCCGGCCGCGCTGGCCTGGCCGATCGTGACGGTCGGCGCGCCCGCGCCGCTCACGCCGCCGCCGCCGACGCGTCGCCCCGGCCTCGGTAAGACAAAGCCTCGGCCAGATGCAGCCGGCGCACCTGCGCCTCGCCGTCGAGATCGGCCAGCGTGCGGGCCACCCGCAGGGTCCGGTGGAAGCCGCGGGCAGAGAGGCGCATGCTCTCGGCCGCCTGCCGGATCAGGGCCGTGCCCTCGGCATCGGGGGACGCGACCTCCTCGATCAGCGTCGACGGGCAGGTGGCATTGGTGGTGGCGGCCGGCAGGGCGCGGGCAGCGTAGCGCGTCGTTTGCAGCGTGCGGGCGGCGGCGACCCGGGCCGAGGCCTCCCGGGAGCCCTCGGAAGGCGGCGGCAGGATCAGGTCGGCGGCGGTGACCGCCGGGACCTCGATGCGCAGATCGATCCGGTCGAGCATCGGCCCGGAGATCCGCGCCTGATACTGCGCCATGCAACGTGCGTTCGGCCCGCGCCGGCAGGCATAGCCCGGCTCCAGCCCCTGGCCGCAGCGGCACGGGTTCATGGCTGCGATCAGCTGGAAGCGCGCCGGATAGGTCACCCGGTGGTTCGCCCGGGCGATCATGACCTCGCCGGTCTCCATCGGCTGGCGCAGGCTGTCGAGCACCTGCGGGGTGAATTCCGGCAGCTCGTCCAGGAACAGCACCCCGCCATGGGCGAGCGACACCTCCCCTGGTCGCGCACCCAGGCCGCCGCCGACCAGCGCCGCCATCGAGGCGGAATGGTGCGGCTGCCGGAACGGCCGGCGGTTCGAGAGCGCCCCGTCCTTTAATTCGCCCGCCACCGACTGGATCATCGAGATGTCGAGCAGCTCCCGGGGCGTGAGCGGCGGCAGGATCGAGGGCAGCCGGGCGGCGAGCATCGACTTCCCGGAGCCGGGCGGACCGTTCATCAGCAGGTTGTGGCCGCCGGCCGCCGCGATCTCCAGCGCGCGCTTGGCGCCCTCCTGGCCCTTGATGTCGGACAGATCCGGCAGCGGCCCCGTCAGTCCGGCGACCGAGGGCTCCGGCCGGGCCATGACCTGGCTGCCCTTGAAGTGGTTGGCGAGCTGGATCAGCGAGCGCGGGGCGAGCACGTCGAGATCGCCCCCGGCCCAGGCCGCCTCGGATCCGGTGGATGCCGGGCAGATCAGCCCGAGGCCGCGGGCTCCCGCCGCGATGGCGGCCGGCAGCACGCCGTTCACCGCCGTGATGCTGCCGTCCAGCGCCAGCTCGCCCAGCACGCAATAGCCGCCGAGGGCATCGGCCGGGATCGCCCCGATCGCCGCCATGACGCCGAGCGCGATCGGGAGATCGTAATGCGAGCCCTCCTTCGGCAGGTCGGCCGGGGCGAGGTTGACGGTGATGCGCTTGGCCGGCAGCGCCAGACCGGAGGCGATCAGGGCGCCCCGTACCCGCTCGCGCGATTCCGCCACCGCCTTGTCGGGCAGGCCGACCACGTTGAACACCACGTTGCCCGGGATGATCTGGACCTGCACGTCGACGGCCCGGGCCTCGATCCCCTCGAACGCCACGGTGGCGACGCGTGTGACCATAGGTCGGCAGTCCTGGGCCCCTGAGCCGGAGCGGCGCGACGGGCAACCTTAGCTGTGCGGGAAAATCGAAGCGGGCTCAAGAGGATCGCGGATCGCGCGGAACCCTGGCGTGGTCTTCCTGTTCAAAGCCGGCACGCAATAAAAACCGGAGACCGCCATGCGCCTCGCCATCCCCCTGCTCGCCCTCACGCTGTCCGCCGGCTTCACCGCCACCGCCCGGGCCGACGAGAAGTTGCCGCCCGATCAGCAGGCCAAGGTCGAGGCCGTGCTGCGCCAGGAGGGCTTCACCAAGTGGAAGGAGATCGAGCTCGATGACGGGATGATCGAGGTCGAAGACGCGGTGCATTCCAACGGCAAGCGGTTCGATCTGAAGCGCGATTCGAAGACCCTCCTGGCTGTGGTGAAGCGCAAGGCCGAGTAGCCGGCGCTTGCGTTCGGCCAAGAGCCCGGCCATATAGCCGGCGGGGGGTTGGCGAGGGACGTTTCACTCGCCAACCGGGTCAGGTCCGGAAGGAAGCAGCCCTAACGAGACCGAGCGGGTCTTCGTCCAGCCTCCCACCTCATTTCCTGGCGCTCGGAAGCCCGACCCGACACGGCATGGACGCTTCGACCGGCACGCCTGACGACGAGCCGGGCCTGCCCGGGTTCGCAAGCCCCGCCAGCGCGGCGACGCCCTATCGGGTGCTCGCGCGGAAATACCGCCCCACCAATTTCGGCGACCTGATCGGCCAGGACGCGATGGTCCGGACCCTGGCCAACGGGTTCGCGGCCAACCGCATCCCGCAGGCCTGGATGCTGACCGGCGTGCGCGGGGTCGGCAAGACCACCACCGCCCGCATCCTCGCCCGCGGCCTCAACTACGCCCGCGCCGGCGTGCCCGATACCGGGCCGACCGTGTCGATGCCGGAACTCGGCCTGCATTGCGCGGCGATCATGGAATCCCGGCACATGGACGTGCTGGAGATGGATGCCGCCTCGCATACCGGCATCGACGACGTGCGCGCGATCATCGACGGCATCCGCTACGGGCCGGTCTCGGCGCGCTACAAGGTCTACATCGTCGACGAGGTCCACATGCTCTCCGAGAAGGCGTTCAACGCTTTCCTGAAGACGCTCGAGGAGCCTCCGCCTCACGCCAAGTTCGTGTTCGCCACCACGGAGATCCGCAAGGTCCCGGTGACGATCCTGTCGCGCTGCCAGCGCTTCGACCTGCGCCGGGTCGAGGCGCCGATCCTGCACGCGCATCTCGCCAAGGTCTGCGCGGCGGAAAGGGTCGAGGCCGAGGACGAGGCGCTGGGCGCCATCGTGCGCGCCGCCGAAGGCTCGGTGCGCGACGCGCTCTCGCTGCTCGACCAGGCCATCGCCCACGGGGCCGGCGCGGTCACCGCCCAGAGCGTGCGGGACATGCTCGGGCTCGCCGACCGGGCCCGGATCCTCGACCTGTTCGAGGCGGTGATGCGCGGCGCCGTGCCGGCGGCCTTCGCGGAATTGCGGGCGCAGTACGATTCCGGCGCCGACCCGTCGGTGGTGCTGTCCGACCTCGCGGCCTTCACCCACCTCGTGACCCGGCTGAAGGTTGTGCCCGAGACCGCCGCCGATCCGACGCTCAGCGAGACCGAGCGGGTCCGCGGCGGCCAGTTCGCCGAAAAACTGTCGATCCGCGCCCTGTCGCGGGCCTGGCAGATCCTGCTGAAGGCGATCCCCGAGGTGCAGGCCGCCCCGCGCCCGCTGGCGGCGGCCGAGATGGCGATCGTGCGCCTGGCCTACGCGGCCGACCTGCCGACTCCGGACGAGGCTTTGCGCCAGCTCAAGGCCGAGGCCGCATCGGCCCCCGCCGAAGAGGCGACGCCCCCCTCCGCCCGTCCGCCCCTGCCGCCGGTCCCCGACCTGCGCGGTGGCGGGCCGACGGCGGCGGCCGTCGCGCCCAGACCGATGCCGATCGTAGCTCCTTCGGCGGCTCCTTTGGCGATTCCCGTCGCGGCGCCGGCTCCGACCGCGATGGCCGCCCCGTCGGAACGGCCGGCCGCCCCGCCCGCATCCCGCCTGGCCCGCTATGAGGATATCGTGGCGCTGGCCGAGGCCAACCGCGACATCCTGCTGAAGACCGCCCTGGAGCGCGACGTCCATCTCGTGCGTTTCGCGGAAGGCCATATCGAGTTCCGCCTCGCCCCGGGCGGCCGGGCGAGCCTCGCCACCGACATCGCGGCCGCGCTCCTGCGCTGGACGGGCCAGCGTTGGGTCGTCTCCGTGTCCAGGGAAGCGGGCGCGCCGACCCTTGACGCTGCCGTCAAAGCCGCCACGGAGACCCGCCGCGAGAACGCGGCCGCCGACCCGTTCGTGCGCGAGGTGCTGACGCGCTTCCCCGGCGCGGAGATCGTAGACGTGCGCGAGACCGCGCCCCCTTCCACGGCCGAGCCGGAGATTTCGGCGGACGGCGATACGGTCCCGGCGGACGAGACCCCGGACGAGGACTTCTAGGGCGCGCCCGGCCGGGCGCACGTGGCGACACCGCCCCGTCGTCCCCAGATAGACTCACCAACCCGCGACGAGAGAGAGCCGCATGCGCGACCTGATGGGCATCATGAAGCAGGCTCAGGCCATGCAGGAGAAGATGGGCTCCCTGCAGGCCGAGCTCGACGAGATCGAAGTGACCGGCGCCTCCGGGGGCGGCTCCGTGCGGGTCACCATGAGCGCCAAGGGCCAGATGAAGGGCGTGACGATCGACCCATCCTTGATGGTCGCCGACGAGCGCGAGATCCTGGAAGACCTGATCGTGGCCGCCTGCAACGACGCCCGCGGCAAGGCGGAGGCAACCATGCAGGAGCGCATGGCCGAGCTGACCAAGGGCTTGCCCCTGCCGCCCGGGATGAAGCTGCCGTTCTGACACGCGCCCGCCGCCGCGTTCAACATCTGTCCGACGCAACGCGCAGGTCAGAATGAGAGTCTGGTGTTGCGTCGAATCTGCGATCCGATCGGTGGCACTTCCGAACCGAGGTGACATGGCGCACTGCGCCTGAAGAACCGGCGCGGCCGCGCAGACCGCGTCAATGCGCGACCGTCGCAGTCTGCGGCCAAACCACCATTCTGTCGACAGCGTAGGGCCGACATGTCGCGTGATCCTCGCCGCTACACTTGGCGAGGGCAGCCGCGACGGGATCGACGTCACCCACAGCCATCGACCATGCGCCGCTTGGCGCGATAACGAAGGCGCGGGGACGCTTGGCAGTCAAGAATTGCCTGTAGGCTGTTTTGCCGGCCACATCGACGTAAGGAAGCGCGTCGACATCCTCGAGTTTCGCGAAGCGGCTGGGCGGTGGTGACGGTGTTGGATACGCCCAGACCACCGCATCGTTGAAGGCATAGGGCCAGCACGTGACCTTGCGTTGCTTGCACGTTGTCATTGCACGAGCCAGCGGATCGAAACCGCCGGTCTCCGAAATAACTACCGCGTTGGGTGCGATCACGAAGACTCGGGGGGGCACTGCCGTGAGGAATTTTTTGTACAGCGCCTGACCTTGCTCATTGAGGAACGGCACTGCATCGATATCGTTGATTGAGGCGTATCCAGATGGCTGTGGCGGCTCGATCGGCACATATTCCGGATGGACGTTTTTGCTCGGCAGCCCGACGCTGGCTAAGAAGCGATCGACCTTATCGGCGAACAACACGATGCTGTAAGGGTCGCTGAGCAATTTATGCGAATTGCTTTTATAGAGGCCAAAATCGACGAGTTCGGCTTGCCCTCCCCTTGTGACATAAGCGTGATGCATGGCTTGCCAGAGCGGCTTGGGGAAAAGTCGGTCATTGCTGCCGTAGATCCACAGCGACGGTACAGGGTTTCTCGCTCCGATCCGGCTGCTACTTTCGATGAGGGCTCCGCTATCGTTCCGGCACGTTGACGAATGCAGGCCGCCATAGAAATTGACGATTGCCGCAACGCGGGCACCTTGGAGTGCACCCAGCGCGAGGGAGTTCCAGCCGCCGAAACTCGAACCGGCGACGAGAATACGATCGGCAGCGAATTCGGACCGCTTCGCCAAGTGATCGATGACAGCCAGGAGGTCGGCCGCAGTGTCGTGAGCCAGATCATCAAGCTGACAGCCGGTTGCGCTGAGCCTACCGCCGGACTGACCGAAGCCGCGCATCAATGGCATCGCGACCGCATACCCCCTCGACAGGAGGTAGTAGACGCCCATGTTCTGACCGACATTTTTCTCGTCGACGATGAGACCTTCCCCATTGCTCCCGTGATTCCATAGGGCCAGCGGAAACGGTCCGGTGCCTGGAGGGAAAACGACAGGGACCCTGAGCTTGACGGGCCGCCGGGGATCACCTGGAAGATCGAGAACTATTCGCCGAGCCGGCTGAGGCACCTGGCTGCCTACCTGCTGGGCTTCACTTTTTCCAAATGCCGAGCTGAATCCCAATAACACACAAGCCAGCAAGACAAAGTTGTTGCGCAAGATGCCCGCCCCCCGGAGGTACATGCCGGGCTAGCTTAGCAAGTTCCGAGACCACGTCGAGCCTGGACAGGTCGTGCTGATGAAAATCCATATAGAACTGTCGTCAATAACTCATTTCCAAGTCGAGAAGAATACGATTTCCAAAGTCTTATTTTCGCATGAAACCCATGCGCTTTGATCAGTCATCAAATGCGATCGGTGAACGATCTTTCGAGCCTGAGTGGCCGATCGCGATGCTTCATGGGCTTCGCAGTAAAGCCAGGAGATCGGGAGCGACAGCCGTTCGGGCCGCCGCCCCTGTCACACTCACGCTGCGATCGCCTGCGCAGTCGGCCCGGCGGCGCGCACGTCGGAATCGACATGGGCCTCGAAGCGCTTGAAGTTGTCGTCGAACATCTTCACCAGCCGCGCGGCCGTCTCGACGAAGGCACCCTTGTTGCCCCAGGTCTTCACCGGGGTGAGGATATGCGGCTCGACGCCCGGGACCGAGACCGGCACCGCGAAACCGAAATACGGGTCGCGGCGGAACTCGGCCTGGGCGAGCGAGCCGTCGAGCGCCGCACTCAGCAGCCGGCGGGTGACACGGATCGGCATGCGCCGGCCGGTGCCGACGCCGCCGCCGGTCCAGCCGGTGTTGACCAGCCAGCAATCGACACTGTGCTTGGCGATCAGGTCGCGCAGCAGGTTGCCGTATTCGCTCGGGTGCCGGGGCATGAACGGCGCACCGAAGCAGGTCGAGAACGTCGCCTCCGGCCCGGTTAGGCCGCGCTCGGTGCCAGCGACCTTGGCGGTGTAGCCGGACAGGAAGTGGTACATCGCCTCGGCGCCGGTGAGCTTGGCGATCGGGGGCATCACCCCGAAGGCGTCGCAGGTCAGCATCACGATGTTCTTCGGATGCCCGGCCCGGCCGGTGGCGCTGGCATTGGCGATGAAGTCCAGCGGATAGGCGCAGCGGGTGTTCTCGGTGAGCGAGCCGTCGTCGAAATCCGGCACGCGGCTGACCGGATCGATCACCACGTTCTCCATCACGGTGCCGAAACGCTCCGTGGTGGCGTAGATCTCGGGCTCGGCGTTGCGCGAGAGGCGGATCGTCTTGGCGTAGCAGCCGCCCTCGAAGTTGTAGATGCCCTCGTTCGACCAGCCGTGCTCGTCGTCGCCGAGCAGCTGGCGCGAGCTGTCGTTCGACAGCGTGGTCTTGCCGGTGCCCGAGAGGCCGAAGAAGATCGCCGAGCCGCCCTCGGCGTCGAGGGCCGCGTTGGCCGAGCAGTGCATCGGCATCACGTTCTGGCCGGGCAGGATATAGTTCAGGTAGGTGAAGACCGACTTCTTCATCTCGCCCGCGTAGGCCGAGCCGCCGATCAGCACGAGCTTCTTGGCGAAGTCGATGGCGATCACGGTCTTCGACCGGCAGCCGTGCCGGGCGGGATCCGCCTGGAAGCTCGGCAGGTCGATGATCGTCAGGTCCGGCACGTAGGCGGCGAGCTCGGAGCGGTCCGGGCGGATCAGCAGGTTGCGGATGAACAGCGAGTGCCAGGCGAACTCGGTGAACACCCTTGCCTTCACCCGGTGGGCCGGATCGGCGCCGCCGTAGAGGTCCTGGGCGAACAGCTCCTTGCCCTCGGCGTGCTTGAGGAAATCCTGGTGCAGGGTCGCGAACTGCTCGGGCGTGATCGCGCCGTTGTTCTCCCACCAGACCTCGTTCTCGGTGGTGGCGTCGCGCACCACGAACTTGTCCTTGGGCGAGCGGCCGGTATGGCTGCCGGTGGTCGCCACGAAGGCGCCGCCGCGGGCGAGCTGGCCCTCCTTGCGGGCGAGCGCCTCCTCGTAGAGGCGCGGCGCCTCGAAATTCCAATGGACGGCCTTCAGCGCTCGGAAGCCGGCGGCCTCCGCGTCGTGGGCCGCGTTGTGATCACCGATATTGGTCAAGAGCGTATCTCCCGGGGCCCCTGTTCGTGCTGTCGACGCGACATGACCGGACGCCATCGGCATCCGGGATCGCCCGGGGGACGTCCGTGCAGTCGGACAGGACCGCCGCACGCTGGATCTCCGTTCCCCGGTCGCTTGCCGGTCCCATATTGGATAGGCGGTCAAGCGTTGCCGTCTTACTGGGTCTTGCCGGGAGCCTGCAACGTGGTCGCGCGGGTTTGACCACAGTGATGAGGGCAGGACGCCACAGCTGTAACCAGTTGGATCTGGGTATTCTTAATTCCCGCGCGGGCAAAGTCAGTCGGAAATACCCATATCGGCGGTAGGCGGAGATGCGCTCTTGCGCGGCGCCCGCCGGCCGCTATGCCCTGGCGGAGGTTCCCAGCCCCTCGCCCCAGCCCCTCGCCCCCCCGCTCAAGAGGCATGATGCCCCAAGCCGTCGCCGGCCCCGAGATCGAGCGCCTGATCCAGCTTCTGTCCCGGATGCCGGGCCTGGGACCGCGCTCGGCGCGGCGGGCCGCGCTCCAGCTCATCAAGAAGCGTGAGACGCTGCTCGGGCCGTTGGCCGACGCCATGCGGGTGGCGGCCGAGCGCATCGTGGTGTGCACGAACTGCGGCAACGTCGACACCTCCGAGCCGTGCACGATCTGCCGCGATGCCGAGCGCGATCCCTCGACCCTCGTGGTGGTGGAGGACGTGTCGGACCTCTGGGCGCTGGAACGGTCCGGGGCCGTCAAGGCGCGCTACCACGTGCTCGGCGGCGTGCTGTCGGCGCTGGACGGCGTCCGGCCCGAGCACCTGAACCTCGGCAGCCTGGTGGAGCGCGCGGCCGATCCCGCGGTGAAAGAAATTATCCTGGCGCTGAACGCCACCGTCGATGGCCAGACCACCGCCCATTACCTCACCGAATCGATCCGGCACCTCGACCGCAAGGTGACGCGCCTGGCCCATGGCGTCCCGGTCGGTGGCGAGCTCGATTACCTCGACGAGGGCACGCTCACCGCGGCGATCCGCAGCCGCACCGCCTTCTGAGCGCACACCTCATTCGAAGCGCGGCAACACAGCACGACAGATATTTGACCGACCTCGACCCACGCCATATTGCCTCGGAACCCCCGGAGTCCGCGTCTGTGGCGCTCCCCTTGCCGGTTTCCGCCATGACCATCCGTCCGCTCGTCATCCTCCCCGACGCCGTCCTGCGCCGCATTTCCGATCCTGTCGGGCCGATCACGCCCGAGATCCGCACCCTCGTGGCCGACATGTTCGAGACCATGTACGACGCGCCGGGCGTTGGGCTGGCGGCGATCCAGGTCGGCGTGGCCAAGCGGGTCGTGACGATCGACACCTCGAAGGAAGAGGGCGTGCGCGACGCGCGCGTGTTCATCGATCCGGAAATCACCTGGGCCTCGGAGGAGAAGCGGGTCTACGACGAGGGCTGCCTGTCGATCCCCGAATATTACGCCGAGGTCGAGCGGCCCGACCGGGTCCGGGTGAAGTTCCGCGACATCGAGGGCCGGGAGCAGGAGATCGAGGCGGACGGCCTGCTGGCGACCTGCATCCAGCACGAGATCGACCACCTGAACGGCGTACTGTTCATCGATCACATCTCGAGGTTGAAGCGCGACCGGGTGATCAAGCGCTTCACCAAGGCGGCCAAGCGCGACGCGGCCTGAATCCATGCGCGTCGTCTTCATGGGCACGCCGGATTTCGCGGTGCCGACGCTGGCGCGGCTCGCGCAGGACGGCCATACGATCGTCGCCGTCTACACCCGTGCCCCCGCCAAGGCCGGCCGGGGCATGAGCCTGCGGCCCTCCCCGGTCCATACGCTCGCCGACACCCTCGGCATCCCAGTGCTGACACCGGCGAGCCTGCGCACCCCCGAGGCCGCCGAGACCTTTGCCGGGCACGCGGCCGACATCGCCGTGGTGGTCGCCTACGGCATGCTGCTGCCGCAGGCGATCCTGGATACGCCGAAGCACGGATGCCTCAACCTGCATGGCTCGCTGCTGCCGCGCTGGCGCGGCGCGGCGCCGATCCAGCGCGCCGTGATGGCTGGCGATGCCGAGAGCGGCGTCGGCGTGATGCGTATGGACGCGGGCCTCGATACCGGGCCGGTCGCCCTGGAGGCGCGCGTCCCGATCGCACCCGGCATGACCGCGGGTGAGTTGCACGACGCTCTGATGCCGGTGGGGACCGCGCTGATGTCCCAGGCCCTCGAACGCCTCGGTCGCGACGACCTGACCTTCACGCCGCAAGCCACGGAGGGCGTCGTCTACGCGCACAAGATCGGCAACGACGAGGCGCGGATCGACTGGTCGCGCCCGGCCGAGGCTGTGGCGAGCCACATCAACGGTCTGTCGCCGTTCCCGGGCGCCTTCTTCGAGGTCGATCTCGGCAAGGGGCCGGAGCGGGTGAAGGTCCTCCGGGCTTCGGCTGCCGAGGGTGCGGGCGTGCCGGGGACTCTGCTCGACGCTAGCGGGCTGGTCGCCTGCGGCACCGGGGCGATCCGGCTGCTCGAACTGCGCCGGGCCGGCAAGGGCGGCAGCGCCAGCGGGGCCGAGTTCGTGCGCGGCGCGCGCATCGCGCCCGGCGCAAGCCTCGGCTGATGCCCCGCTACAAGCTGGTCATCGAATATGACGGCGGACCGTTCTGCGGCTGGCAGCGCCAAGCCGATCAACCCACGGTGCAGGGGGCGATCGAGGCGGCGGTGACCCGCTTCTCCGGCGAGGACGCCCGGCTCACCTGCGCGGGCCGTACCGATGCCGGGGTCCACGCCATCCATCAGGTCGCCCATCTCGACCTCGCCAAAGACTGGCGGACCGACACGGTGCGCGATGCGGTGAATTCCTATCTGCGGCCGCTCCCGGTCGCCGTGCTGTCGGCCGAGATCGTCCCAGCGAGCTTCGACGCGCGCCACTCGGCGATCCGCCGGCACTACCGCTACCGCATCCTCAACCGCCGCAGCCCGGCCGCGTTGACCCGCGCCCATGTCTGGCACGTGCACTGGCCCCTCGACCCGGACGCGATGCACCACGCCGCCCAGCGCCTGGTCGGCCTGCACGACTTCTCGGCGTTCCGGGCCGCCGAGTGCCAGGCGAACAGCCCCGTGCGGACGCTGGAACGGCTCGACGTGGCGCGCGCCACGATGGCGTTGCATGAGGAGATCGTCGTGACGACCTGCGCCCGCTCGTTCCTGCACCATCAGGTGCGAGCCATGGTCGGGACGCTGATGCTCGCCGGCTGCGGGCGGCTCTCGGCCGACGACGTGGCCCATATCCTCGCTTCGGGCGAGAAGCGCTGGTGCGGACCGCTGGCGCCGGCCTCCGGGCTGACGTTCGTGGGGGTGGATTACGCCTAACTGCTGATTCGAACTTGCAATTCCCGGTGGAAGACGGTTCTGAGCCACGGAGATCCCAATCTTCCCTCATCCCAAGGTGAGGGAGCGAAGCCGAGGCCTCGATGGAGCCCGCCAGATGGCTCCACGATCCCTGGAGCGCACCTTCGAGGCCCACTGGCGCGGGCACCTCAGGCTGAAGGCGCCGGTTGGAAAGACGGGTCGAACGGGATCTGGGCGTGCCGCTCGATCAGCCCCGTGCCGAAAAATACGCCTCCAGCACCCGCTCATAGATCGCCGTCAGCCGGTCGAGATCCGCCACGGCCACGCATTCATCCACCTGGTGCATGGTCTCGCCGACCAGCCCGAATTCGATCACCGGGCAGGCATCCTTGATGAACCGGGCATCCGAGGTGCCGCCGGTGGTGGACAGCATCGGCGTCAGGCCGGTCTCGGCCTGGATCGCCCGGGAAACGAGTTCCACGAAGGCGTCCGGCTGGGTCAGGAAGGCCGGCGCGTTCGACGGCTGCAGGTCGAGGGTGAAGCGCACGGCGTTGCCGGCCGCCTGCTCCAGACGCTTTTGGAGTTCGGCGCCGAGGCTCTCGGCGGTCCAATCGTCGTTGAACCGGACGTTGAAGGTGGCCCGGGCGGTGGCCGGGATCACGTTGGTGGCTTGGTTACCGACGTCGATCGTCGTGAATTCGAGGTTCGAGGCGTCGAAATGTGCCGTGCCGCGGTCGAGGGGTTCCGCCACCAGCGCCGAGGCGAGCCGCAGCAACCCAGGGATCGGGTTCTCGGCCTTGTGCGGATAGGCGACGTGGCCCTGGCGCCCAAGCACCGTCAGCTTGCCGGTAAGCGAGCCGCGGCGGCCGATCTTGATCATCTCGCCCAGCCGCCCGGGATTGGTCGGCTCTCCGAGCAGACAATGGTCGAAGCGCTCGCCCCGGGCGCGGGCCCAGTCGAGCAACTTGACTGTGCCGTTGACCGCCGGTCCTTCCTCGTCTCCGGTGATCAGGAAGGCGATGGAGCCGGGAAAGCCGCTGCCCCGATGTTCAAGGAACGCCAGGGTGGCCGCCAGCATGCATGCGATGCCGCCCTTCATGTCGGCGGCGCCGCGTCCGTAGAGCATGCCATCCGCCACCGCCCCGTCGAACGGGCCGAAGCGCCAGGCTCCGTCACCTTCCGGCACCACGTCGGTATGTCCGGCAAAGACCAGGCAGGGCCCGCGCGCGCCGATCCGGGCATAAAGATTTGGCGTATCGGGATAGCCCGGCTCGGAGAAGACCGGTCGCTCGACCGAAAATCCCGCCTCGGCCAGGGCCTGCGCCACCACGCCGAGGGCGCCGTGATCCGCGGGAGTCACCGACGGACAGCGGATCAGCGCTTGCGCGAGCGACAGGGCGGAATGGTCGGCCGGCATGTGGCATGTCCCGGGACGGAAAATCCTGCGACGCCCCATACACCAAGTTGGGGGCTCCCAGGACGTCGCGCGGTCCGATCGCGTCCCGAGACGCGCCCCTCGGAGGATTGGTTCGGCACCACGGATTCGAAGGATCCTGCGCGGAGGCGTCACACGAGTGCGTGAAGACAGACCCGATCGTCGACTTCGTCAAACTTTTTCAATTGTGCCGGCAGTATTGTGCGCACAATTGAACAGCGCACGATGGAATGGCCGAATGAGGGGCACGGAGGGCGGCTTCCCCGTCGATGCGGCGGCCAACAGGCGCGTCGGCGAGCGACGCGAAGTTCTGATCCCGGCCACGATTCAGTGTCCCGACGGCGAATCGATTCCCTGCATCCTGCGGGATATGTCGCCGAGCGGCGCGATGCTCTCGGTCTCGCGCCGACACCGCCTGCCGCTCAACTTCACCCTCTCGGTGCCCGGTCACGACACGAGCTATCCCGTCCGACGGGTCTGGCAGCGCGCCGACGCGGCTGGCATCGTCCTCGACCTGCCGCGATCCGATCTGGTCTGACTCCGCCGCGGCCCCGTCGCCGGGCAGCGACGGTTGAGCTTCGCCGTCCTACTTCGTCACGACCACCTGCACGTCGCCGTGGCGACGCAGCACCGACACCGTGACGTCCTCGTCGTAGCGCTGGAATCGGATGTCCAGGCGCGAGGCTCCCAGCTTGACGTTGTAGAGCGTCACGCCGTCCAAAAATCCCGGCAGGATCGGGTTCTTGAGCCGGACGCTGTTGCGGTCGTGGTCGAGCTCCAGGCCGAGGCAAGCGGCCAGGAACGCGAACGGCGCCGCCGCCGCCCAGGCCTGTGGGCTGCAGGCGACCGGATAGGCCACCGGCCCGCGCTGGTGTCGGCGCATGAAACCGCAGAACAGCTCTGGCAGGCGCTTCTGATCCTGGTAGAGCGAGGTGTCGAACATCCCCTGGAAGATGCGCGCGGCCTCGTGCTTGCGGTCGTAGCGGGCGAGCCCCATCGCGATCAGCGCGTTGTCGTGCGGCCAGATCGAGCCGTTGTGGTAGGACATCGGGTTGTAGCGCGCCTCGCCCTTGGCGATGGTGCGCACGCCCCAGCCGTTGAAACCGTCCTTGCCCAGCAGGGCCTCGGCCACCCGGGCCGCCCGCTCGGGCTTGGCGATGCCGGTGAACAGGGCATGCCCGGCATTCGACGAGCGCACGGCGCATTGCTTCTTGGCGCCGTCCAGCGCCAGCGCGTAGGTGCCGAGCTCCTCGTTCCAGAACGCGCCATCGAAGCGCTCGCGCAGGGCGGTCGCCTCCTGCGACAGCCGCTCGGCCATCGGGTCGTGCCCGAGGAGGGCCGCGAGTTTGGCCATGCCGGTCTTGGCGGCGTAGACGTAGCCCTGAACCTCGCAGAGCGCGATCGGCCCCTTGGCGAGTTGGCCGTCGGCGTGGAAGATCGAATCGTGGCTGTCCTTCCAGCCCTGGTTCTCCAGGCCCTTATCGGTGTCGCGGGCATATTCGACGAAGCCGTCGCCGTCCCGGTCGCCGTAGCGGTCCATCCATTCGAGGGCGAGCTCGAGGGACGGCCAGATCGCCCGGATCGTCTCCAGGTCGCCCGTGACGGCGTAATATTCCCCGGCCAGCATCACGAAAAGCGGCGTGCCGTCGATCGTGCCGTAATAATGCCGGAACGGCACCTCGCCGAGCATCGCCATCTCACCCCGGCGGGTCTCGTGCAGTACCTTGCCGGGCTGCGCATCGGCCGCGGGATCGACCGCCTGGGCCTGGGTCGCCGCGAGGTAGCGCAGCACGCCCCGACCGAATTTCGGATCGATCCACAGTGCCATCATCGCCGTGATGATGCCGTCGCGGCCGAAGACGGTGGAATACCAGGGAATGCCGGCGAAGGGGTAGATCCCTTCGGGGGTGCGGCTCGCCAGCATGTAGAGGTCGGCGGTGGCCCGGCACAGGCCCTCGTTGAACTGGTCGTTCGACGAGATGATCGTGGTGATGCCCGCGGTCAGCGCGCGAAGATCCCGGCGCGAATCGCGGTAGGCGCGGGCGAAGATCATCCCCTCGGCGAGGTCCTTCGGCTCACGCCGGGCGCCGCCGACATTGGCTGCGAGCGTCAGCTTGGCGGCCGCATCCTCGCCGACCATCTCGCCGCTCGGCGGCTTGGTGAAGGCCCGGTGAGCTTCGAAGGCCACGCGAATGAACAGCGAAGCGCGGCCCTCCGGCGGCAGCGACACGTCGAAGGCGACGCGGCCGGGCTCGATCAGGTCCGGCTTTGGGCCGAAATGCAGCGAGGTCGTGCGCACGATCTCATCGAGCCCGACGTAGCGGAACTGAACCTCTCGGTCGCTCGCAACCAGGACGCCGCGCTTGCCGCGCTCCTTCCGGTCGGTGCCGCGCACTTCGAACAAGTCGCGGTAATCGGCATCGAAAGTGATGGCAATGCGCAGGCGGCGGTGCTTCGAATCGAAGGAGCGCAGGCCGATCCGGTCGTAGCAGGCGCCCCGGAACAGGAACTTGGTGCGCTCGATCGCGATCGTCTCGCGCGGGATCGAGGTCTCGTCATGAGCCTCGAGGCGGATGTCGGGCGTCGTCATATCGACGCTGAGCGCGCCGTTGTCGTCCTGCATCACGGACGACAGCATCAACGGGCGCTGCCCTTCCACAGTGAGTTCGAGGCGGGACAGGTAGCGGGTGTCCTGGAAATACAGGCCCTCCGGCCCGGGCTGGACGCCGATATCCCCGTAGGAATCCAGGACCCCGAAGGCTTCGCCGAACTTCAGCGCGCGCAAGGGCCGCTCGACCAGCGAGGTGTGGGCCTCGATGTGGTAGGTCGGCAGCACCTCGTCGGCGTCCTGGAAGCCGGGCGCCACCGTGACGGTGCTGACCTGTGTCCGCGCGGTCGCAATGTGGGCCGCCGTCTTCTCCGCCGCCATGCAGAACGTCTCCGAGTACGTGTGAGGGGTACGAATCGAGAGGGCCGCCGCATCGGCTCTGATGCGGCGGCCCTCGTGACCATTCGGATGAGGCGCCTTTACGACGCTAGGCCGGGCCGGCCATATCTCGCAAGCCCGATGCCGGAACTTAAGCCGGCATCGCCGCGACCGAGATCGACGGACGCGCCGAACCGTGGACGTCGCCGTAATGTGGCGTGAAGCCGGACTTCGGCAGCTGAATCACGTCGGCACCCCGCGCGAGCAGCTCCTCGTAGGCGGCGACGTATTTCTTGACCATGCACTCGGCGGTGAACTGGCTCTCGAAGTGCTTGCGCACGCCCTCGCGGCTCATGGTCTTGACCTTGGCGACCGCCTCAACCGCGTCATCCATGGTCTGGCAGAGCACGCCGCTCACGCCGTCCTTGATCACTTCCGGCACGGAGCCGTTTCGGAACGCGATCACCGGTGTGCCGGCCGACATCGCCTCGATCATGACAAGGCCAAATGGCTCGGGCCAGTCGATCGGGAAAGCGAGCGCGAGGGCGTTGCCGAGGAAGTCTTTCTTCTGCTCCTCGTTGATCTCGCCGATATACTCGACCAGCGGGTGGCGGGTCATCGGCTCGATGACCTCGTCCCAGTAATCCTGGTCGGCCTTGTCGACCTTGGCGGCGATCTTGAGCGGCGTGCCCGAGCGGATCGCCATCTCGATGGCGCGGTCGGGGCGCTTCTCCGGGGAGATGCGGCCGAGGAACGCCAGGTAGCCGCCTTTGGTCTCCGGGTTATACGGGCAGTTCTGCGACGGCAGGCCGTGATGGATCGTCGAAAGCCAGTTCACGTTCGGCGGCATCGGCTCGCGCTGGTTGTCGGAGATCGACACGAGCGGCATGCCGGTGAAGGTGCGGTAGACCGGCATGAAGTCCGGCACGTCGAGGCGGCCATGCATCGTGGTGATGCACTTGTGATTCAGATCCTCGAACATCGGATACTGAAGCAGGTCGATGTGGAAATGCAGGATGTCGAATTCGTGGGCGCGGCGATGCACCTGGTGCAGCATGGCCAGGTGGCTGGCGGTGTGATCCCGGTAGCCGAGCAGTCGCAGCCCTTCCGGCGTGCAGGCCGCGAGCTTGGCCGACGTCTCCGAATCGCCGCTGGCGAACAGGGTGACGTCGTGGCCCTGGCGGACCAATTCTTCCGTAATCCAGCTGACGACGCGCTCGGTGCCGCCGTAGAACTTCGGAGGGACAGCCTCCGACAACGGAGCGATCTGGGCAATGCGCACGAAGTGTCTCCTGGTTGGCCGTATTTGACGGGGGGTCTAACCCTGCCGGCCTGAGCGGGACATGAATGAAACCGACGGCCAAGGTTATGGTTCCTGCGCCCGTAGGTTGTCGCGACAAGTTTTGTGCGGCGCGGGAGCTGTCCCCGCATTCCCCGATGCCCGCGGCCCTGCCGGCCGCGCCAAGGCCCTGCCGGGTGTCAGTGGAAGCCGTTGCCGTGGCTTCGTATTTCTGTCATAAGCCGCCCCGCGTCGAACCGCCCGGCCGATAGGGCTGCCGTGGCGGCTCGTGCTGCTCCACCAGAAGCATCATCGCGCACACCTCATCCGGCCCTCACGGGTCGGCTAGGAGGGATTTTCGCGCAACGGAGAGCCAAATGCCCAAGCTGAAGACCAAATCAGGCGCCAAGAAGCGCTTCAAGATCACCGGCACCGGCAAGGTGATGTACGCCCAGGCCGGCAAGCGCCACGGGATGATCAAGCGGACGACCAAGCAGATCCGCAACCTGCGCGGCACCACGACCCTGTTCGAGGGCGATGCCGCCAACGTGAAGAAGTACTTCCTGCCGAACGCGCGGTAAGCCTTCTGCACCCGTTGCCACTGTCTTTCGTCGAAACCAGGAGATAACCGATGGCCCGCGTCAAGCGCGGCGTGACCAGTCACGCGAAGCACAAAAAAGTTTTGAAGGCCGCCAAGGGCTATTACGGCCGGCGCAAGAATACCATCCGCATCGCCAAGCAGGCGGTCGAGAAGGGCATGCAGTATGCCTATCGCGACCGCAAGAATAAGAAGCGCACGTTCCGCGCCCTGTGGATCCAGCGCCTCAACGCGGCGGTGCGCGAGCACGGCCTGACCTATTCGCGCTTCATCAACGGGCTGGCCAAGTCCGGCATCGTCGTCGACCGCAAGGCGCTGTCGGAGCTCGCGATCCACGAGCCGGCGAGCTTTGCCGCCGTGGTCGAGAAGGCCAAGGCGGCCCTCCCCGAGACCACCGCCAAGGCCGCCTGAGGCTCAATCTCCCGCGCAGGCGGACGGAAGGCGCGGCTCTCTTTTGGGAGCTGCGCCTTCGTCGTTTCCGAGCTGCCGTGGAGCGGCCCCATCTCCGTTTGCGCGGATGCCCTGACTTGCGCGAATGCGAACGGCGCGCAAAAGCATGCGGCGATCGCGGACCGCCAACCCAGTTCGAAAATAACGATGACCGATCTCGACACCCTCGAACGCGATCTCCTGGCCCAGGTGCAAGCTGCGTCCGACGAGGCGACACTCGACGCCGTGCGCGTGGCCGCGCTCGGCAAGAAGGGCAGCGTCTCGGATCTGCTCAAGACACTGGGCTCGATGACGCCCGAGGAGCGGAAGGAACGCGGCCCCCTGATCAACGGCCTGCGGGATCGGGTCCAGGGCGCCGTGACGGAGCGCAAGACCGCCCTGGTCGAGGCTGCCCTGGAAGCCCGCCTCGCCTCCGAGCGGGTCGACGTGACGCTGCCCCTGCGCGAGGCGCCGGAGGTGCGCGGCCGGATCCACCCGATCACCCAGGTGATCGACGAGATCACCGCGATCTTCGCCGATATGGGCTTCGCCGTGGCCGAGGGCCCGGATATCGAGACAGACGAGCTGAACTTCACCGCGCTCAACTTCCCGCCGGGCCACCCGGCCCGCGAGATGCACGACACGTTCTTCCTGGCGCCGGACCACGCCGGGAAGCGCAAGGTGCTGCGCACCCACACGTCGCCGGTCCAGATCCGCACGATGCGGTCGCAGACGCCACCGATCCGGGTGATCATCCCGGGCCGGACCTACCGGCACGATTCCGACCAGACCCACACGCCGATGTTCCATCAGGTCGAGGGGCTGGTGATCGACACGGCGGCCAACATCGCCAACCTGAAATGGGTGCTGGAGGAGTTCTGCAAGGCGTTCTTCGAGGTCGACGGCGTGACGATGCGCTTCCGCCCGTCGTTCTTCCCGTTCACCGAACCGTCGGCCGAGGTCGACATCCAATGCTCCCGAAAGGGCGGCGAGATCCGGTTCGGCGAGGGCACCGACTGGCTGGAGATCCTGGGCTGCGGGATGGTGCACCCGAACGTCCTGCGCAATTGCGGCCTCGATCCGGATGCGGTGCAGGGCTTCGCCTTCGGGGTCGGCATCGACCGCATCGCCATGCTCAAATACGGCATGCCGGACCTGCGGCCGTTCTTCGAGGCGGATGTCCGCTGGCTCGACCATTACGGCTTCCGGCCGCTCGACGTGCCGAGCTTGATCGGCGGTTTGACGGGGTGATGTGACGGAGGTGGTCATGACCGACCAGGAGATCAGCCAGATCGATCATCGCGTCCTGCGCGACCGGCTTCCCGAGGCCGGTTTCAGAAGTGCGGATGTTTGGTCGGACGCGGATTTTGACGGAGACCCGGTCATCCGCGTGACCGCGCGCTACGACCATCGCCCGAGCACGAAACCGGATCCCCTGATCACGGCCGTCCATGATCTTCGTTCCGCCCTCATCGAGCGCGGAGAGAGCCGATTGGTTTTCTTGGACAACGAAGTCGCCGATGAACAACGTGTCGAGGAAGATGTCGAATAGGCTATGACCGCAATGGTCTTACAGATGCTCGACCAAGCGGCCGAGTTGATCGAGCGGAACCCAGGCAGTTCGGCTGCGAAGCGGCGTGCGGTCAGCGGAGCCTATTACGCGGCGTTCCATGCCGTCATGCAGCTTTGCGCAGACGAAATTCTGCCTGGTCCGGACGCGGCGTCCGCGGAGTTCGAGCGCGTCTATCGTCAAATCGATCACGGGCCGCTCAAGCAGGCGTTCGTGAGCGATGGAACGTTAAAGCGTAACAGTGCGCTGAGGCAGATCGGCGACGATATCATTCGGCTGCAGGATGCTCGAAAACTCGCGGATTACGCCCCGCCCCGGCCAAACGTGGTCACGCTGGCGAAAGCGCGGGAGCATGTTGAGCGGGCTCGCGAAATTCTCTCCCGCCTTGCGAGCTTGACCGCTCAGAATCGCCGGACCCTGGCCCTGAATCTCCTCTTTCCCCCCAGAAAAAAATGAAATTCACCCTCTCCTGGCTCAAGGAACACCTCGACACCGAGGCGTCCCTCGACACGATCGCCGAGACGCTGACGCGGATCGGCCTCGAGGTCGAAGGCGTCGAGGACAAGGCGGCGGCGCTCAAGCCCTACGTGGTCGCCCGGATCCTGACGGCCGAGCAGCATCCCAACGCCGACCGTCTGCGAGTCTGCACCGTCGAGACCGGTGCGGGCGCGCCGGTGCAGGTGGTCTGCGGCGCGCCGAACGCGCGGGCCGGCCTCATCACGGTGTTCGCGCCGCCCGGCACCTACGTGCCCGGCAAGGCGATCACCCTCTCGGTGGGCACGATCCGCGGAGTCGAGAGCCATGGCATGCTGTGCTCGGGCGCGGAGCTCGGGCTCGGCGAGGATCATGACGGCATCCTCGAACTCCCGGCCGAGGCGCCGGTCGGCCAGGGCTACGCGCTCTATGCCGGGCTCGACGATCCGGTCATCGAGATCAACCTGACGCCGAACCGGCCGGATTGCACCTCGGTACACGGCATCGCCCGCGACCTCGCGGCAGCTGGGATCGGTACGCTGAAGCACGAGGCCGCGCCGGGCGTGCGCGGCGAAGGCCCCTGCCCCGTCGAGATCGACCTGTCCTTCGAACAAGCCGACCGGCATCTCTGCCCGCTCTTCGCCCTGCGGCTGGTGCGTGGCGTCAAGAACGGGCCGTCGCCGGCCTGGATGCAGGCGCGGCTGCGGGCGATCGGCCTGCGCTCGATCAACGCGCTGGTCGACATCACCAACTACGTCACCTTCGACCGCGGCCGGCCGCTGCACGTGTTCGACGCCGCCAAGGTCTCGGGCAAGCTCACGGTGCGGCGGGCGCGCGACGGCGAGAGCCTTCTGGCGCTGGACGGGCGCACCTACACCCTCACCGACGACAGCGTGGTGATCGCCGATCAAACAGGCGTCGAATCGATCGCCGGCATCATGGGCGGGCAGGCTTCCGGCTGCGACGAGACCACCACCGATGTGCTGATCGAATCGGCCCTGTGGGATCCGGCCAACATCGCCCAGTCGGGCCGCCGACTCGGCATCATCACGGATGCCCGCTATCGGTTCGAGCGCGGTGTCGATCCGGCCTTCACGCTGCCGGGCCTCGACCTGGCGACGCGCCTCGTGATCGAGCTGTGCGGCGGCACGCCCACGCAGGCGACGATCGCCGGCGAGCCGCCGGAATCGGAGCGGATCATTGATTTCCCGTGGACCGAGGTGCGGCGGCTGGCCGGCATCGAGTTGCCGCGGATCGAGATCAAGCTGATCCTGGAGACGCTGGGCTTCCACATCTCCGGCACCGGCGACCGGGTGAAGGTGCTGACACCGTCCTGGCGGCCGGATGTCGAGGGCAAGGCCGATCTCGTCGAGGAGGTCGTCCGCATCGCCGGCCTGGACCGGGTCGAGCCGAAGCCGCTGCCGCGCCTCGCCGGGATCGGCCGGCCGCTGCTCACCGTGATGCAGAAGCGCACCCGCATCGCCAAACGCGCCCTGGCGTCCCGCGGCCTGATGGAGGCGGTGACCTGGTCCTTCGTCCCGCACGCGGATGCCGAGCTGTTCGGCGGCGGCGGCGCCGATCTGGTCCTGGCCAACCCGATCGCCTCGGAACTGTCCGACATGCGCCCGAGCCTCGTGCCTGGGCTGCTCCGGGCGGCGCAGCGCAATGCCGACCGCGGCTATCCGGACGCGGCCCTGTTCGAGGTCGGCCAATGCTTCGCCACGGACCAGCCCGAGGGTCAGAGCATCCGCGCGGCGGCGGTGCGGCGAGGCAGCGCCACCCTGGCGGGTCCCGGGCGCCACTGGGACGGATCGACTAAGGGTGTGGACGTCTTCGATGCCAAGGCCGATGCCCTGGCCCTGCTGGGGACTCTCGGCGTGCCGACCGGCGGCCTGCAGGTAACCGCGGGCGGCCCGTCCTGGCTCCATCCTGGCCGCTCGGGCACCCTGCGCTTCGGCCCGAAATCGGAGATCGGCTTGTTCGGCGAGGTGCATCCGCGGACCCTGCGGGCCCTCGATCTCAAGGGCAGCCTCGTGGCGTTCGAGATCGTGCTCGACGCGCTGCCGCTGCCCAAGCACAAGCCGACCAAGGCCAAGCCGGCGCTGGCTCTGTCGGAGTTCCAGCCCCTGTCCCGGGACTTCGCCTTCGTGGTCGGGCGCGACGTGCCGGCGGGCGACATCGTCAAGGCGGCGCAGGGGGCGGAGCGCAAGCTCGTCACCGGCGTCGAGGTGTTCGACCTCTACGAGGGGACCGGCGTGCCGGAGGGCTCGAAATCGGTCGCCATCGCAGTCCGTCTGCAACCGGCGGAGCGCACCCTGACCGATGCCGAGATCGAGGCGGTGAGCGCCAAGATCGTGGCCGAGGTCTCGCGCCGGACCGGCGCGACCTTGCGCGCCTGAGGAGGATTGCATGAGCCGGATCGCAGCCCTCATCGAAGACCTGTCCGCGTCCGAGTACCGGCCGACCAAGGCCCTGCGCGAGGCGCTGGCGCATCCGGCCGAGATCGCCGAGGCGACGCTGCCGTTGCTGGAGACAGCTGCCAAAGGGGACGAGCTCACCCCGGAGCAGGAGAACCTCCTGTTCTGGGGCCTGCACGTCATGGCGCAGGCTCGGGACACCCGCGCCCTGGCGCCCCTCCTCCAGTTGCTCCGGCAGGACGAGGAGACCCTCGACGCGATCCTGGGCGACGCGGTGACGGCGACCCTGTCCAAGGTCGTGGCCAGCCTGTTTGACGGGGATCACCAGCCGCTGTTCCGGCTGATCCTCGACAGCACCGTCGACGATCTCACCCGCATGGCGCTGCTGTCGGCCTGCACCTTCCTGACCCTGGAGGGTCGGATCGACCGCGATGCGATGCACGCCCTGCTGATCCGCTTCGACGACGCGAAGGCGGCCGTCGAGGAAGGGCCGGCCTGGGTCGGCTGGGAGGAATCGATCGCGCATCTCGGCTTCCGCGATCTCGCGCACCGCGCCGCGGCGGCCCGAGCCGACGGGCGGATCACCGACGAGATCAGCGACGCCGACTGGTTCAAGGAGGCCCTCCGCAAGGCCGAGACCAAGCCCGACGACCGGGATCGGCTCGGCCCCTACCAGTACGGCTATCTCGACGATCCGGTCGAAGCCCTCGACTGGACCGCGGAAGGCGCGGGCGAGCCGCAGCGCAACCCGTTCAAGGATGTCGGGCGCAACGACCCCTGCCCCTGCGGCTCGGGCAAGAAATTCAAGAAGTGCTGCCTCGGCAAGGCGGAGGCAGAGGGCCCCTGGATGCCGCCGGGGGCCCTACTCGGCTGACGCGGCGGCACCGCTGAGCGGGTTGTCCGGATCCCAACCGTAGCTCAGGGTCTCGAACCGCATCGAACGGGCATCGACCATCAGCAGGCGGCCGACCAGCGGCTCGCCGAAATCCGCAACGGCCCGGATCACCTCCATGGCCATCAGCGAGCCCATGACCCCGGCCAGCGCCCCGAGCACCCCGGCCTCGGCGCAGGCGGGGACGCTGCCCGGCGGCGGCGGGTTCGGGAACAGGCAGCGATAGGTCGGGTTCGGCTTGCCGTCGGGACCAGTCTCGTGCGCCCGAATGGTGGTCAGCGTGCCGTCGAACCGGCCGAGCGCTGCCGTCACCAGCGGGCGCCTTGCGTGGAAGCAGGCATCCGAGACGGCGTAGCGCGTGGCGAAGTTGTCGGATCCGTCGGCGACGAGGTCGTAGCCGGCGATCAGCTCGGCGGCGTTCGACGGGGTGATACGGAACGGGTGCGGGACCACCACCACGTGCGGGTTGAGCCGCGCCACCGCCTCGGCCGCGCTCGCGACCTTGGGCCGGCCGAGATCCGGCGTGCCGTGGATCACCTGGCGCTGGAGATTCGAGAGCGAGACGGTGTCGTCGTCGACGATGCCGATCGTGCCGATGCCGGCCGCCGCGAGGTACTGGATCAGCGGTGCGCCGAGGCCGCCCGCCCCGATGACCAGCACCCGGGCCGCCTTGAGGCGCGCCTGCCCGGGCCCACCGACCTCGGCCAGGACGAGGTGGCGGGCGTAGCGTTCGATCTCGTCGGGAGCCAGGGCCATGGGCAGGAGATAGTCGCCCCGGCGCCGCGACGGAAGCACCACAAACGCGAACGCCGCCCCGGTCAGGAGGCGGCGTGAACGGCAATTCGCAATGGAATCAGCGCGGCGCGAGGATCATGATCATCTGGCGGCCTTCGAGCATGGGCTCGCTCTCCACCTTGGCGATCTCGGCGGTCTCGGTCTTCACGCGCTCCAGAAGGCGCAGGCCGATATCCTGGTGAGCCATCTCACGACCGCGGAAGCGCAGGGTCACCTTGACCTTGTCGCCCTCCTCGAAGAAGCGGTGCACCGACTTCATCTTGGTGTCGTAATCGTGCTTGTCGATGCCGGGGCGGAGCTTGATCTCCTTGACCTCGACCGTCTTCTGCCGCTTGCGCGCCTCGTTCTGCTTCTTCTGCTCGTTGAAGCGGAAGCGCCCGTAATCGAGCAGCTTGCAGACGGGCGGCACCGAGTTCGGCGCGATCTCCACAAGATCGAGGCCGGCTTCCTCAGCGAGGGTCAGCGCGTCGAAGAAGGGGACGACGCCGCGGTTCTGCCCGGTATCGTCGATCAGCTGCACTTCCCGCACCCCGCGGATGTCGCGGTTGGCGCGCGGCCCGTCCTTCTGCGGGGCCGGCATGGCTCTCATCGGTCTACGAATGGCTTCGGTCTCCTGCTGCAACGACGAAACGGCGGATCGGATGACCCGTTTCGAGGATCTCCTAACCGCCAGCCGCTCCGGTCTCTCCCGGACATACTACGTTGGCGGAAGCCCAGCCAGAGTCAACGGGGTGTCGGCGCGGGGCGCGAAATAATCGACCCCGCGTTGAAACGCCGACGCGTCGTCTTAGCGGCAGCCTGCTGCCGATCGCGCATCCATCAGGCGTGCCGGCCGAGCAGTTGGGCGTAGACAGCCAGCGTATCGGCGGTCATGCGCTCCAGCGAAAAATTCGCCTCGACATGGGCGCGCCCGCGCCGGACCAGGGCGTCGCGGGCGCTGGCACCGAGGGACAGGGCCTCCGTCAAGGCCGCCGCCAGGGCACCCGCATCGCCAGGCGGTACACGCCAGCCGGTGCGCTGGCTGGCCGAAACATCCGGCGGCGCCAGCACAGTCTCGGGCACGGCACCCAGGTCGGAAACGACTACGGGCGTGCCGAGCGCCTGGGCCTCCACGGCCGAGCGGCCGAACGCCTCGGGCTCCACGGACGGCACGGCGACCACCGAGGCCGCACGGAACGCCGCCGGCATGTCGGTGCAATGGCCGACCCGGCGGACGATGCCGCCGAGGCCGCGGGCGGAGATCAGTGCATCGAGCTCGCGCTCGTAGGCGGCCCGTCCCTGCGGGTCGCCGGCGAGCACCACGGCCAGATCAGGGACGCCCCGGTCGCGCATCTGCGCGGCGGCGTCGATCAGCACGCGGTGCCCCTTCCAGGCGGTGAGCCGGGCGGCCAGCAGGATCACCCGCTCGTGCGGCGCTACGTTCCAGGCCCGGCGCAGGGCCTCGACCCGGCCGGCGCCGACCGCCACCGGATTGAACACAGCGAGGTCCGTACCCCGGTGGATCACCCGCACCCGGTCGCCGGCCTGCTCGGCATGGAGCCGGTGGATTAGGTCGGCGGTGTAGCGCGAATTGGCGATCACCACGTCGCCCCGGGCCATCACCGAATTGTACAACACCTTCACGCCGGTCCGGCCGGAATAGCTGCCGTGATAGGTCGTCACGAAGGGCAGGCCGAGCCGGCGCGCGGCGCCGAGCGCCACCCAGCCCGGCGCCCGCGACCGGGCGTGAACGATCTGCACGCCCTCGCGCCGGCACAGGGCCATCAGCCGCACGACATTGAGCGCCATGCGGGCCGGATTCTTCGAGGCGGCCGGGAAGCGCAGCCAGTGGCCGCCCTTGGCCTGCAGCTCGCCGATCAGGCGCCCGCCCTCGGTGGCGACCAGTGCCCGGGCGCCGACCGCCGCGAGGGCGCCGGCCACGTCGACCGTGGTCCGCTCGGCGCCACCGGCATCGAGTTCGGGGATGATCTGCAGCACGCGGGCGCCAGCGAGAACATCGATTTCGGCGGGGAAGCTCGACAGGCTGCGCGTCACGTCACCCATCCGCGCTCGGTCGGCGAGGAAGCGCAAGCCTCCCGCCGGCATCTCCAACATGCTCGTACCCATTGCCCCAGCATCGCGGTCGCGCTTTACGGTCCGGTAAACGGAGGCTGAAGCCGACCCGGTCAGGGAAGGACTTCGCCAAGCTCGATAGGGGCCTACCGGAGAGATCGATGACCGATACAGGGCCGGATTTCATCACCGTCGGCGAAGGAGCCGCCGCACGGCGGATCGCCGTACGGGTGCGCGAGGGCTTCGGGCCGACGGTGGTCTGGCTCGGGGGCTTCCGCTCCGACATGACCGCAACCAAGGCCGCCGCCCTCGACGCCTGGGCGGCCCAGCAGCGGCGCGCCCTGGTGCGGTTCGACTATGCCGGCCACGGCGCGTCCGGTGGCACGTTCGCCGATTGCACCATCTCATCTTGGCTCGAAGACGCACAGGCCGTCTTGGCGCGGTACATCGAGGAGCCGCCGATCCTGGTCGGTTCGTCGATGGGCGGCTGGATCGCCTGCCTCGTCGCACGAGCTCGGGCAGCGAGCGGACAAAAGACTGCGGGGCTCGTCCTGATCGCCCCGGCCCTGGACTTCACCGAAGACCTGATCTGGTCGCGGCTTGATGAGGCGGCACGCGCCTCTCTTGTACGCGACGGAATCCTTCAGAGGCCGAGCGATTATGCGCCCGAGCCCGACCCGATTACCCGCGCGCTGATCGAAGATGGCCGCCGGAACAGGCTGCTGGAGCATCCTTTCGATCCGGCCTGCCCCGTCCACATCCTGCAGGGGATGCGCGACCCGGACGTACCGTACTCGCATGCCCTCAAGACGGTCGACCGTTTGCCGGCTGAGGGGACCGTACTCACCCTGATCGCCGATGGCGACCACCGCCTGTCACGACCGCAGGATATCGCGCGGCTCGTGACGGCGGTGGCGGGCATCGCCTGACGGACCCGGTCAGTCCGGGGTCAGTGGAGGCTGACAGCGTGGAGGTCCTGGGCGACCGCATTGGCCAGCACCACGTCCTTGGAATCCGCCAGCATGATCGGCTCGCCGCTCGCCGACAGCAGGGCGAACAGGTCGAGGCCAGGCATCAGTTCCGGCGCCTGCGGGAACAGGCGGCGCACCTCGTCGGACCGGATCGGGCGGACATAGGCGATATGGCCCTCGCCCAACGCGGCGAGATCCGCCGGATTGAACTCGGCCGGATCAAGATCGGCGGGGGTCAGAGGAGATGCGTTCAAGTTCGTCATGTCTTGCCCTCCTGGGGTGGCAGAGCGTCCACCTCCGGTCCCGGAGGCACCGGCGGTTCCACCCTGATGTGGGGATGGCCCGCGCCCAATCAATCGAGCTATGGCATCGTCGTGCGGGGTCCAGACCGGCCTTGAAACCGCGATCGCTTTAATCTCGGGCGCCGATATCGATCTTACGGACGATCCGGTCGGGTTCCGGCCGAACCAGATCGATCGAGAGCAGGCCGTTGGCGAGATCCGCCCCCAGCACCTCCATGCCGTCGGCAAGCAGGAAAGTGCGCTGGAACTGCCGCGCCGCAATGCCGCGGTGCAGGAACTGGCGCTCGCGTTCGTCGACCTGACGACCGCGGACCACGAGCTGGCTGTCCTCCAGCATCACGTCGAGCTGCTCCCGGGTGAAACCGGCCACCGCCAGGGTGATGCGCAGGCGCTCCGGCTCCCGCTCGGTGCGGGGCAGCCGCTCGATATTGTACGGGGGGTAGCCGTCGTTGGCGCCCTTGGCGACCCTGTCGAGGGCCTGCTCGATCTCGTCGAAGCCGAGCAGGAACGGATGTCCGAAGGGCGAGGGTCGAGTCATCGCGGCCGTCATCCTCACAGCGAGGCCTACGACCCCGGGACTAGCCGCAGCCCCGGGTCTCCAAGCACCTCGACGCCATGAAGCCTGTGCAAGACAGCGCTCCACCGGGCGGAACGCCGCCCGTAAGGCGGAGATATGGCCGAGGGCTGCAACCCCATCAAGAGAACGAACTAATTTCGCTGCCCAAACACGAGCGTCCCCCAGAAGCGATACGGCACACGGGAAGTTTTGGCACATCGTATCGGGATGTTTCAGCAATCACCTCAACAGCCAAGCTCCCGTCTAACAGTTTGGAACTACTCTGATTTTCTCGCCAGGTCTTGATTGCGGCAGCCGTCATGGCTACTGCCGCGACTGGTGATCGCCCGATTTTGGACGGGCACACGTCAGCTATTCCCGAATCTGGCGGGATGCACCGGAGCCCCGATGAGCGCGCCTTCGACCCCGGCAAGTCATGCGGCGATGCAGCGCGTCGCCGACGTGTGCGGCGACGAGGCCGACATCCTGGCGTTGTCGGTGGCCCGGTTCGTTGCAGCTGGATACATGACCAGCGATGTCGCCTGCTGGAACGCCGCGTTCGATGGCGCCGAGCAGTTGCTGGGTCCGGCGGAAGGCTGCCGATTTGTCGCCTGCGTGGTCGCGATCGTCCGGGCGCTCCGGGCGGAGCGCGAGGACGATTGGTCGTTCATGCCGGCGAGCTGCTGCCGGGTCACCGGCCACGAATGCGCCCTCGTGGCGCTGATCGGCCGGGGCCGGCGCCGGCTCTGGACCGATCTCGAAGAAGCCGCGGCCGAGATCACCGGGCGCGACGCGGCGCCGCGCCTGGTTGCGGCGGTGCGTGCCGCCGTCGCAACCCTCGACGCGGCGGCCGAACGGCTTGCGCCAGCGGCCTGCCCGCACAAGGTCGTGCTTCACTGAATCCGCCGCTCCGGCGGCTTGCCCCGGCTCCGGCCGGGTCGGAGAGAAGAGGAAAACGGTTTGGTGGTTGCCTTGAGCGTCCCCTTGTACCGCCGCCGGATCGGGCGGATCGCCCTCGATACCGCGGCCTGCCTGGCGCTCTCGGCGCTCCTAGTCGTCTCGGCGCTGGCGCAGGACGCCGCGACCGAGAAAACGCCGCTCAAGCTTCAGCTCAACAGGCTCGAGACGGCGGGCGAGGCCTGCCGGGTCACCCTGGTGGTCGACAATTCCAAGGGAGCCGGCCTCAAATCGTACAAAGTCGACCTGTTCGCCTTCGATCCGGAAGGGATCGCCCAGAAGCGCGTGGCGGTGGAACTCGGGCCCCTGCCGGGCCGCAAGACGACCGTCAAGATCTTCGACTTCCCAGGCATCGCCTGCGGCAAGATCGGCCGCGTCCTGCTGAACGACGTTCTGGCCTGCGACGGCGGCGATGCCGCCCGTGAGGCCTGCCTGGAGCGGACCGAGACCGAGACCAAGGCCGGAGCCGCCTTCGACCGCTGAGGTGGCCTGAAGGCCGCTGCAACGACGCCGCCCGGCAGCGACAGCGGCCGGGCGGACAGCGGCTTTCGCCGCACCACGACGAGACGGCGGCCCTGGGCCGCATGACACCAGGAGCCCGCAATGGACCCGACGCCAGCCCCGACCGAGGTCGCCCACGACTTCTCGTTCCTCGGCCTGTTTCTGCAGGCCGACCCGATCGTGAAGGGCGTGATGATCCTGCTGGTCATCGCCTCGATCGCGTGCTGGACGGTGGTTTTCGAGAAGATCATCCGGCTCTCGGCCGCACGGCGTCAGGCGAAGGCCTTCGAGACGCTGGTGCGCTCGGGCGGCAGCCTCGACGGCAGCCACAAGGGCCTGACCGGCCATGTCGTTAAGGCTGCCATCGGCGCGTGGCGCGACCAGGATCCCACCGAGACGCGGGCCGAGCGGCGCGAGCGGATCGAGCGGGCGATGCGCGGCGCGCTGAGCCTTGAGGTGAAGCGCCTGCGCACCGGCCTGTCGCTGCTGGCGACCTCGGGCTCCACCGCCCCGTTCGTCGGCCTGTTCGGCACGGTCTGGGGCATCATGAACTCGTTCTCGTCGATCGCGCGCAGCCAGGACACCTCGCTCGCCGTTGTCGCGCCTGGCATCGCGGAGGCCCTGTTCGCCACCGCCATCGGCCTCGTCGTCGCGATCCCGGCGGTGATGGCCTACAACAAGCTGGCGGGCGATATCGGCGGCATCCAGAGCTCCTTCAACGCGTATATCGGGTTGCTGGGCGACCGCCTGGCCCGCGACCGGGCCGCAGCCGGGCATCACCGCGCGGCGGCCGAGTAGGCGCCCGTCGGCGCCGTGGCCCATCGCGTCGCGACAGGGCCAGGCTCCAAACTTTCGATCTGACGCGCTCCCCGACGTCGTTCCGGTCGCGCGCGCTTGAAACCAAGGCCCGCACCGGGCCGACCGCAACCAACCGGAGACGCCGCCATGGCGATGGCATCGCCCCGCGCAAGCGACGATGACGACCTCGACGACATGCCGATGTCTGAGATCAACGTCACCCCGATGGTCGACGTGATGCTCGTCCTGCTGATCATCTTCATGGTCGCGGCGCCGCTGATGACCACCGGGGTACCGGTGCAACTGCCGAAGACTGCGGCGGCCAAGGTAGCGCAGTCGAAGAAGCCCCAGGAGGTCACGGTCGACAAGGACGGCAACCCGTCGATCGCCAAGGAAGTGTTCACCATGGACAGCCTCGTGCCGCGCCTGCGCGAGATGGCGGCCGCCGACAAGGATCAAGTCATCTTGGTGCGCGGCGACCGAGAGGTGCCCTACGGCAAGATCATGCAGGTGATGGGCCTGGTCGGCCAGGCCGGCTTCACGAAGGTGTCGCTGATCGCGCAGTCACCGGGCGGTCCCGCCCCGGCGCCACCGGCCGCCGCCCCCGCAGAGACCGCCCGCTGAATCGATGAGCACGGTGACTTCGACAGATCTGTCGGCAGGGCCCGGCGAGCGCAGCCCCTCCGGGCTGCTCGTCGCCTTCCTGGTCGCGTTCGCGCTGCATGCGCTCGTGCTCGTGGCGGTGATGTTCTACCGGCTCACGCCGCCGGCGCCCCCCGGCGAGCAGCAGATCTCCATCGATCTGGCGCCGGTGATGACCGACGCGGCGACCGAGGCTCCGGCCGAGCAGCAGATGAGCCAAGCGGCGCCCCCGGAGACCAAGCCGGTAGAGCTGCCTCCAGATGAGGCCGTGCAGCCGCCGCCACCCGAGATGACCGAGGTCAAGCCCGACGAGACCCAGGCCGTCGTCGAGCCGCCGCAGGAAGCCGTGCCGGTGGAGGCCCAGAGCGAGGTGATCACCTCGACCTCCGAAGCCGCCGAGCCGCTGGCGCCGCCGCCGACCGAGGTCGCCAAGACCGAAGAGCCGCCGAAGTCGACGCCGGATCCCGCGAAGATCAAGGCCGAGCGGGAGGCGAAGCTCCGCAAGATCCGCGAAGAGAAGCTGCGTGAGCAGAAGCGCGAGGAGCGCCTGGAGGAGATCCGTGAAGCGAAGCTGAAGGCGGCCCGCGAAGCCAAAACGAAGCAGGCGAAGGCGCAGCAGGGTGCCGAGGCGCGCAATTCGGCTTCGGCCGCGCGCCAGAACGCCGCCGGCCGGGCGGCTGCAGGCAGCGATCCGAGCGCGCTGCGCCAGTGGACCGGCGCGATCAGCGCGGCGATCCACGGACGGATGAACCCGGGCGCCGCCGCGGGTACCGCCGGGGGCACCGCCATGGTCCGGTTTACCGTGATGCGCTCGGGCGCGGTGACGGGGGCCGGCCTCGCCCGGTCGAGCGGCGTCGGCCAGATCGATAGCGCTGCGCTGGCGGCGGTGCGCGGCGGGATGCCGCCGGCGCCCGCCGGCGTGACGCAACCGAGCCTTTCGGTCACGATCCCGCTCAACTATCGCGTGCGTTGAGTGCCAATAGACAACGCTCGGCGAGGCAGAGGCGCCGCTTTCGATTGAACAGGCGCCTCTCGATTCGAGACGAATACGCTTGCCTCTCCTGCACGATCAACAGGCCGGATTCGCCTTCCGGGCTGAGGGCGTGCTAATGCCATTGCGATCACGGCCCCGAACAGTCGTCTCAGGACGGCGCGGCGGGGCGGATCATCCGGCCTTGCCCCTCCACCCTTCGAACAGGCCGGACCCGCTCCAGACGCCGATCCCGCGCGCGACACGCTGGATCCGGTACCGCTGGGCCGGGGTGAAAGGCACAGGATGAGCGACGAGACTGAGACCGACCTCGACGAGGCCGAGGATATCCGCGACGCGGAAGCGGAAGCCAAGACCCGGGCCGACAACCGCGCCGAGCGGGCCGAACGCGCCGAGCGCATGGCCCGCGAGGGCGCGCAGGCGATGGCCGAGCATCACGCGTCGATCAAGGCGATCGACGAGCGGACGCTGAAGCTGCGCTCCCTGCGCCTGGCCAAGGAAGCCGCCGAGGCCGAGGTCAAAGCCGCGGAGGCCCAGACCAAGGCCGCCGACGCGCAGGCCAAGGCGGACGAGAAGGCAGCCAAGGCGGCGGCCAAGATCGCCGCCAAGAGTGCCGGCAAGGGGACCGCCAAGAAGGCGGCACCCAAGAAAGCTGCCGCGAAGGACTGAGGGCCGATGGCCGACGATCGCAACCGCCGCCGATTTACCGATCCGCGCACGGCAGCCGAGGCGGCCTTCAAGGCCGCCACGACCGCCAAGCCTGCCGCCGCCCCAGCCCCGCCCTCGGCGCCGCGACCCGCGGCGGTTCCAGGCGCGCGGGAGATGGTCACCCTGCGCCTCGACAGCGCCGTTCTGGCTCACTTCCAGAAGGACGGCCCCGGCTGGCAGGACCGCGTCAACGAGGCGCTGAAGGCGCTCGTGCCCGCCGCGCACGATTGAGGCGGTCTCGCTCCCCTGGACGAACCTGTCCCGCGGTCATGGACCCTACGGTCGCCCCTCGAACAGGCCTCGGCCTTGTCGAAAGGCAATGTCGTTGTCCGGGACGAGGCTTCAGGCCGCGCGCACCGTCGCGAGGAAGCGCCCGACCTCGGCGTTGAGGTGCTCGGACTGGCACGATAGGTCTGACGCCGCACCGAGAACTTGACTTGCCGCCGCACCCGTCTCCTCGGCCGCACCGGCGACGCCGGAAATGTTGCTGGTCACCTCACCCGTGCCGATCGCCGCTTGACTGACGTTCCTCACGATCTCCTGCGTGGCAGCGCCCTGCTCCTCGACGGCGGCTGCGATGGAGGTCGCCACGGCGCTGATCTCGCGGATCCGACCGGTGATGCCCGTGATCGACGCGACCGCTTGGCCCGTGGACGCCTGGATCCGCGTGATCTGGCCTGAGATCTCGCTCGTGGCCTGGGCGGTCTGCTCGGCGAGCGCTTTCACCTCGACGGCCACCACGGCAAAACCCTTGCCGGCCGCACCGGCGCGCGCCGCTTCAATCGTGGCGTTGAGCGCGAGCAGGTTGGTCTGTCCGGCGATGTTCGAGATCAGCCCGACGACGTCACCGATGCGCGACACGGCCGCGCTCAACTCCTGCACGAGGATGCCGGTTTGATCCGCTTCGCCGACGGCCAGGCGTGCCAGCTCCGCGGAACCGCTGACCTGCCGACCGATTTCCTGGACGGATGAACCGAGTTCTTCCGCCGCGGCCGCAACGGTGTTGACGTTCGAGGCCGCCTCCTCGGCGGCGACCGCCACCGTCGTCGACTGGCTGGCCGTCTCCGTCGCGGTTGCGGTCATGGTCTGGGCGGCGGTCCGAAGTTGCGTGGCCGAGGTCGACACCAGTCCGATGATGCCGCCGACGGCCTGCTCGAAGCCCTCGGCCATCTGACGCATCCCGGCCTTGCGCTGCTCCTCCGCAGCCAGGCGGGCTTGGGCGCTCTCGACCTACAGCGCACGCGTATGGATCAGGTTGTCCTTGAACACCTGCACCGCGTTTGCCATTGCGCCGATCTCGTCTCGGCGCTGCCGGAACGGGACCGCGATACCGGCATCGCCACCGGCCAGACCGACCATCGCACCGGTCATCGCCTGGATGGGCCGTGACACACGCAGGAAGCTGAACGTGGCGGCACCGGCGGCGGCGGCCAGAGCGAGAACGATCGCGACGTAGACGGCATTCGTCGCTTCGTTGGCGGCAATCATGGCCGCGTCCGCGTCCGTATGGGCGCCACGCTCGTTCAGTGCGACATCGCTGGTCAGCGCCTGACGCACGTCGTTGTACAATCGGATATTGTCCGGCCGAGCGATCAGCGCCAATCCCTCGCCGGCGTGGCCGTTCTCGGCCAAGCGCATCGCATCGCGTCCCATAACCTCGTAGCGCCCCCAAAGGGCGGTAAACGCGTCGTAGAGCTTCTGCTCCTCATCCGACGAGATCAGCGCCTCGTAGGTCTTGCGCGCGCCCGCCAATTCGGCGAGGGCGGCGGTCACCTCCCGTTCGTTGTTTGCAAATTGCTCCGGGCTCTCCGCCAGGGCCAGCGAACGCAGCTGCTTAATGCGGACCTCCGATGCGAGACCTCGAAGATTTGTGACGGCCACGACCGAGGGCACCCAGTTGGTCGCCACCTCCGTGACGGAACGGCGGATACCGGAGAGCTTCGCGACGGAGAGCAGACCCTGGCACGCGCAGATGAGTGCGAGGAAGCCAAAACAACCAGCGAGCGAAGCTTTGAGGGAGAGATGGAGGCGCATGGTCCGGATCCGCGCGGGAGTAACCGAGCGGCGCGCCGAGCGCACGACCACCGGTTTGTTACATTCATCCACCGTCGCAGAAAATATTTACGTATCTTTTTCCAATCCAAAGCGCGTGTTTCAAATTTTCGTGTGCATCGTTCGCCTCCGAAACCTTACGCACCTGACCACCGGGCATCCGATAACCGCCATTCGGGACGATCGTCTCGATGCTTGAGCTTTCAGCGGCCGGCCTCCAGCGCCTGGAGAGGCCGTCCGCCCGCATCCGTGCCCGCCGTCCCGCGCGGTCACCGTTGCGGGAGCCCGCAAGGGCACGCCGGCGCGCGTCAGCGAATACCGCCGCTGGCCGTGATCACCTCCCCGGTCAGCCAGCGCGCGTCGTCGGATGCCAGGAACGCCACCACCCCAGCGATATCGTCCGGTCGTCCGGCGCGGCCGAGCGGCGTCTGGGCAACGAGGCTGGCCTCCATGTCGGAGCCGACGACGCCGGCCGTATGCGTGCCATCCGTGACCACGAAGCCCGGGCTGACCACGTTCACGCGTATTCTGCGGGTCGCCAGTTCGTTGGCCAAGACGCCCGAGATCGCGTTCAGAGCCCCCTTGGTCCCGGCATAAACGGCGGCGGCCGGCGTATGCACGTGCGTGATGGCCGACGAAATGTTGATGATGCTCGCGCCATCCCCGAGATGCGGCGTGGCCGCTTGGGTCGTCAGCAGGACGCCCAGCACGTTGACGTCGAACAGACGGCGATAATGCGCCTCCGTGATCTCTTCGATCGTCGCGAATTCGTAGACGCCGGAATTATTGACGAGCACGTCGAGCCGGCCGAACTGCTCCACCGCCGCCGCGATCAAGCCCTGCGCCTGCGCGGCTTTGGAGACGTCGCCCTGGACCGCGACGGCCCTGCCACCGCCCACGGTGATGGCCTCGACGACCGCATCCGCATCCGCCTTGCTGGTCGCATAATTGACCACGACTGCGGCGCCGGCCTGCGCCAACGCTTTGGCGATCGCGGCCCCGATGCCCTTCGACCCGCCGGTCACCACGGCGATCTTGCCCTCAAGCTTCGACATCTGTGCTAACCTCCGAGGGGGACCGGCTCCGGAAGGAGTCCAAAAATCCCATAGTTCGGAACTTCGGAACTAAGGAAGCACGGTTCAAGCCCCTACATGCGAAAATCATGAGGCCCTTGTTTCACCCCGCAATCGAGGACGTCCAACCGGAGGCGATCCTTCACGCTCTGGCCGATCCGAACCGTGCGGCGATCTTCGCCAGGATTATGCGCGCAGGCTGCGTCGAGGCCTGCTCGGCCGTCTCGGCCCTTGGCGATCGCGTCATCCCGAAATCGTCGCTGTCCACGCACTTCAAGGTGCTGCGCGAGGCCGGACTGATCCGGAGTGAACGGCACGGCGTGGAGATGCGCAACCGCTCGCGGTGGGACGAGGTAGAGGCTCGGTTTCCCGGCCTGCTGGCGGCCATCATCAACGCCTACGCGTCGGAATCTGGCAAGGGCGCGTGCAGGTCCGGCGGGTGACCGCCGGAGCAACGGTGCAGCAAGCTCTGCGCCCCCGGAAGAAACCGATCACGCGTCGCGGCGCATGCGACGCGTCGGGGTGTCGTCCCGGCAGATGGCCACCCGTCTTCGGAAAAAATGATGCAACGCTAGAATCTTAGCGCATCATATCGGTTCTGATGCCCAGGATGACGCGCTAGGCGCGCTCCCGCAGGATCCGGTTCACCGCCCGGTCGAGGGCCGACAGGAACGCCGACCGGTCGGCGCGGGAGAAGGGCGGCGGGCCGCCCGTGATCGTGCCGGCCTCCCGCAGGGACTGCATCAGGTCCCGGGTTGCCAGCGCCATGCCGATTGAGGCCTCGCTGAACGGCTTGCCGGTGAAGGCCAGCACTGTGGCGCCGGCCTTCACGCAGCGGGCGGCGAGCGGCACGTCGGCGGTAAGCACGATGCTGCCGCGCCCCGCACGCTCGGCGATCCAGTCGTCGGCGGCGTCCAGCGCCGAGCCGACGACGACGCGCACGATCCAGGGCTCGCGCGGCAAGTTGAGCACGCTGTTGGCGACGACGTGGACGATGAGGCCGTAGCGCGCCGCGACCCGATAGGTCTCGTCCTTCACCGGGCAGGCATCGGCGTCGAGGTAGATCGGCGGACGGCTCTCTTCCGCGCTCATCGCCGGGGCACCAGCTTCGAGACGAAGCCCGCCAGGATCAAGAGCGCCCCGAGGGCAAACTGCCAGCGCTCGATATCGCCGCCGATCGAGTGGACGACCGCCCGGCCGATAACGACCAGCCCGATCAAGGGCAGCCCGAAACGCAGCACCAGCTTGACGACGAGCAAGGCTGTCCAGGCTCCGGTTTCAGTGGAGGCCATCAGCGCGCCGCAACCCGACGCGGCACCGGCTCCTCGGCGAGCGCCGTATCGGCGCCGCCGTGCTCCAGCGTCGCCACCGCGAGCGGCGCGCCGCGGCCGCGCAGGGCATGCGCCCCCAGCGAGCGCGCCCGCACGCCCGGGGGCAGGCGCGGCAGCCGGCCCAGGAGATCTTGTGAGATCAGGATGCCGACCCCGAGCGGCCGGCACAGGGCCTCGATCCGCGAGGTGACGTTCACGGCATCGCCGAAATACGCGATCTTGTGACGGTCGACGCCCACTTCGGCGGTGACCACCGAGCCGCCATGCAGCGCGGCGCGCAGCTTCGGCACCGTGCCGAACCGGGCGGTCCAGGCGGCCTCATCGGCCTCGATCCGGTCGATCACGTCGAACACGCAGGTGACGCAGCGGGCATCCTTCAGCCCGCGGCCCATCGGCCAAGTCACCATCGCGAGGTCGCCGATATAGTCGTCGACGGAGCCGCCGTTGCGGCGCACCGGCTCGGCCAGGGTGGCGAAGACCGCGCTGAGATATTCCTGCGCGCGCAGATCGCCATGCGTCTCGGCGAAGGCGGTCGACCCGACCACGTCGAGGAACAGGAAGATCCGCTCCTCGGCGACCGGCTTGTGGTAGCGGCCGATCATGAAATTCACGAAGATCTCGCCGCCGACGAGATCCCGCATCCGGATCACGAAGACCAGGAGGCCGGCCACCGCCAGCGCGTAGGCGAGGACGCGGGCGGTCATTCGGGTCGCCACCGCGAGCTCGTCGCCGGTCAGGCCGAGGCTCCAGACGATCAGGCCGCCCAGCGCGTTGCCGGCGACAATCATTAGCACGTAGGCGAGTTCGGCCGCCACCACGTAGAGCCAGGCCGGCAGGCGCCGGATCCGCGCCTGCAGCCCGGCCAGGATCAGGCCGCGGTCGAAGGCCAGCACCGTGGCGCCCATGCACAGGCCGTAGGTGAAGCCGGCGAGCGGGGCGGCGGCATCCGCGAAGATGATGTTGTAGAGCAGCCCCGCGCCGGCGGCGGCGAGCAGGATCAGGCCCCAGAACATCCGGTGGGCCGGCAACATCAGCGCGTCTCCCACAGGGCCAGCGCGGTCCACCGCGGTCCGGGCTTGGCAGGCCCCCGGGCGGCCTCGTTGAGCGCGGCGTGAGACACTGGCCTAAAGTTCAACACCGGAGCGGCGACGGCCCATTGCTCATCCCCCCAAGATGGCGCGAGTAAGGCGCGGCGGGGTCCGGACGCCGGCTCGGCCCGAGCGGGCGGGCCGACGATCAAAAACGAGAACCCATCCGGCCGGGAAGGGAGCGCTGCCATGCACGCCAGGAGCTTCGGGGCGACGCGCATCTCGGTGCCGGTCATCGGCCAGGGCACGTGGCACATCGATGGCTCGGACCGGGCCGACGCCGTGCGCGCCCTGCGGGCCGGCATCGATGCCGGCATGACGCATATCGATACGGCCGAGATGTATGGCGACGCCGAAGCCATCGTGGCCGAGGCCATCGCGGATTGCCGCGAGGAGGTGTTCCTCGTCTCGAAGGCGGTCCCGGGCAACGCCACGCGCCGGGGCGTCGTGCGATCCTGCGAGGCCTCCCTGCGGCGGCTCAAGACAGACCGGCTCGACAGCTACCTGCTGCACTGGCCCGGCCAGCATCCCCTGGCGGAGACGATCGCGGGGTTCGAGGATCTGCGCCGGGTCGGCAAGATCCTGTCCTGGGGGCTGAGCAACTTCGACGTCGACGACCTCGACCGGGTGCTGGCGATCGCCGGGCCTGACCGGATCGCCTGCAACCAGGTGCTGTACCACCTCAACGAGCGGGCGATCGAGCACGCGGTGCTGCCCTGGTGCGAGACGCACGGGGTGGCGATGGTCGGCTATTCCCCGTTCGGCAGCGGCGAGTTCCCCGACCCGGCCAGCGCCGGCGGTCGCGTCCTCGACGGCATCGCCAACGCCCACGGCACGACGCCCTATGCGGTGGCCCTCGCCTTCCTAACTCGGCTGCCCGGCACCTTCACGATCCCCAAGACCGGTCGCCCGGCCCGGGCGATCGAGAATGCCGGCGCGGCCGACCTGCATCTCGGCCCGGCCGAGATCGCCATGATCGATGCGTATTTCCCCCGGGGGAAGCGGCCGCGGATGCTGCCGATGCTGTGACGGGCTGTGGACGATCGTCGCGATCGACCCGTGCGGCTTCAGCGCCGTTTGGGCGCCAGGTCGACGATCAGGGCGTCGCGCTCCTCGGCCAGGAACGCGATCAGGCGAGCGGCCATCTGGTCCGGGGGCCGTCCAGCCGGCCGGATCAGCGCCGTCTCGATGGTCAGGGACGGCTGGAACGGCCGCAGCACGATCGGCAGATCCGTGAGCGCGCGCGCCGGCACCGGATCGACGATGGCAAGGCCCAGACCTTCCGCCACGAGACCGCAACGGGCCGCCGTGTACTGGGCCATGAACGGAAAGCGCGGCGGGATCCCGGCCTGTGCCAGGAGGCGCTCGATCCCGTCCTGAAAGGTGCCCGGCGCACCCGCGACCAGAGCCTCGCCGGCGAGATCCTGAACCGTCACCACCGCCTTGCGGGCCAACGCATGATGCTGCGGCAAGGCGCAGACAGCATCGACCGCGAGGAAAGGTTCGCCGGTCACGCCGGTATGGCCGGAGCGCGGCCGGACGAGCCCGATCTCGCACTGGCCCGACGCAACCCAGGACCAGATCGTGTCGGGGCTCGGCACATGGACCGCCACGCGCAAAGCGGGATGTTCGACGCTCAGGCGCCGGATGGCGCGGGGCAGCACTTGCCTCGCCAACGACGGCTGGCACGCGATGCGGAGCTGGCCGGCCCCGACCTCCCGGATCTCGCGCGCCGCATGACGGAGCTGTTCGAGCCCCGCATAAGTCCGCTCCACCTCGCGGGCGAAGGCCTCACCCTCCCGGGTCGGCGACGCGCTGCCGTGGCCGCGAACGAAGAGGTCGAATCCGAGATCCGCTTCCAGCTGCGCGATGGCCCGGCTGATATGCGGCTGCCCGATACCGAGCGCCGCCGCGGCCTTGGTCATCCCGCCGTGACGCCGGACCGCGCGGAAAAGGTCTAGATGGGCTGGGTTCATCATGCCTTATATGCATGGATATGGCCAAAGCAGGCATTTGACGGCATGGACGCGGGATGATTGTCAAGACGGGACAGCCCCCTCGGTCACGCCGTCATCCGAAAGCATCCGCCCAACATGCTGAAGCTGCTCTTCCCCTCGGTTCTCGCCCTCGCGGCGGGCGTCAGCATCGTCATCCAGCAAGCGCTGAACGCGAATCTGCGCACGGCCCTCAACTCCGCCGCGTTGTCGGGTGTCGTGAGCTTCACGGTCGGGGTGGCGTGCATGACTGCGTTCGCCCTCGCGGCCCGCGACCCGATCCCGTCCGCCGGCGTGCTGGCTCGGATCCCGTGGTGGGCGTGGAGCGGCGGGCTGTTCGGGGCGACCTTCATCGGCCTCGGGATCATCCTCGTCCCGCAGCTCGGGGCCGGAACTTTTTTGGCTCTCCTGGTCACCGGCCAGATGCTGGCCTCGGTGATCTTCGATCACTACGGCTGGATCGGCCTCGCCCAAAGGCCGATCGACCTGCCGCGCGCGCTCGGCGTCGCGCTCCTGATCGGCGGCGTCGTCCTGATCCGGCGATGAGCCGGGACCGGCTATTCGCCGATCCCGAACAGCTTCTCGACGAAGTTGCGGTCGTCCTTTTGTGGCGTCCGGCGCGCCGGGGCCTGCTGGCGGGGCGCCGGGGCGGCCGGATCGCCGAAGATCTGGCCCAGGAGGTCGGCAGGGGAACTCGGCGCCGCGCTCGCCACCGAGGCGGTGGTCTCGGGCGGCGGCTTGCGCCAGCGGTTGAGGCCCGGCAGCGGCACCGGGGTCTGGCCCTTCAGAGCCTGGGTCATGTAGGTCTTCCAGATCTCCGCCGGCAGGTTGCCACCGGTGACCTTCTTGGTCAGTTCGCCATCGTCGTTGCCGAGCCAGATCCCGGTGACGAGGCTGCCGGAATAGCCGATGAACCAGGCATCGCGGAAATCCTGGGTGGTGCCGGTCTTGCCCGCGAGATCCCAGCCCGGGATGTCCGCCTTCTTGGCGGTGCCGGACACGAAGGTCTCGTGCATCATGGCATTCATCATGCCGTCGGCATTGGCGTCGATGACCCGGCCGAGCCCGTTGTCGGAGCGCTTGTACAGCATCGCGCCGGCGGCGCTCTTCACCGAGGTGACCACGTAGGGGATCACCCCGGTGCCGCCATTGGCGAAGGCCCCGTAGGCGCCGACCATCTCCAGCAGGGTCACCTCGGAGGTGCCGAGCGCGATCGAGCCGTTGGCCTGGAGCGGCGAGGTGATGCCCAGCCGCTGGGCCGTCTGCACCACCGTCTTCGGGCCGACTTCCTGGCCGAGCCGCACCGCCACCGTGTTGAGCGAATGCGCCAGCGCCGTGCGCAGGGTGACGGGGCCTTCGTAGCGGTGGGAGTAGTTCTCCGGCGCCCAGTTGCCGATCCGGATCGGCGCGTCGTCCTTCACCGTTTCCGGGGTGGCCCCGTGCTCCACGGCGGCGAGGTAAACGAACGGCTTGAAAGACGAGCCGGGCTGGCGCTTTGCCGTGGTCGCGCGGTTGAACTGGCTCTGCGCGTAGTCGCGCCCACCGATCAGCGCGCGGATTGCCCCGTCGGGCCGCATCGAGACCAGAGCGCCCTGGCCGACGTTGAACCGCACGCCCCTGGCGTTCAACTCGTCGGTGAGCGATTTTTCGGCCAGCGCCTGGAGGCTCGTATCCACGGTGGTCTGGACCGTGATGTCGGTGTCGAACTTGCCGACGTAATCGTCGAGCACGTCCATCACGAGGTCGGCGACGTAATTGGCCGAGCCGCCGCCGCGGGCATTGGCCGGCCGGGCCGGCTGGGCCAGCGCCACCTTGACGTCCTGCGCCGGCACGAAGCCGAGCTCCTGCATGGCGGCGAGCACCTGCGCGGCCCGCGCCTGGGCGGCGGGCAGGTTGCGGTTCGGAGCGAGCCGCGAGGGCGCTTGCACGAGGCCGCCGAGCATCGCGGCCTGGGCCAGCGACACTTCCTTGGCGGGCTTGCCGAAATAGCGCTGCGCCGCCGCCTCGACGCCGTAGGCGCCGGCGCCGAAATAGACCCGGTTCAGGTACAGTTCGAGGATCTCGTCCTTGCTGTACTTATGCTCCAGCCACAGGGCGAGGATCGCCTCCTGGATCTTTCGCGAGGCCGAACGTTCAGGAGTCAAAAAGAGATTCTTGGCGAGCTGCTGGGTCAGTGTGGAGCCACCCTGCGCGACGCCGCGCCTGGTCAGGTTCTGGCCGATCGCCCGCAGGATGCCCACCGGGTCGACGCCGAAATGCTGGTAGAAGCGCCGATCCTCGATCGCCACGAAGGCCCGGGGCAGGTAGGGCGGCAGCTCCTTGATCGAGACCACCCGGCCGCCGGTCTCACCGCGGTTGGCGAGCAGCGAGCCGTCGCTCGCCAGGATGGCGATGTTGGGCGGCCGCTTGGGCACTGCCAGCTGGTCGATCGGCGGGAGCTGCGACGCGTGGTAGGCGATCAGCCCGGCGATTCCGATCACCGCCCACAGGCCGAGCACCACGGTGCCGTAGACGATTCGTCCGAGCCACGAGCGACGGCGCCGGCCGGACTTCTTTTGGGTCCGGCGCGCCGTGGTCTTGGTCGGGGCCCGCGCCGTCTCGTCCGCTCGCTTGCCCACGCGTTCTCCTGTCCCGGCCCGATCGTCCCGGGACAAGCGCAGGTCGAGTTCGCCGCGATCCCGGACGCGCCCTTCCGGCACGTCGAAATTCGGCTCCATCCTGCCTCGACCCTTGGCCATGCATCCCGTCTTCAACGATTCCGGACCGCCGCACGCGTGCCTTGCAGCGCAACCCGGTTTCCGCACGCTAAATGCGGCGGTTTAAGGGGCCGTTAGCGATCCGTTCAGCACCCGCCCCGGGTGAGCAAGTGCCCCCTCTGCTTAACCGGCCGCCGCCGGATCCTGACCCAGCACCCGCCGCGCCTCGGCGAGCAGCACCGGATGCCGGACCGATTGCGGGCCGGAATCCGGAGTCTCGCGGCCGAGCCGGGCGATGCGCGCTGTGAACAGCTTCCGGCGCAGGCCGAACCGGCCGATGCTGGCATTGAGCGCCAGCAGGACGACGCGCACCGCCTCGGTGCGCTCGCGCTCCTCAGCGATCTCGGCCTTCAGCACGGCCTCGCGACGCAGGGCCGCGTCGAGTTCGAGGCGTACGGCGGCGCGGGTCGACTCGTTCTGTTGCGCCGCGGCCAGTTGGAGCCTGCATTCCTGCAGCGCGCTGAGGATCATGAGCTCCTGCGCCGACGCATCCCGCATGGTTTCCTCCCGGCGCGCCTCCCGGTGGACAACCCGGTGCGCGCCCGATCCCTGTCACAAAAGCTTCGGCCCCGGCCTGCAACCGCATGCGGACCGTCATGGGTTCGCCATACCGGTGCCGGGCTCTAGCCGGAAGCCACCGGGCCGCGATATCGAGGCCGCGATCATCGGCGAAAAGGGGATCGACGACGTGCGTTGCAGGATTGCCGTGGCCCTGGGGGGCCTTTTGCTCGGTTCGGTTGTGGTGGGGCCCGCTTCGGCGCGGGTCGAGCAACTCGACACGGTGAACTTGGTCGCCTGCGCCCAGGATGGCGGGGTCTGCCGGATGCCCTACCCCACCAACGTCTATTACGGCGTGCCCGGCAAGACCAACGGCCGCCCCTTCCCGCAGGGCGGCATGGTCCCGTGCAACAGCCAGACCTTCGGCGATCCCGCCCCGGGTCAGCCGAAGAGCTGTTGGTACGCGCCGCGCCTGAGCGAGACCCGCGGCGGCGGTGTCGCCCCCCGGGATCGCGACGACGGTTACGACGACCGCCGACGCGACGATTACCGGCGGCGTGACGACGACCGCTACGGCCGCGATTACGACCGCCCGCGGCCGCGCCGGTCCTACGACGACGATGACGACGCCCCGCGGCGGCGCATCTACCGGGAGGACCGGGACGAGTATTGATCGTTCGTCGCCTGAAACAGTCGCGCAGCCATATCCGGGCTGTTAACCGCCCTCCGGCATCGTCCGGTCTGCGAGCCATGGCTTCGCGGGCCGGGTGGAGAATGCGATGACGGAGGATCGCCGCGGGGCATTCCGCAAGAACGCCTTCACGTTCGGCACGCTGCTGCTCGCCTGCGGCGAGGTCGGCTGTCTGGTCTGGGACGCGACCGAGACGGGCGCCCAGATCGAGGTTGAGGATGATCAGGCCGTGCCGGACCGCTTCCCCATCCGCCTCACGGACGGTGCCGATCCGCGCCTAGCCGCGGTGGCTTGGCGGCGCAGCCGCCGGATCGGCGTAGCCTTCGAGGGCTGAGACCGCCGACCTTACGTGGCCGCCAGGGATCGGCGCGGCCCGGCAGCCAGCCGGAACCAGACTGGGCGCACGAACAGCAGGTCGAGCGGCGTGCCACGCACCAGCCGCTCCCAAGCCAGCGGCACCAGCAGGGCCGACGCCATCACGATCAGGCCGGCGAGGCCGATATCCGTGATAAAGCCGGTGCGGACCAGGATCTCGCGGGTCGCGGCCATCGGCAGCGAGAAGGCGAGGTAGATCACAATCGAGCGCTGGCCGCAGGTACGCAGGGCCTCGGCCAGCATGCCGCCCGCCCGTTCGATCAGCGCCGCCACGACCACGATCGCCAGGGCGCCCGCTGCGCCGAGGGCGAGGCTGACCAGCGGCAGGCTGGCGAGGGTCGGGTAGACCGGGCTGCCGGTCGGCGTCAGGGCGAGCCACCCTTCCAAGATAGCCCAGGTAGCGAGGCCGCCGAGCGCGAGGCCGATATGCCGGCGTGTCGCATCGGCCAGGGCGAAGATCCGGCCCGCGAACAGGTAACCCGCCACGAAGTAGACGTAGCGGCCGCAGAATTCCTCGATCAGGGTCGCGTCGCTGCGGATATCGGCAATCTGCAGCAGGGTGGCGCCGGTGAGCAGCATTCCGGCCGGGCATCGGCGCAAGGCCTTGGTCACCACGGAAAACACCGCCAGCAGGTAGACGAACCACAGGCTGGAATACGGCTCGACCAGCGCATGCGTGAGATGGGCGGCGAACGCCGCGGGTCCGGCCTCGCCGACGATGCTGCCGTAGCGGGCGGCCGACTGGATCACGAGCCAAAGCAAATAAAAGTACGCGAAATGCACCACCCGGCGGTCGGCAAACATGCGCCAGTCCCGGTCGATCACCCGGCCGAGGAACAGGCCGGACAGGAGGAAGAAATCCGGGATCCGGAACGGCTTGGCGAAGGCCACCACCGGGTGGAGGAACCCCTCCCCGCCCAGCGCTGCGCCGGTGCCGATGACGGAATGCATCATCACCACCAGGAGGATGCAGATCCCCTTGGCGGTATCGACCCAGGCCAGCCGGCCGTCCCTTGCCCCGCCCATCGTCCAACTCCGCGACCGAGGCGAGTGTGAAGCGCTAAAGTTGACGGGGATGCGTTCTTGGCAGCGGAACCTGCTTTCGTGCTGAGCGCCGGGTAAACGGCTTGCTCAATCCCGGCGCTTGCCCGCGCGCCGATCGCGGGTCATGCGCGTGGCGGCATGGAAATCGTCGGGTTTTCCGCGGATCCAGACCAGGAAGCGGGCGATCTCCGGATCGGCCCGCAACGCCTCGACATCGGCCAGGCGCTTGGCGATCTCGGCCTCGCTGTAGCGGGCGTGGATCGCCGAATGGCAGATCTGGTGCAGGCGGACTGTGCCCTGGTGTGTCCCGCCCTTCAGCTTCGGGGTGAGGTGGTGGAGGCTGGAGCGGGCACGGGGCGGGATCGGCCGGCCGCAGAGCGGGCAGACCGGATCTGCCCGGGGGACGGCGCCAGGCCTATCCGGGTCGTCGGCGTTCCAGCGCCGGGAGCGGCGTCCGACCAAGCGCTTCCCCCAACCCCGATCACGGTACGGCGCCGTCCGCAGCGCGACAGGCCGGCCCCACGCGCCCGCGAAACGCCGCCTCGGCTTCCCGGTCCCGAACGCCGAGGATCGAGACGTGGTCGCCCGGGACCAGCGCGAATCGCGCCCGGGGACCCGCCGCCGCGGCCAGCGCCCGCGCGAGCTTTTCCGGCACCACCGGGTCGTCGGCGCCTTGAACGATCAGGACCGGCTCGGTTCCGCCGCGGATGCGCAGATCCGAGCGGTAGGTGTCGCGCAGGAGCCAGGACGGGGCCAGCGGGACATGCAGCCGCACGGCATGGGTGAGCGAATCGAACGGTGCCTCGAGATAGAGCCCGATCGCCGCGACGCGCCCCGCCATCGCGACCGCCACCGCCGCGCCGAGGGAATGGCCGTGCAGCAGGATCGGCGCCCCCGGGGCGCGCGCCATCGCGGCCGCCACCGCCGCCATCCCGTCGCGGATCAGCCCGTCCTCGCTCGGCGATCCGGTCGAGCCGGGATAGCCGCGATAGGCCGGCGCCAGCACGCCCCACCCGGCCGCGCCCCACGGATCCGCAGCGAAGCGGGCGGCATGCGGCTCGGGGCGGGAGCCGTTGCCGTGGAAGCTGACGACCACACCGCAGCCCGGACGCGGCGGCCGCCACAGGGCGAAGAGCCGCTCCCCATCCTCGGCGGTCAGGATGATCGCCTCGGTCCCGGCAGGCGCCAACCGGTCGAGAGCCGGCTCGCCCGCCCAGGCCGCGCCGGGATAGATCAACCGCCGCTGGAACACGGCCACGGCCACGAGCGCGGCCAGATAGACCAGAACCACGGCGGCAAGCAGCAGGAACAGGATGCGCATTTGCTTCGGAGTTGGCCAGGGAAGTGTCTGTGGCTGCGTTTGATCCATCTTAATCGAAGCCGCCGCCGAACCGCTCGATCCTGTTAGCCCCCTCGCCTGCCATAGCATTGACAAATCCTTTGCTGGGGCCGAGTCTTGAACCGTTCCGAGGGGGGCCCCGCGAGGGGGCTGAGATTGGGCACGCTGCCCTGACCCTTGAACCTGATCCGGCTCATACCGGCGGAGGGACGGGAACCTGCGGCTGCATTCGTGCGGCCGGATCTCTTCTCAGCCATCGCGTGGTCCGGAGCGCTCCAACGCGAGGAGAGGCCCCCATGAACGCACCCGTTCTTCCCAAGGACGTGAAAGGCAGCCCCGAGACCGTGACCACGGGTCCGGTCACCGGATCGCGAAAGGTCTATGCGAGCCCGGCCGGCCGGCCGGACATCCGCGTGCCCTATCGCGAGATCGTCCTGTCCGATCCGAAAGAGGAGCCGGTGCGGGTCTACGATCCGTCGGGCCCCTACACCGAGACCGACGCGCGCATCGACCTCACCGCCGGCCTGCCGGGCGTGCGCGAGCCCTGGATCGCGGCGCGCGGCTACGCCGCCGTCGAGCCCCGGGCGGTCAAGCCCGAGGATAACGGCTTCGCCGGCGACAAGCTCGTGGACCCGTGCCCGGCCGCCCGCACGATCCGCAAGGCCGGCCCCGGCCAGATGGTGACGCAGTACGAGTTCGCCCGGGCCGGGATCATCACCGAGGAGATGATCTACGTCGCGCACCGCGAGAACGCGTGTCGCGAGGCGATGCTGGCCGGCGCCGAGGCCACCCTCGCCGACGGCCAGAGCTTCGGCGCCTCCGTGCCGCCGTTCATCACCCCGGAATTCGTGCGCGACGAGATCGCCCGCGGCCGGGCGATCATCCCGGCCAACATCAACCACACCGAACTCGAGCCGATGGCGATCGGCCGGAATTTTGTGGTCAAGATCAACGCCAATATCGGCAACTCGGCGGTCACGTCGTCGGCCGCGTTGGAGGTGGAAAAGCTGGTCTGGTCGATCCGCTGGGGCGCCGATACGGTCATGGACTTGTCCACCGGCCGCAACATCCACAACATCCGCTCGTGGATCATCCGCAACTCACCGGTGCCGATCGGGACCGTGCCGATCTACCAGGCGCTCGAGAAGGTCGGCGGCGACCCGCTCAAGCTCGACTGGGAGGTCTTCAAGGACACGCTGATCGAGCAGGCCGAGCAGGGCATCGACTACTTCACCATCCATGCCGGCGTGCGGCTGGCCTACGTGCCGCTGACCGCGCGGCGCGTCACCGGCATCGTCTCGCGCGGCGGCTCGATCATGGCGCGCTGGTGCCTAGCCGGGCACCGGGAATCGTTCCTGTACGAGCATTTCGACGAGATCTGCGACATCATGCGGGCCTACGACGTGTCGTTCTCGCTCGGCGACGGTCTGCGCCCGGGCTCGATCGCCGACGCCAACGACGCCGCCCAGTTCGGCGAGTTGGAGACGCTCGGCGAGCTCACCAAGATCGCTTGGGACAAGGGCTGCCAAGTAATGATCGAGGGCCCCGGCCACGTGCCGATGCACAAGATCAAGGTCAACATGGAGAAGCAGCTGCGGGAGTGCGGCGAGGCGCCGTTCTACACGCTGGGCCCGCTGACCACCGACATCGCACCCGGCTACGACCACATCACCTCGGGCATCGGCGCCGCCATGATCGGCTGGTTCGGCACCGCGATGCTCTGTTACGTCACCCCGAAGGAGCATCTCGGCCTTCCGGACCGGGACGACGTGAAGACCGGCGTGATCACCTACAAGATCGCCGCCCACGCCGCCGACCTCGCCAAGGGCCACCCGGCCGCGCAGCTGCGCGACGATGCGCTCAGCCGCGCCCGGTTCGATTTCCGCTGGGAAGACCAGTTCAACCTGGGGCTCGATCCGGACACCGCCCGCCGCTACCACGACGAGACCCTGCCCAAGGATGCCCACAAGGTCGCGCATTTCTGTTCGATGTGCGGCCCGAAATTCTGCTCGATGAAGATCACGCAGGATCTGCGCGCCGAAGTTCTGGCGATGGAAGAGGCCGGCGAAGTGATCGGCGCGGCACCCGCCATGTCCCAGGCGGAGGCCGAGGCCGGCATGCGGGCAAAGTCGCAGGAGTTTTTGGCCGAGGGCGGCAAGCTCTACGTCGACGCCGCTGAGTGAGTGCACAGCACGCCCCGTCCGGTCAGGACGTGGGCGTGCCGCATCCGGCGCCGCCCCCGCGCGGCGCTGTGATCGAGATCGCCGAGTCTGGGCCGGCTCCGTAGGCATCGTAGAGCGTCGCCAGCATCAAATCCGCGGCGAGGCCGACATCCGCAGGATTTCCGAGGATGACGGTGCGAGCAAAATTCTCCCGGGCGTCGGTTTGGACATAGTGGAGGGCGTGGAGCTCCGCCTGGGATTGCGGGTGAAGCTGAAAGGCCGGTTTCCCGGGAGCGCCTGGGCCGTAGGCGCCGGATGAGGCTTCGCACAGCATCGCGGTATCGTAGGGCTGGAAAATGCACTGGACGTAGTGCATCGGCTCATCGCGCAGCGCGACGACGATGAAGCGGTCTCGCGACGTTTCGATCGGGCCGCGCCGATGGATCGCGTCGAGGCGCGCCACGATTTTACAGCGGTGCCGCCGAAAGAACGCCTCGCGGGGCGACAAGCCAGGCCGCGCCTGCGCGCCGGGCAGCGTTCCGGCGGCGAGGACCGAGGCCATCAGCACGACCGCCATTCGGACCCGGCGCATGGATACCTCCGAATGCACGCCTCGCCCAGCGGTGCGGTGGCAGGCTGCGGGACCCTCTCGACGCGCGGCATCCGCCACGCGGCGACTCGCAAATGCCAGCCTGTTTGGTAACAGGATCTTCACTGCGAGTCCGGCCGCGGCGCAACCATCCCCTATGCTGGGGGGCGCCGTTAACGAACGCTTAGGCGCCAGATCCGCTGAATCCCTCAATCACAGGATCGTAGGAGATCAGCGATGGATATCCGTCCACTGAATGCAACGCCGCCGGGGCCGCAGGGTCTCGACGCCCTCGCGGCGTCCGCCGCTTCGGCCGCCACGCAGGAGACCACGCCGGCCCAGGAAGCGGCTGCGCCGCTGGAGCCGGCGGTGAAGCTCGACATCGCCCCGACCGGCGACAAGGCGCGCTACGTGCAGGATCCGGATACCAGCTCGATCGTGTTCCAGGTGGTCGATCCACATTCCGGCGATGTAATCGAGCAGCTTCCGAGCGAGACGGCACTCCGCAACCGGGCCTACGACGTCGCCCGCGGTCCCCACGGCGCTTCGGCCGGCAACGTCTCCCGGATCGCTTGAAGCACACCCCTGCCTGCACGCGGCGCAGACGGGTGCCCTCGGCGCTGCGGTCCGCGCGAACCCGTCGAATCCGAAAAACCCCGTTTGACGCCGTCGCCACGGGACTGCTAGATCGCTTCCGTACACGGGCGCACGGAGCCCCGGCGAAGCCACGGCCTTGCCGGAGCCAACAAGACCGCACCAGCCGTGTCCGCGGGCGTAGTTCAGTGGTAGAACGTCAGCTTCCCAAGCTGAATGTCGTCGGTTCGATCCCGATCGCCCGCTCCAACTAACTCCTTGCACAGGTGGCGTTTTCGCACGTCCTGACCGGCCGAGGTGTTCCCCATGTTCCCCATGGTGTTCCCCGCCGTTCCCCATGCTGCCTAGAAGCAGCTTCGGCTCGGCCGTGGCCTGCTGGCGGGATCCAGCTTGGCGGTATGAGTGCCCTTTTTTTTGTCGGCTGACTGGTCAGGCGAGAAGCCAGACCGAATCAGAAGATTTGCCCGAACGAACAGGCCGGCGCGAGAAGGATTTTAAATGCTCCGCTTGAGTCGCTTGAAGCGTGCGTTCGGCTTTGCGCCATGAGCAGTGGTTAGCTGAACGCCCGGGAGCGGACATTCGATTTCAAGCGGCCGTCCGCCCGGTGTCGACCCTTCCGGGGCTAACGCGCCTGTTCCCGACGTACCTGTTTCGGAGTTATTGACCGGGCCTGCTGACATTCAAAGGCTCGGCGATCTGCTCGTGTCGATGCGATCGATGAACGGGGTTCGCCCTCGATAGGCTAGCGGCAGCCTGTCTGCCATTCCGGCTGCACTCTAGCTGTCACTAGTCTGCGGCACGGCCCCGAGTTCCATGCGCACCGCGGTTCCTGCCGGTGCGTGCGGGCCGATACCCGGCACTAAGTTGCGAACGCCCATCCCGGGAAAGCTTGTTTCGAGAACAAAAAAAGAACAATCTTAGCCGATTTCCCTCCTCTGCGCGATGTGATGGAGGCGGGTACAACGGACTGGTCACCCACATGCGCGACCATGCCCGGTTCCCACACGCGTTGCATTGCCGGCCAGGGCAGAAGCGAATGCTCGTACGTGCGCGTGAACACGCGGGGCGTCTGGTGCACCGGCCGGCGCGGGGACTATCTGCTCGCCGCCCTTGCGGCGGGCTTCGGCCAGGCTGCACGCTCACCGCCGCGCTGGAGCGGATCCCGCGTCGCTGCGGGAAGCCCAAGCCGTGGAAGCGCCCCCGACCCAATCAGTACGTCGTCCGGTGCCAGGCGCGCTCTGTGGACCTCGGCCACTTAAGGCTGCCTGACGAGCCACCTCTTGGCGCGAATATCACTTCCTAGCCCCATGGGACTCCGGCTAAGCAATGCGAGTGACCTCTCTTCGTCCAAACCTCGTGAAGCGCATCGCTAGGCTACCGAAGCCAGCGAACGTCGCAGACGCATTGCAGCCCCTTTTCGAGGCGATCAGCAACGCGATCCATTCCACCCAGGCCCGCTACAAGGACGCCGTCGCGGCCAATGGCCGGGTGACCGTTACGGTGCAGACCGACAGGAAGAAGGATGCCGTCACAGCCATCGTCGAGGACAATGGCCCCGGCTTGGACGAGCGCAACTGGGAAGCGTTCATCACGACGGACACGGACAACAAGATCGCGATTGGTGGCAAGGGCGTCGGCCGGCTTATGTGGCTGGACTGCTTCTCGAACATCCGCGTCGACACGGCATTTGTCGACGGCGCCGGCATGAAGCGGCGAACGTTCGACTTCGTCCTCGACGTCAACAACCAGATCCAGAACGAGGCGCTAGCCGACGCGGTGCTTCGGGAGCCCTACTTCCTCGTCGAGTTCAAGGGTCTGCGAGGGAACGGCTATCGGGACAAGTGGCCAGGGCGCGGCAACTACGTCTTTCAGCATCTCACGTCCCACTTCCTCCCGACTTTCATCGGCAAGCGGTGTCCCGAGATCACCGTCCATGTCAGCGAGGAGACCCGAACCTACCCACAGGCGATCAACGAGATTGTTCATCGCCGAGAGACTAAGGACGACCTGCCGCAGGAGGAGTTCGGCGAGCTCACGCTGACGATGATGGAGTGCGAGAAGGTCGCCAGCGCTGATCTCAAGGGATCGCACTTCATCCACTTCATCGCGCATGACCGGACCGTACATTCGCAAAGCATCGACGGCAAGCTTGGTCTCCGATACTTCGGTCCGAACGACAACTTGGTCTTTCATGCCCTTCTGACGGGTGATTTCCTCGACAAGCACGTCAACCAAGAGCGGACCAAGTTCACGTTCGAGGATGCCATCTTGGAACGGATGATCAACGACGTTTGCTGGCCCTACGTCGGGAAGTTCCTGGAGGGCCCTCTGTCACGACTGAAGGGGGAGCAGCGAGCCAAGATTGAGACGATCACAGCCACCTATCCATCGATAGCGTTCGGCGACGTTGAGGAGCTCCAGGACAAGGTGCCGTCAGGCGAGTTGAAGGAAGACGCGATCTACGGTCACCTGTCGCGCGAGCGCTTCCGTCGAGACGAGCGCCAGGCCGAGAAGATCCGGTCCGTGCTGACCCGCCTGAAGGACAACGACGTCACCGCCGAGTCGTTCGGGACAGCGATCCAAGAGGCCGGCAAGGCCATCGAGGAGGCGGAGCAACGCAGCCTCGCCGAGTACATCGTTCGGCGTAAGGTGGTCCTCGACTTCATTGCTATTCTGCTGGAGAAGGTCCGCGACGACGTGCGGGACTCAACGTACCAGCGCGAGGACGTCCTACACTCCTTCATCTGCCCGATGCGGGTGAGCACGATTACGGGCAAGGGCAAGAAAGTCGAACCCGCGGCGTCCCATGACCTTTGGATCGTCGACGAGCGGTTGGCGTTCGCCCAGTATTTCAGTTCGGACGTCGAGTTCTCCGCCCTCGCCGAGAAGGCAGAGAGCGACGAACGCCCGGACGTCCTGATCTTTGACCACGTGCACGGGCTTCGCCAGAAGGAGCACCCGTCCAAGGTCCTCCTCGTCGAGTTCAAGCGGCCCGGTCGCAAGCAGTACGCGGACGACGAGAACCCGCAGCTTCAGGTTGAGCGTTACGTACGCCAGTTGCAGTCGGGCACGCTAACGGATGTGCGCGGTCGCCCGATCCAACTGGGCCGCAACACGATCTTTTACTGCTTCATCGTCGCGGACATCGTCGGCAGGCTCGACGACTGGACGTACTCCTGGCAGCGGACGGCGGACGGACGAGGTCGGATCTACCGGCCCAACGACGGTTTCCGTGGCTCCATCGAACTGATCGGTTGGGACGACCTGCTGAAGGATGCACGCGACCGCAACCAAGCCTTTTTCGACAAAGCCGGAATCACCGGGAAGAGTCTCTTCAGCACCGAGTGAGGCCAGAATTTGCCATAACTTGCCGCACGACTGGAGTCGTTTGTGATTAGGCGTGGAATAAGGACCCCGTTCTCGGGGTGATCGGCGTCCAAACGGGACCCCCAGGACAAGTCATCCACAATGCCTTCCGGCTCGAACGGGAGGCTTGCGCGGGATGTTGGTCGTGGAGACGGTCGCAAAG
>NZ_JAKSYJ010000028.1 GCF_022829365.1 Methylobacterium sp. J-077 | reverse complement strand
TGTAGCTCATGAGTCCACCAGTGCCACTGGAGGCTCTAACGCCGAGTTCCGCTAACCACCCCGAGCCGAAGTTGTCGGAGGGCTGACGAACGGCTGCTTTTGGGAAGCGCCGACGGCGGTCCGAGCGACTGGGTTGGGTCGAGAAGGGACCGTCTGCTTTCCCCGCCGGCCTCCTCAGAAGCAGTCATTCCGCTTTCGGCCAGACTACGCCATGCCGGATCACAAATGGGCGCAAAACCGACCGTTCGGCTCTGCGCCTATTTCAGACATTCAGTGATTGCACTGCGCTTCTCCGAACCGGAACATCAAGTGGTTCGCGTCGCGGTCCACGTTGCCTCATAAGCCAATTATCGACTTGAATTACCTTCGTTGGCCGAGCGTCCTCTCACGTGCGCCGGCTCAGAGGAACCCGATTGAGAAACAGGGGATCAGGATGATCACAACGAGGTCGACCAGTAAGGCCAGGATGACTTCCGCTGCCCGGGCCCGGAGATAAGATGCGACGGATCCTGGTACATCGGAGGGCGGATAGACCCAGACATGCAGGCTACGGACTCATGCTGGCGTCCGAAATAGCGCTGCTGCTATGATCGCCGACGAATTCGTAAAAAACACAGAAAATCTTGCCCCGCCCTTTCGGAACAAGGGCTAACGCTTTCATTGGTTTTCTGCACATTTTGTGATAGTACTTAGCTCCTGCTCCACTCGTCTCGCGCAAGTAGAATTTAGCGTGGTTTAGTCGAGAGCGCCTGCGCAATATTCGTTCGAGCGAAGGCCAGGCCTACCAGTCGGTTTCGTCCTTGTCGGGCTGCGTCGCCGCAGACGGCTGGAACAGCGACCGGTTCTCCCTCACGATGTCCTGGAGAAACGCTACGATCGCCTTCGCGCGGGCCGGCGCCCGCACGTCGACATGGGTGACGAGCCAGTAGGAACGGGTGAAGCGAATACGCTCCGGTATGACTCGCCGCAGCGCCCTGTGCTGAGCAGCCATGAAGCAAGGCAGGATGCACAGACCGTAGCCGCTAAGCGTAGCGCTGAGCTGAGTGATGATGTTCGAGATCTGTAGGTCCGCCCGCCGCCCCCGAATCAGCTCCGACAGGTAGTCGTGGGCGGGCGTAGGGATCATGTCATGGATGTAGCCGATAAGGCGGACGCCGTCGTAGTCGAGGTCGCCCTTGCCCGTGCCGTGTTCCCGCAAGAACTGCTCACTGCCGTAGAGTCCGTACTCGTAGTTCATAAGCTTCTGGGCCCGGAGCGGCCCCGCATCTGGCCTCTCCATGGTGACGGCAATGTCGGCTTCCCGCCGGGCGAGGCTGACGACGCCTGGATCGGCGATCAGTTCGAGGGTGACCTCCGGGTGGCGCCCAGCCAGGGTCTGCAGGTGTTGGGCGAGGAAGTAGGTGCCGAATCCTTCCGGCGTTGCGACCCGGACCGGCCCGGACATCTGCACCTTGGCTTCCATCAGGTCCGAGGAAATGCGGATAGCGACCGCCTCGATCCGCTCGGCCTCGCCGACGAGGCTACGGCCGGCCTCGGTGAGGACGTAGCCGGTGAGCAGACGGTCGAAGAGCCGGACCTGGAGAGCGTTCTCTAGAGACGTGATCCGGCGGCTCAGTGTCGAGTGGTCGACTCCGAGCTGCTGGGCGGCGACGGTTAGGCGCCCAGCTCGCACCACCGCCAGGAACGAGCGCAGGTCGTTCCAGTCGAAGTCAGGTCCTTTGGAATTCACGCACATCGAGCTTGCTCCAATTCACATTTTCCTGCCGGACGTGCGCCGGTACAACCCCGCAACACGAGACAAAATTCATAGAAGGGGGCCGTTGTCGCCCCTCAACGGAGCAACGCCATGTCAATGTACGCCAAGCTCAAGCGGCGCGCGGCGGAGGGCCGTCCGGCCCGCGTTGGTCTGATCGGCGCCGGGAAGTTCGGCTCAATGTTTCTGTCGCAGGCGTGGCGGACCCCTGGCATTCACCTCGTGGGCGTCTCCGACCTCTCGCCTGTCAATGCCAAGGCGTCGATGCACCGGGTCGGCTGGCCCGACGAGCGCTCCCAGACCGCATCCCTGGAAGAGGCGTCCCGGTCGCAGAAAACCTTCGTGACGGACGACACGGCGGCGATGATCGCCAGCCCCTTCATCGACATCGTCATCGACGCCACCGGCAGCCCCGCCGCCGGCATCCGCCACGTGATCGCTGCGTGCGCGCACCGCAAGCACATCATCATGGTCAACGTCGAGGCGGATGCGCTGGCCGGCCCGCTGCTGGCCCGCCGGGCCGCCGAGGCAGGGATCGTCTACTCCATGGCGTCGGGCGACCAGCCCGCCCTGATTGCCGAGTTGGTGGACTGGGCGCGCTGCGTCGGGCTCGACGTCGTCTGCGCCGGCAAGGGCACCAAGTACCTGCCGGTCTACCACCAGTCGACGCCCGACACGGTGTGGGGGCATTACGGCTTCAGCGAGGAGCAGGTCGCCGGCGGCGACTTCAACCCGCAGATGTTCAATTCCTTCCTCGACGGCACCAAGTCCGCCCTGGAGATGGCGGCGGTGGCCAACGGCTGCGACCTCAGCCCGCCGGACGACGGCCTCGCCTTCCCGGCCTGCGG
>NZ_JAKSYJ010000098.1 GCF_022829365.1 Methylobacterium sp. J-077 | reverse complement strand
GCTCTCACGCTCTCTTTACGAGCTTGGATTGCCCGACGGACCGTCTCTGTCGTTGTGGCGCTGCCGTGGAGAATCTGTCCCATAGCGCGTCCCTCCATGTGGCACCAGATGTATCACCACACGGTGGGACCAAACATCTAGGAGGGCTCGTTGATGCTTGCCATCCATCCCCAGGCCCGCACTACTCGGGCTGTCCGCATCGAGATCGCCCGCTCGCTCGAAAGCTCCGGGGTGCTGGCCAAGCGCTACGGCGTCTTCACCGAGACCATCCGCAAATGGCGCAAACGTAGCCCCGGTGCCTGTCACGATCGCTCGGCTCGGCCGCATAAGCTGCTCTGGCGCGCCAGCGATGAGGAGCGTGCCATCGTGTGCGCGCTCCGCCGCTCCACCGGCTTCCCCCTTGATGCGCTGACTTTCGTTGTCAGCCACCTCCTGCCACACCTGAACCGGGACGCCGTCTACCGCATCCTCAGGGCGGAGGGCCTCAACCGGCTGCCGCCCGCCGAGCAAGCCCGCAAGCCGCACGCCACCTTCAAGGACTACGAGGTCGGCTTCGTCCATGTCGACGTGAAGCACCTACCCAAACTACGTGACCGCGACGGCACCACCCGCAACCGCTACCTCTACGTCGCCATCGACCGCGCCTCCCGCTACGTGCACCTCGCCGTCTTGGACGACGAGACAACGGCCTCGGCGGTGACCTTCCTCACGGACGCACTCGACGCCTTCCCCTTCCGGGTCACCCACGTGCTCACCGATCGGGGCTCCTGCTTCACCGCCGATGCTTTCGAGGCAGCGTGCGAGCGGCACGGGGTGCAGCATCGCAAGACGCGCCCGTACACGCCGAAGACCAATGGTATGGTCGAGCGTTTCAACGGCCGGGTGCAGCGGCAGGTGTTGGGCATCATGATCTACAGCCACGCCGACCTGGAGATCGTGCTGCGCGGCTTCAACGCGGCCTACAACCGTCGCCGTCAGCGCGTGCTCGAAGGTCTCTCGCCCGAGATGGTGTTGCGCCAGCGTCTCGAAGCTGATCCCGCGCTCGCCAATCCCACCTACAGACCATCCAGCCCAAGCCTCATCAAATGCGCCCTTCGTATCGTCGCAGACGCAAAGGAGGTCTCGCATCCAGACAATTACCAGCCTGGCGAACCGGCGGACTAAGAAGCACAGGTTGCTAATGGCTTTTCGTCGGCCAGACAGACGTCGGGTGGCCCACCGTTGGAGCACCCGTCCAGGCCGGCGCACCGAATGCTCGATTCCTCCAAGTGATGTCATCGCCCCCCCGGTAGTCGGGCAAGCGTCGCTGCGGCCGGCGCAAAGCAGACAGCGGCGGCGGCGCAGACGTGCCGGCATACGGTGCGCAAACTCGCGCCTCGACCTCCCGCAGGCCCGTGGCAGGCCGTTGTCGGCCACGTTATCGGCCTCGGCGGATCGATCTGGGCGGAACTCAGTGTCGCGTTCAAACCGAAGCGAACACGTCAATCCCCACTTCTGCCCTCGTGATTGGACGCGTAGCCCAGCCCGGGCCACCGCTTTCGGGGGCGATCACCTTGCGTTTTAAGGCTCGATCTCCGAGAACGCCGTCTACCTGGGACGCTTATGTTTGGCCGGCGTTGCCGGTGTGGGCCGGTACCCGGTCGGCATTGTGGACGAATCCGGCTCGGGGACAAGTATCGATGATCGATTACGCTCAGGCGCGGCGGATGATGGTCAACTGCCAGTTGCGGACCTTCCACGTGAACGACAATACGGTGCTGGACGCGTTTGACACGAGAGCGCGCGAGGCCATCATTCCGAAGGGCCGCGAGTTCATCGCGTATATCGACCAGATTTTAACGGTCTTGATCTCCAGTGGCGAGACTGCCTGCCTGCCAACACCGATGGTCTTGGACCGGATGGTCCCGGCCTTGACGGTTCGCCCGGGCGTAGCCGCGCTCGATGTCGTCGCCGGCTCCGGTTATGCGGCGGCAATCATGGCCGATCTATGCGCGGAAGTGGCCGCCCTTGAGTCGGTGCCGGGCATCCCCGAAATTGGGTGCGCGGCTCAGCGCCACCGCCCGGGTGGTGTAGGGACCGATTGTCGCCGGCGCGTCCGAGCACGCGCCATTCGACGCAGTCCTGATCAACGGCGGCGTGAAGGTCTGGCAACAAGCGCTGTTGAACCAGCTTAAGGACGACAGGCGAGTCGCCTGCGTAATTGGTCCGCATCGCGATGCCAAGGTTACTCTATACGTGCGTGCCGGCGATACCTTCGGTGCGCGAACTGCTCAACGCGTCGCTGCATGGCCTGGACGCGTCTGCGGCGGAATCAGGTTTCGAATTCTAAGCTCGATTACTGCGGGGGCAGACGCTATCATCCAAGAACGCTTATGAACCGAGCTGGCTCCCTGTGTAGACCGCTTTGCGCAACGATTATCGGGAGTCTCCCCTCGTCAATCTGGAGCGGCACCCGCAGAGTTCGATTAAGCAAGAGCATTGCATTGCCGCAGAACCCGTGCGTGAGAGCTTTTCAGGACCTAAAATGAGCAGACAGTTTGACACAAGATCTGTCCAGCGGTCGACGCTCTCTTTGCGAGTCGCCTATAGGTTGATGACGAGCCAGACTTCAGATGGGAGCGTTTGACAGTGCAGGAGCCTGTTTTCGTCGCGATCGCGACCGCCGGCCGCCGCGATGTTCTGACAGCGATGCTGGATGAGCTGTCCCACCAAGAACGCCTTCCAGACATCGTGTACATCGCTCCGGCAACCCCCGAGGATGTGGACGAGCACGCAATCTCCCGGCTCAAATTGAGAGTTGAATTCGTGCGCGCTCCAGCCGGGAGCTGCCCACAGCGAAACGCTATACTTGATCGATTAAAAGGATCCCGGAGTGGGACGGTCACATTCTTCGACGACGACTTTTTTCCGGCCAAAGATTACTTACGACAAGCCGCATTACTTTTTACCACTCGGCCCGAGATTGTGATCGCCTCTGGGCTTGTCCATGCCGACGGAGCCCCAGGACCCGGACTGTCCGTGGATGATGCTCGCCGCATACTCGCCGAACGACGCTCTTCAAAGGAAGGCGCTGCGACGAGCACGCTTTACAATGGATACGGCTGCAATATGACCGTTCGACTGACCTCCATCAACGACTCCCACATCCGCTTTGATGAGAATTTGCCGCTTTATGCATGGTTGGAAGACGTTGACTTCAGCCGGCAGCTTGCAATGCATGGCCGGATCGTGCGCTGCGACCATCTGCAAGGTGTTCATCTCGGCAGCAAAAAAGGCCGCTCGCCGGGTCGGCGGCTGGGGTATTCACAAATCGCAAATCCTTGGTACTTGTTTCGAAAGCGCACGATGTCTCCGAAACATGCTTTCGTACAAGTGAGCCGCAACATAGCTGCCAATATAATCTACTCGTTTGCTCCCGAACCCTGGGTAGATCGCCGAGGGCGCCTCGCGGGCAATCTCCTAGCAATTGCCGACCTCTCGCGCGGACGACTGCATCCGCGCAACATCACCGCTCTGCCCTGATCGGCATCTTGTACCCTGGCTTTGCGACCAACGATGGCGCAAGACGCGCAGCGGCCTTTCGTAGCGGCTGCTGCGCTGCTGATCCGTCCCGCCAACTATGCCCCGAGACCACACCGACTAAGCTCGACTTTGGCCAATGGGGAGCGGTCGAGCGGTGCGAGGTGACGAAGCGAGCATGACGGGTAGGCTGGGGGTGTCCCCAGCAAGAGACACCCGATGCCCGATCTGCCCGCCCGCTTCGCCGGACTCATCCTGTCGTTCACGCCGCTGTTCGTCCACCGCTCGTGGCGACATGCGCAGATCCTCCTGATCGGCGCGATCCTCACCCCCGGCCGTCGCACGGTGACCAACGTACTGCGCATCATGGGCCGCGCGCATGAGCGGCGGTTCGTGAACGTCCACCGCATCCTCAACCGCGCCGCATGGTGCCCTCGGTCCGGCAGCCGCATCCTGCTCGGACTGCTGATCGCCGCCTTCGCGCCGCACGGCCCCGTAGTGCTCGGGCTCGACGATACGATCGAGCGCCGCCGCGGCAAACGCATCGCGGCCAAGGGCATCTACCGCGACCCGGTGCGCTCGTTCGACAGCCATTTCGTCAAGGCGAGCGGGCTGCGCTGGATGAGCCTGATGCTGCTCGCGCCGATCCCCTGGGCGGGGCGCGTCTGGGCGCTGCCGTTCCTTGGGATTGCCCCTGTTTGGTGGACACCGAGAACGCTTTCGCGTGAGGTGTTTGTCCAATGCCGAAGAGTCGTCCCCCTTACCCCACCGAGTTCCGCCGACAGATGGTCGAGTTGGCCCGCGCCGGGCGTGATCCGAACGATCTGGCTCGCGAGTTCGAGCCCTCCGCGCAGGCCATCCGCAACTGGGTTGCCGAGGCCG
>NZ_JAKSYJ010000097.1 GCF_022829365.1 Methylobacterium sp. J-077 | reverse complement strand
CCACCGTCGCCAGGGCCACGAGGTCGAGGGCGTCGGTGAGGGTCGGCTCGGGGCGATCCGAGCCAAAATAGCCGTCCCGGCGCAGGGCGCGGTTGAGGGCGGCCAGCGTCAGGAACACGACCCCGGCGGCGCAGAGATGGCCGAGGCCGGAGAGATCGTCGAGGCGGTTGGGATTCACCACGGCCCGGGCCGGGGGCAGCTGTTCGGCGGCGGCGTGGTGATCCAGCACGATCACGTCGAGGCCCAGCTTCTCGGCCTCCTCCAGCGGCCCGTGGCCGCTCGTGCCGCAATCGACGCAGACCAGCAGGGTCGCGCCCTCGGCCGCCAGCGCGGTGATCGCCGCAGCATTCGGGCCGTAGCCTTCTGTGATCCGGTCGGGGATGTGGATCGGCGCCCGCAGTCCGAGCTGGCGCAGGTAGCCGGCGAGCATGGCCGCGCTGGCCGCACCGTCGACGTCGTAATCGCCGAACACGGCGACGATCTCGCCGCGGCGGATGGCGCGCACGAGCCGGCGCACGGCCGCATCCATGTCGAGCAGGGTGTCCGGGTCCGGCATCAGGTCGCGCAGGCGCGGCGCCAGGTGGCGGGCGGCCTCGTCCGGCGCCACCTGACGGCCCGCGAGCACGCGCGCCAGCAACTCGGGCAGGCCGTGGGCCTGGACCATCTTGGCGATGTGGTTCTGCACCGCCATGCCGGCACAGCGCTCCTGCCAGCGGCGGCCGGTCACGGACTTGGCAACGCCCAGGAACGGCGGCGGATCGGCGATCGGCGAGGCGGTGACGGCGGACACGGGCGGCACTCTACACCGGGTCGAGCCGGGAATCGCGGGCGCTACGGCAACAGCGGGTACGCTCGACATTGACCCGGCAAAACAAAAGGGCGGGCATCGCTGCCCGCCCCTCGCCAAAACCGACTTTCAGATAGTCTCAGAACGCCTTGAGGATGCTATCGACCACCTTCTTGGCATCGCCGAACAGCATCATGGTGTTGTCGCGGAAGAACACCTCGTTCTCGACGCCGGCATAGCCCGAGCCCATGCCGCGCTTGATGAACAGCACGGTCTTGGCCCGCTCCACGTCGAGGATCGGCATCCCGTAGATCGGCGAGGCCTTGTCGGTTTTGGCGGCCGGGTTGGTGACGTCGTTGGCGCCGATCACGAAGGCGACATCCGCCTGCGGGAACTCGCCGTTGATGTCTTCCAGCTCGAACACCTCGTCGTAGGGCACGTTCGCCTCGGCGAGCAGCACGTTCATGTGGCCCGGCATGCGGCCCGCCACCGGGTGGATGGCGTATTTCACGTCGACGCCCTCCTTCTTCAGCATGTCGGCCATCTCGCGCAGGGAGTGCTGCGCCTGCGCCACCGCCATGCCGTAGCCCGGGACGATGATCACCCGCTCGGCGTTCTTCATGATGTAGGCCGCGTCGTCGGCCGAGCCCTGCTTCACCGGGCGCGTCTCGACCTGACCGGTGCCGGCGGCCGCGGCGGCGTCGCCGCCGAACCCGCCCAGGATCACCGAGATGAACGACCGGTTCATCGCGTGGCACATGATATAGGAAAGGATCGCGCCCGAGGAGCCCACCAGCGAGCCGGTGATGATCAGCGCGAGGTTGCCGAGGGTGAAGCCGATGCCGGCCGCCGCCCAGCCCGAATACGAGTTGAGCATCGACACGACGACGGGCATGTCGGCGCCGCCGATCGGGATGATCAGCAGGCCGCCCAACGCGAAGGACAGCAGCACGATCAGCCAGAAGATCGCCTTGCTTTCATTGCCGATGAATAGCGCGATCAGCACCACCAGCGCGACCGCGAGGCCGATATTGATGAGGTGCCGGTTCGGCAGCATGATCGGCTTGCCGGACATCCGTCCGTCGAGCTTGGCGAAGGCGATGACCGACCCGGTGAAGGTGATCGCGCCGATGGCGGCGCCCAGCGCCATCTCGAACAGCGACTGCTTGTGGATGTGGCCGTTCTCGAGGATGCCCACCGCCTGCGGGGCGTAGAGCGTTGCCGCTGCACCGGCCACGGCGGCGAGGCCGACCAGCGAGTGGAAGGCGGCCACGAGCTGCGGCATCGCCGTCATCGGCACGCGCTTGGCGATGACCGCGCCGGCGCCGCCGCCGATGCCGATGCCGAGGATCACCAGGATCCAGGCGCCGAACCCGGCGGGCGGATGGCCGACCAGGGTCGTGAGCACGGCCAGCGCCATGCCGATCATGCCGTAGAGATTGCCCTGGCGCGACGTGGTCGGGTGCGAGAGCCCCCGCAGCGCCATGATGAACAGGACGCCGGCGACGATGTAGAGAAGGGCGGAGATGTTCTGGGACATCGTCTCAGGCCTTCTTCTTGTACATGCCGAGCATGCGCTGGGTGACGAGGAAGCCCCCGAAGATGTTCACGCTGGCGAGCACGATGCCGATGAATCCGAAGGCCCGGGCCCAGCCGGTGCCCTTCTCGAGGAGCGGCACGCCGGCCGCGAGGATCGCGCCGACAATGATCACCGACGAGATCGCGTTGGTCACCGACATCAGCGGCGTGTGCAGGGCCGGGGTGACCGACCAGACCACGTAATAGCCGACGAAGATCGCCAGCACGAAGATGGCGAACTGGAAGATGAACGGATCGACGGCGCCGCCGGTGGCCGCGCTGATCCCGTGGCCCATGCCGGACGCGATAGCCTGGGCTTGGTCAGCCGCGTTGCGGGCGACATCGGCAGCCGCGCGCGCGGCATCGGCCAGCACGCGGGCCTGATCAGCCGCCTGATCGGGAGGGACGACAAGGTTTGCCATTCTGCTTCTCCTCTCGATCGATCTTCAGTTCGCGCCCGACGGAGCCGGGGCGGACTCGGCCTTGCCGGTCTCCGACTTGGCGAGGCCCACGGCCGCGGCTTCCGAGGCAGGGCCGTCGGTCTTCGACTGGAAGGAGGCGTGGACCACGGACCCGTCGCGGGTCAGGTTGGTGGCCTTCACCAGCTCGTCGTCCCAATTGATCGCCAGCGCCTTGCTCTCCTTGTCGATCAGGGTCTCGACGAAGGCGTAGAGATTGCGCGCATAGAGGCTCGACGCCGTGGCGGCGAGGCGCCCCGGCACGTTGGTGTGGCCGACGATCTTCACGCCGCGGTCGGTCACGACGATCTCGCCCGGCTTGGCGCCGGCGACGTTGCCGCCGCGCTCGACCGCGAGATCGATCAGGACCGAGCCCGGCTTCATCGAGGCGACCATCTCCTCGGAGACGAGCTTCGGGGCCGGACGGCCGGGGATCAGCGCCGTCGTGATGACGATGTCCTGCTTGGCGATGTGGCCCTTCACGAGCTCCGCCTGCTTGGCCTGGTAACCGGCGGACATCTCCTTGGCGTAGCCGCCCGCGGTCTCGGCCTGCTTGAACTCGTCGTCCTCGACCGCGACGAACTTGGCGCCGAGCGACTCGACCTGTTCCTTGGTGGCAGGACGCACATCGGTGGCGGTCACGACCGCGCCGAGGCGCCGGGCGGTGGCGATGGCCTGAAGTCCAGCGACGCCGACACCCATGATGAAGACGCGGGCTGCCGGCACGGTACCGGCTGCAGTCATCATCATCGGCATGGCCCGGCCATACTCGGCGGCGCCATCGACCACGGCCCGGTAGCCCGCAAGGTTCGCCTGCGAGGACAGCACGTCCATCACCTGCGCCCGGGTAATGCGCGGCATCAGCTCCATGGCGAAGCCGGAGACACCGGCCTCGGCCAGGGCCTTCAAGGCGGCCTCGTTGCCGTAGGGATCCATGATCGCGATGATCGTGGCGCCGCGCTTGAACAGCGACAGCTCCTCGCCCGCCGGACGGCGGACCTTGAGGACGAGATCGGCATCCCGGGCCGCATCGGCGGCGCTGCCGGCGATCTCGGCGCCCGCGGCCTCGTACTCGGAATCGAGGATTCCCGCCTTCAGACCAGCCCCCGCCTGAACGGTGATGTCGGCGCCGAGCGCCTTGAATTTCTTGACGGTCTCCGGGACCGCGGCAACCCGCGGTTCCGCAGAGTCCGTCTCGGACAGCACGGCAATGCGCATGCGAGGCTTCCCCTGAACAAGCTTGGCCTCTCGAATGCGCGAACCGGCACAGCTTTTCGAGACGCGAAAGAAGTTTGCGCTGATGGAATAAGTGGGAATGTAACCCGCGGCGTACCGACCCGGCGGCCACGCTTCAATGCGTCATCGGACCGCTCGGCCAGCTAGGGCGAGCGGCCCTCCTCGCCGCTTCAGGCGAAGGCGAGATAGAGGAAGAGCAGGATGCCGACGACGAGGGGGCCGCGCCATCCGATGGCGGGGGCCAGGGCACCGACGGCGCCAGCGGCACCGGAGACGATCACGCTGAGAATCGCCAGCAGCCACGCTTCGCGAATCCCGCCCACGGCGAGCGCCAGCACCCAGCAGATCACCACGCCGGTACCGATCTCGACGAAACGCACGAAGCCGCGGTAGGTCTGCTCGTGGGTGCCCGCGTCCATCGCCGGGCTGTAGGTGTGCCCGGCCACCGTCTCACTCTCGGCCATCGTGCGCTCGTTTCCCTTAGATGCGACTTCTTGTGGTCACCCCGGGATGTAGCTCAAGCGTTTTCCTGCCGCAATCGGACGCACGCAAGTTGATTGCCCTCTCGATGGGCTTCGATGCGCGAATTTACGCCGGTTTCGGCAGCCCGGCCTGCGCAAGGATCTGGTCTTGGCGCACGCCGAGCTTGTCCAATGAAAAATGCTCGATCTCGGCCTCGAACAGCCGGTGGTAGTTCAGCTCCGAGCGCAGGTGGAGGAACACGGCGCCCAGCCCCACGGCAGCGCGGTCCATGAACACGAATTCCTGAGGCACGGTGACGGGACCGCGCTCCTTCAGGGCCTGATGCACCTGGAACGCCTGCCGCCGGCCATAGTCTCCCGGCTTGACTCCGTCCGCCACGGTGCGGGTGCGGTCCTCCAAGAGCGGCCCGTAGATGAACCGGGCCCAGATGTTCAGGATCTCGATCTTCTCCTTGTCGAGATGCTTGAAGCCCCAGACCTCGTAGGCGTGGACGATCCGCGCCGAATCCTCTTCCAGCAGGCCGCGATAGAGGTCGACCACGCCGCCGACGAAGCGCGGATGGAAGATCCGCACGCACCCGTAGTCGAGCAGGTTGATGCCGGCCGCCTCGCCGCCCTCGGAGAAGACCGTGTAATTGCCCAGATGCGGATCGCCGTGGATCACGGCGGCACGGCTGAACGGATGCCACCACGCTTTGAACATTGCCCGCGCGATGCGGTTGCGCACCGCGACCGGCTCCTCCGCGAAGCCCAGAATCTTGTCGCCGTCGAGCCAGCTCAGGGTGAGGAGGCGCTTTGTCGACAGGTCGGGGAAGACGCGCGGCACGCGCACTGCGTCGACATCCTTGAGCACCTCGCCGTAGAGGCTCGCGTGCTTGGCCTCACGTTCGTAATCGAGCTCCTCGCGCACCCGGGCGCCGATCTCCTTGGCGATCTCGCGGGTGTCGAGCCAGCTGTTCATCCGCCGGTGGAGCGCGAAGGCGATCTCGAGTTGCTGAAGGTCGGCCTCCACGGCCGATTGCATGTCCGGGTATTGCAGCTTGCACGCCAGTTGCTCACCGTCCTTTGCGGTTGCGCGGTGGACCTGACCGAGCGACGCCGCTGCGGCGGGCTTCAGGTCGAAGCTGCCGAATCGATCCTGCCAACCGGCCCCCAGCTCGGACTGCATCCGCCGCCTGACGAAGGCCGCGCCCATGGGCGGCGCATCGGCCTGGAGCTTCTGAAGCTCGGCGGCATATTCGGGAGGCAGCAGATCGGGGATCGTGGCGAGCAGTTGCGCCACCTTCATGATCGGCCCTTTCAGGCCGCCGAGCGCCTGCGCCAGGGCGGCGGCGCTGGTCGTCCCCTCCTTGCCGAACAACCGGGACATTGCCATCCGGGCGGCGACACCGCCGACATTGGCGCCCACGCTGGCGTAGCGGCCCGCACGGGCTGAGAAGCGATTGGCTTCGCGATCGGTCTCGGCCATGGTCCAGGATCTTCCTCGGTGCAGGGCCGGACATAAGCGTTTCGGCACCCCGCACCAGCCCGCCGGGTCGCTGCGCCGCGGCGCCTCAGACGGCGGGCCAGTTGTCCCGGATCCAGCGGGTGAGGCCGGATTCGTCGATCTGGCCCGCTGCAAGGCCGCGTATCATCACGACGGCCTCGGCTTCGTCGGCGATGAAATCGATGTCGTTGATCCCGAGGAAGGTGATGAGGGCCAGGAGAGCGGCCCGCTTGTTGCCGTCGATAAACGGATGGTTCTTGGCGATACCAAAGGCGTAGGCCGCCGCCAGTTCGGCGAGGTCAATGTCGACGCCATCCTCGGCATACGCCACGCGATTGACGGGCCGGCCGAGCGCCGATTCGAGCGCGCCTTCGTCGCGCAAGCCGGGCGGCCCACCAAACTGCTTCAGCTGCACGGCGTGGATCGCCTTGACCAACTCGCTCGTGAGCCAGACAATCTCGCGATCGGTGCTCATTTAGCCAGTTCCGCCAAAGCATTGCGATAGGTCTTCATCGCCTTCTCAGCTATCTTCATGCCCTTCTCGAACGCCGGGTCGTAGGGCGAGAGCCGCACGGAGCCGTCGGTATTCTCGGTCACGTAAAGCCAATCGCCCTGCGCCAGATTCAGCTTGCCGAGGATATCCTTCGGCAAAATGAGGCCGGTCGAGTTTCCGACGCGCTTGACTTCGAGTTTCATGACCGCCTCCGAGATGTTGTACGTTTTGTATAACATCTCGGAGGCCGGCTTGGAAGCGGGCTAGGCCTGTCGCTCCATCCCCTCCAGCTCGACGATCATCCCCTCGATCATCCCCAGCCCGATCTGCCAGAAGCCCGGATCCTTCGCGTCGAGCCCGAACGGCGCCAGCAATTCGCCGTAGGGCTTCGAACCGCCGGCCGCGAGCAGCGCGAAGTAGCGCTCGACAAAACCGGATTCGGCCTGCGCGTAGACCCCGTAGAGCGAGTTCACGAGGCAATCGCCGAACGCGTAGGCGTAGACGTAGAACGGCGAGTGGATGAAGTGCGGGATGTAGGCCCAGAACGGCTCGTAGCCCGCATCCAACGTGATCGCTGGACCCAGGGATTCCGCCTGGACCGACAGCCACAGGGCATTGATCTGGTCGCTGGTCAGCTCGCCCTTGGCGCGGGCGAGGTGGACCTTGCGCTCGAACGCGTAGAACGCGATCTGGCGTACCACCGTGTTGATCATGTCCTCGACCTTGGCGGCGAGCATGGCCCGGCGCTGGGTCGTGTCGGTGGTGGCCGCGAGCAGCTTGCGGAAGGTCAGCATCTCTCCGAACACGCTGGCGGTCTCGGCCAGCGTCAGGGGCGTCGGCGCCATCAGGGCGCCGTTCGGACCGGCCAGGACCTGATGGACGCCGTGGCCCAACTCGTGGGCGAGCGTCATTACGTCCCGCGGCTTGCCCTGGTAGTTCACCAGCACGTAGGGGTGGACCGAGGGCACGGTCGGGTGCGCGAAGGCGCCCGGGGCCTTGCCGGGCCGGGTCGGCGCGTCGATCCAGCGCTCGTCGAAGAACCGCTTCGCGATTCCCGCCATCTTCGGCGAGAACGCGTCGTAGGCTGAAAGCACGGTGTCGCGGGCCTCCGTCCAGGGGATGGTGCGCTGCTCGACCTTCGGCAGCGGTGCGTTGCGATCCCAGTATGGCAGCGCATCGAGGCCGAACCACTTGGCCTTCAGCCGGTAGTAACGATGCGCAAGGCGCGGATAGGCTGCCTGCACCGCGTCGACCAGTGCGCCGACCACCTCCGGCTCGACCCGGTTGGCGAGGTGGCGCGCGTCGGCGACGTCCTTGAAGCCGCGCCAGCGATCGGAAATCTCCTTGTCCTTCGCCAGCGTGTTGGTGATCAGCGTGAACACCCGCAGATTGCCGCGCAGCACCTCGCTGATCGCTCCGGCCGCCTCCTTTCGGACGGCACCATCCGGATCCTGCAGCTTGTTGAGGGTCGGCTCGAGCGGCATCTGCTCGCCCTGGACGGTGAACCGGAGTCCCGCGATCGTCTCGTTGAACAGACGGTCCCAGGCGGCGTTCGCGGTGACCGACTTCTCCAGGAACAGCTTCTCGGTGCGGTCGTCGAGCTGGTGCGGCTTCTCCCGGCGCAGATCCTCGATCCAGGGAGCGTAATGGGCGAGCGGCCCCTCGGACATCGCGGCATCCATCACCGCATCATCGACGCGGTTGAGCTCCAGGGCGAAGAACAGCAGGTCGGCCGAGACATCGGTCAGGCGCTCTCGGGTGTCGCCGTAGAATTTGGCCCGTGCCTCGTCGGTGGTGTCCCCGGAATAGACCAAGCCTGCAAACGACATCAGCTTGCCGAGCAACTCCTCGATGCCCTCGTAGGCCTTCACGGCCTCGGCGAGGCGCTCGGACGCCCCCTCGGCTGCAGCCAGTTCGGCGATGCGGCCGGCATAGGTCTCCGAGAAGCGGCGGCACGCCTCTTCGGCGCGGGTCATGTCGGCCGAAAATTCCGGCGCGTCGATGCCGGCATAAAGATCGGACAGGTCCCATTCCGGAAGATGGCCGAGGTCGACGGCCCTGGCTGCGGCGCGTGCGGCGCTCACGCCCTCCGGCGCACGGACGTTCACCGGCGAAGCGGTGGTGCTCGGCATCATATCTCGCGGTCCTTTCGGGGAGTTCGGCCTCGTATCGTGATATCGAGCGCGCGGCCACGCGTTCAACGGCGCCGGTCGCCCCGACGCGGCGACGCCACAACGCAAACGTCGTTAAGCGCGACTTTACGTCTGTCCGGCACCCTACGGTTCGAAACGAAACACGCGCCGACTAGGGCGGTGCGGCGCGGGCCAGTCCCGAGCCGCATCCGGCCTGGTGCGCCGCGCAGGGAGCCGCCATGTCCACCACAATTCTCATCGTGGACGACGATCCGGTTCAGCGGCGCCTGGCCGAGGCGGCGGTGCGCCGGTTCGGCTTCAACGCCCGGGTCGTGGAGACGGGTGCCGACGCGCTCACCGTGCTGAAGACCGAGGGCGTGGACGTGGTGCTCCTCGACTTGGTGATGCCAGGGCTCGACGGCCTCGGCGTGCTCGCCGAGATGCGCAGCAGCGGCCTCGACACGCCGGTGATCGTCCAGACCTCAAACGGCTCGATCGATGCCGTGGTCAACGCCATGCGGGCGGGCGCCGTCGACTTCGTGGTCAAGCCCGCCGGCGCCGAGCGCCTGCAGGTCTCGATCAAGAACGCCCTGCGGGTCGACGTGCTGGAGGAGGAGGTCCGCCGGATGCGCCGCCGCGCCTCCGGGGCGCTGACCTTCAAGGATCTCACCTCCAAGAGCCCCGACATGGAGCGGGTGATCCGCCTCGCCGAGCGTGCGGCGAAATCCAACATCCCGGTGCTGATCGAGGGTGAATCCGGCGTCGGCAAGGAGGTGCTGGCGCGGGCGATCCAGGGTTCGGGCGAACGACGCGGCAAGCCGTTCGTCACCGTCAATTGCGGGGCGATCCCGGAGAACCTCGTCGAGTCGACCCTGTTCGGCCACGAGAAGGGGGCGTTCACCGGCGCCACCGAGAAGCACGCCGGCAAGTTCGTGGAGGCCTCCGGGGGCACCCTGTTCCTCGATGAGATCGGCGAGCTGCCCCTCGACGCTCAGGTGAAGCTGCTGCGAGCGCTTCAAGAGGGCGAGGTCGATCCGGTGGGCGGCAAGCGCTCGGTGCGGGTCGATATCCGCCTCGTCTCCGCCACGAACCGGTCGCTGCTCGACCTCGTGAAGCAGGGCAAGTTCCGCGAAGACTTGTACTACCGCCTCAACGTCTTCCCGATGACGCTGCCGCCCCTGCGCGCCCGCCGGGAGGATATTCCGGATCTGGTGCGCTCGTTCTGCGCCCGGTTCGCCGCGGAAGAGGGCAAGCGGGTCCGCGCGATCGCCCCGGAGGCGATGGCACTGCTGACCCGCTATCCTTGGCCCGGCAACGTCCGCCAACTGGAGAACGCCCTATTCCGCGCGGTGGTGCTCGCCGATTGCGATGAGCTGACCGTCGCCGAATTTCCGCAGATCGCCGCCCAGGTCGAAGGCTTCGACGTCCGCATCCCGGCGGGCCCCACCCAGCCCCAGATGCCGGCCTACGCGCCCGAGCCGGTGCGCGAGATCGTCCGGGTCGAGGTTCGCGATCCGCATGCCATGTCGCTGGTCACCGAGGAGACGGGCGAGATGAAGACCATGGAGGTGCTGGAGGCGGAGATCATCCGCTTCGCGCTGCAATTCTATCGGCAGCGCATGTCCGAGGTGTCCCGCCGCCTCGGAATCGGTCGATCCACCCTCTACCGCAAGCTGAAGGACCTCGGTCTGGAAGGCGACGAGAAGGCCGAGGACGCCGCCTAGCCGGCGCAGGGTGTGCTAGCGCACCGCGCCTGTCCGAAAGCGACGGTTCGACGAACAACTTCACAGTTCTGCGGAATTGGTGGAGTCGAAATATTAAGCAGGTGTCGCTTGCCATTATGAGCAGCTTTTGCGGCGGGATGACTGGACTCTACACGGCGAAGACTGCAGTTGCTCAACGCCACGCTTGAGCGGATAATCACAATCTGAACGTGCGGCCCTGCCGCCGCGTCCCGGGAGATCACGATGCGCGTCCCGCGCTCCAGCCTCGTCGCGCTGGCCGCCCTACTGACCGGAACGCTGGCCTCGGCCGGCGCGCTCGGCGCCGAGACGGTCGCGCTCGACCCGGCGGCCCTCGGCACGCCTGCGCACCCGGCCGAGCCCGCCCAGGCGGCACCGACCGGGTCCGATCCGGTCTCGACTGCTTTGCCGGACTACAAGCCCGAGGCTCCGAAAGCGGACCCCGCGCCGGCCCCGGTCGCGGCGGCGCCGGTGGCTCCCGCCGATCCCCTGGGCGCCGCGATCTTCGCGCGCTTCACCGACACCGCGCCGCTGCTTCTGCGCCTAACCGGCAAGGATCGCGACGGGATCCGCGCCGTCTACGAGGCGCGCGCTTACAAGCCCCTCTGGATCGCGGACGGCGCCTGGACCGAGGCCGCCAAGGCGGTCTCCGCGCGCTTGGCCGCTGCCGGCGAGGACGGGCTCGACGCCCGGGCCTACACGATCCCGAACCTCGCCGAGAAACCCGATGAGAAGGGCGTGGCCGACACCGATCTTCGCCTCTCGGCGGCCGCTCTGCTCTACGCCCGGGATGCCCGCGGCGGTCGCGTCAACCTGGCGTCGATCTCTCGCCTGATCACCCCGCAGCTCGATTTGCCCGATGCCAACGCGGTGCTGACCAAGCTCTCGGAAGCGGGGCCTAAGGCCGGCGACGCGCTTCAGAGCTACAACCCGTCCAGCGCCGGCTATCAGGCCCTCAAGGCGCGGCTCGCGAGCCTACGCGGGCCGGCACCCACGGCCGTGAAACCGTTGCGCCTGCCCCCCGGGCCGGCTCTGCGGGTCGGCATGCACGATGCCCGCGTGCCGCTGCTGCGCGCGCATTTCGGCCTGGAGGCACGCCCGGCCGGCACGCTCGACCGCGCGCCCGGTGAGCCGGAGGAGTACGATGCCACAGTGGCCGACGCGGTGGCAAAATTCCAGCGCGGCCGCGGGCTTCCCGGCAACGGCGTGCTCAACATCCAGACCGTGCTGGCGCTCGCCGACGCCGGCCGCCCGGCGCGGGCGAGCGGCGGCGAGGCCGAACTGATCGTCAACATGGAACGCTGGCGCTGGCTGCCGGGGGACCTGGGCTCGGACTACATCCTGGTCAACATCCCGGAATATCGCCTGCGCGCCTATCGCGGCGGCAGCCTGCGCGACGAGGCCCGGGTCATCGTCGGCAAGCCGGAATCTCGCACGCCGCTGTTTTCGGGGCTGATGGAATACGCGGTGGTCAACCCGTCCTGGTACGTGCCGCCCTCGATCCTGAAGACCATGGCGCCGAAGCTCGCGGGCTACGGCGGCAAGACCTGGGGCGGCTACGAGGTGGTGCGCCACGGCGGACACGTCTCGCTGCGCCAGCCGCCGGGCGAGCGCAATGCGCTGGGCTTCATCAAGTTCATGTTCCCGAACCAGCACGCGGTCTATCTGCACGATACGCCGAACCGGTCGCTGTTCTCCGCGGCGAAGCGCGACTTCAGCCACGGCTGCGTGCGCGTCGACGACCCCTTCCGCCTGGCCGACGCGGTGCTGCCGGACTGGTCCGAAGCGCGGCTCAAGAAGCTGATCGGGAAGGGCGAGCGGACGCTCCGGCTGCCCGCGAAACTGCCGGTGCATCTGGCCTACTTCACCGCCTACGTGGATGATGGCGGCACGTTCCGCACCCTCCCCGATCTCTACGGCTACGACGCGCCGATGCGCGCGGCCCTCGGCCTGCCCGGCGGCGGCGGACCGATGATCGCCAAGCTCCCCGAGGAGAAGGCGCGCCGCAAGACCGAATCCGCCCCGGTGGCCCAGGTCCATCCGGCCCCGCGCCGCGAGGCCGCGCGTCCCCGCCGCTACGCCGAACCGGAGCCGAGCGCCCGCTACGATGAGTACGATACGCCGCGCCGGAGCGTCCGCCGGGCTGCCCGCGCCGACAGTGCCCCGGAATACGGTGAGCCCGGCTTGTGGACGCCGGCACCGGCGCCGGTGTCGCGCGGCTGGTGGTAGCTTCACAGCCGCACCACCACTTCAACTCTCAGGTGCGCGGTCACACAGCCGGGCACGATTTTGCCACGGTCCAGCCTTAGCCGTTCCCGTGACACTTGGCGCGACGACGCGATTACGGCCCCACCGGCTCGGATCGCCTCGACCGGACATCCGCCAAGTGCCCGTATGCGGGTTCCGGGAGAGGATCAGGACCATCGTGCCGAGCCTTCCACGCCCAGCCCGACACATCGTCCTGACCCTGTGCGGCCTGGCGATCGGCCTGTTCGCGGGCACGGCCGAGACAGAGAACGCGGTCGCTAACGGCGATACCCGCTCGCTCACGATCTACCACACGCACACCCAGGAGAGCGCGACCATCACGTTCAAGCGCGATGGCCGCTACGACCGTGCGGCCCTTGAGCAGCTGAACTGGCTGCTGCGCGATTGGCGTATCAACGAGCCAATCAAGATGGATCCGCGCCTGTTCGACACAGTCTGGGAGGCCTACCGGCAGGTCGGCGCGACCCAGCCGATCCACGTCGTCTCGGCCTATCGCTCGCCCGGCACCAACGCGATGCTGCGGCGCCGGTCCCGGATGGTCGCCGAGTTCAGCCAGCACATGCTCGGCAAGGCGATGGATTTCTACCTGCCCGAGGTTTCGATCGACCGGATCCGTGAGGTCGGCCTCCAGATGCAGCGCGGCGGTGTGGGCTGGTACCCGCATGCCGGCACGCCCTTCGTGCATCTGGATGTCGGCTCGGTGCGAATGTGGCCGCGTATGACCCACGATCAGCTCGCGCGGCTGTTCCCGGACGGCAAGACCGTTCTGCTGGCGAGCGACAACCGGCCCTTCCCCCGCTACGAGGAGGCGAAGGCCGAGATCCTGGCGCGCGGCGGCACCGTCGCCGGCCTCACCACCCAGATGGCGAGCGGCGAGGAGGAGGACGGGCCCGGCCTGTTCGGGTTCCTGGCGAGCCTGTTCGGCGGCGGCTCCCCGGCGCCCGAGCCGGCCGCGGCACCGCCGCCGGCTCCGGTTGCGGTGAAGAGCCGTCGCGCGCCCGTGATCGCGGTCGCGAGCGCCGATCCGCAGGATCCGGTCGGCACCCGCGCCGCCCTGGCCTACGCCGCGCCGACGGTGGACGACACGCTGCGCAACACGCTCGGCCGCCCCGATCCGGCGAAGGACGGCAGGCCGGTCGACGCCAGAGCCCTGCTGACCGTCGACAAGTCGGCTGCGGCCGCCGATGATGCCGTTGCCGCCGTCCTCGCGCCCCTGCCGCCGCGCCGGCCCTCCGATTTCACTGCCGTCGCAGCGGCCGCGATCAGCATGCCGCTGCCGCCGCCGCGCCCGGTGCAGTTCGCCTCGCTTGATGGCGGCATGGCCAACTTGGCTGCACCGTCCGCTGGACGTGCCCTCATCCGAGACGTTCCGGCCGAGCCGGCACCGCGACGTCCCCTCGTGGCCGCCGACGCCGACGCGAAGGCGCAGCTGCGCGCGCTGTTCGAGGCAGCCTCCGCCGGTCCATTGGCGGCACCGGCGAGCCGCAACGCACCGGTCCGGGTTGCTGCGACCCGTGTTCGCGAGGCAGCACCGGATGCCGTCGTAACGACGACGCCGGGACCGGTCTCGACCCGGTTCAGCACCAAGAGCCCGGGCGACGAACTGACGGCTGCACGCTTCACCGGCTCGGCAACCCGCGGCACCCGCTGAAGACCGGGAAGAGCCGCGGCTAGCGCAGCGGCTTGGACAGGTTGACCGCGAGGGCGGAGATCAGGGTCGCGGCATAGCCATCGTCCTGGGTGTCGGCGATACGCTCGGCCTCGTCGCCGCTATTGGCCGCCACTGACGTCATCAGCAAGACTGCGGTCATGACCGCACCAAAACCGGCTATCAACGCGAGATAGGCCCGCACGGCAGCGCGCGGCACCGGGACCGCAGGCGCAAGGCACAGCGGAGATGGGCTGTGATGAATCATGACGGGTGATTCTGGAGCCTGACATGGGACCCGAAGCGGATCGATTAGCGCACGCACAATCCGTCGAATCAATCAGTCAACGTGCCGCCGAAGTCCGTGTTCAGTGAGCGGGAACGCTTTTCAACCAGGATTTTTACAAGTCGGTTGACCGCCCGTATCGGGAGCGGCGAACGCGCCCCCGATACGGCTTGTCGACGCGGCTCAGCCTTCCTTGCCCTGCACCTTGCCAAGCGCCGCCTGGGCGGCCGCGAGCCGGGCGATCGGTACCCGGTAGGGCGAGCAGGATACGTAATCGAGCCCGACCTCCTGGCAGAAGCCGATCGAGGCCGGGTCGCCGCCATGCTCGCCGCAGATGCCGAGCTTGATGTCCGGACGGGTGGCGCGACCGCGCTCGACGCCGATGCGCACCAGCTCGCCCACGCCCTCCTGGTCGATGGTGATGAACGGGTCGGCCGGCAGGATTCCCTTCTGGGTGTAGGGACCCAGGAAGGTCGCCGCGTCGTCGCGGGAGATGCCGAGGGCCGTCTGGGTCAGGTCGTTGGTGCCGAACGAGAAGAACTCGGCGGTCTGCGCGATCTCGCCGGCCTTCAGCGCCGCCCGCGGCAGCTCGATCATGGTGCCGACCTGATAGTCCAGGGTGGCGCCCTTCTCCTCGGACACGGCCTTGGCCATGGCGTCGATCCGCGCCTTCACGATGTCGAACTCGGTGCGGGTGAAGACCAGCGGCACCATCACCTCGGGGGTGACCGGACTGCCGGTATCGGCGGCGGCCTGAACGGCGGCCTCGAAGATCGCCCGGGCCTGCATCTCGGCGATCTCCGGGAAGGCGATCGCCAGGCGGCAGCCGCGGAAGCCGAGCATCGGGTTGTGCTCGGATAATTCCCGCATCCGGTGGCGGATTTTGTCCTCCGCCACGCCGGTCGCCTTCACCACCTCGGCGACTTCCGCATCGGTGTGCGGCAGGAACTCGTGCAGCGGCGGATCGAGCAGGCGGATCGTCACCGGCAGGCCGGACATGATCGTGAACAGCTCGACGAAGTCCTGGCGCTGGTAGGGCAGGATCTTCGCGAGCGCCGCGCGGCGGCCCTCGGCGTCGTCGGCCAGGATCATCTCGCGGACCGCGATGATGCGGTCACCCTCGAAGAACATGTGCTCGGTGCGGCACAGGCCGATGCCCTCGGCGCCGAAATTCCGCGCCGTGCGGGCATCGGTTGGGGTGTCAGCGTTTGCCCGCACCTTCATGCCGCGGAACTGGTCGGCCCATTCCATCAGGGTCGCGAAGTCGCCCGACAGCTCGGGCTCGAGCATCTTCACCTCGCCCTGGATCACCTGGCCAGTGGAGCCGTCGATGGTGATCCGGTCGCCGGCCTTCAGGGTGGCGTCGCCGACCTTCATGGTCTGGGCCTTGTAGTCGATCCGGATCGAGCCGACGCCGGAGACGCAGGGCTTGCCCATGCCGCGGGCGACGACTGCCGCGTGGCTGGTCATGCCGCCGCGGGTGGTGAGGATGCCCTCGGCGGCGTGCATGCCGTGGATGTCCTCGGGGGAGGTCTCGATCCGCACCAGGATGCACTTGCGCTCGGCCTTGCGCAGGGCCTCCGCGTCCTCGGAATTGAACACGATCTCACCGGTGGCCGCGCCCGGGGAGGCCGGCAGGCCGGATGCGATGACCTTGCGGTCCGCCTTCGGGTCGATGGTCGGGTGCAGGAGCTGATCGAGGGCCGAGGGCTCGACCCGGCCGATCGCCTCCTCGCGGGAGATCAGCCCCTCGCCCGCCAGATCCACGGCGATGCGCAGGGCCGCCTTGGCGGTGCGCTTGCCGTTGCGGGTCTGGAGCATCCAGAGCTTACCCTTCTCGATGGTGAACTCCATGTCCTGCATGTCGCGGTAATGGCTCTCCAGGATTCCGTAGATCCGGGTCAGCTCCGCGTAGCTCTCGGGCAGGGCCTTCTCCATGGAAGGCTTGTCGCTCTCGGCCTCCTTCCTCGCCTTCTCGGTGATGTTCTGCGGCGTGCGGATACCCGCCACGACGTCCTCGCCCTGGGCGTTTATCAGGAACTCGCCGTAGAGCGCCCTCTCGCCGGTGGAGGGGTTGCGGGTGAAGGCGACACCGGTGGCCGAGGTGTCGCCCATGTTGCCGAACACCATGGCCTGGACGTTGACGGCCGTGCCCCAGCTCTCCGGGATGCTGTTCAGCTCGCGGTACTTCTTCGCCCGCGGGATCATCCAGGAATTGAACACGGCGCTGATCGCGCCCCAGAGCTGGTCCTCGGCGCCTTGCGGGAAGTCCGAGCCGTGCTCGTCGCGGACGATCTTTTTGTAGGTCTGGATCAGGGCCTTCCAGTCCTCGGCGCCGAGCTCGGTGTCGAGGTCGTAGCCCTTGCCCTCCTTGTAGTGCTCCAGGGCCTCCTCGAAGGCATGATGCTCAACGTTCAGCACCACGTTCGAGTACATGGTGATGAAGCGGCGGTAGGAATCATAGGCGAACCGCTCGTCGTCCGCCTCCTTGGCCAGCGCCAGCACGGTCTGGTCGTTGAGGCCGAGGTTCAGCACCGTGTCCATCATGCCCGGCATCGACGCCCGGGCGCCCGAGCGGACCGAGACCAGCAGCGGGTTCGCCGCGTCGCCGAACTTGCGGCCGGTCAGCGTGCCGATCTGGTTCAGCGCGGCCGCGACCTGATCCTTCAGCTCCGGCGGGTAAGTCTTCCCGTTATCGTAGTAGGATGTGCAGACTTCGGTGGTGATGGTGAAGCCGGGCGGGACCGGCAGGCCGAGGTTGCACATCTCGGCGAGGTTGGCGCCCTTGCCGCCAAGCAGGTCGCGCATCTGCGACTTGCCCTCCGCTTTGCCGTCGCCGAAGGCATAGACCCACTTCGCGCTGCCGGTCGCCATGTCGATCCCGTCCATATCTGGTGCCCGGCGCAGGCCGAGCTGGTGGGCGCGGGTTGGACCATCCCGCAACGCAACGCAAGATGAACGCATTGCGGGTCTGTGCGCTCGGGGCTGACGCGCAGCGAAGTCTGTCAGGACTCGACCTTGCGAATCGGACCTAAGAGAGGCCGCGCAGCAGCCCGAGACCGATCACGCCGACCACGATCAGGTAGATCGCCACTATGTAGTTGAGGAGCCGCGGGACGATCAGGATCAAGATCCCGGCGAGGATCGCGATGAGCGGCTGGAGGTTAGAGATGGTGATGGTCAAGGGCGCCTCCAGGGGCCGAGCTCGGCCGTTGACGGTCGACGTCCGTAGCGCATGGCGGTTCCCTGTGGCTGGCGCATGACGAAGCGCCGGATGGCTCCGGCGCTTCGTGCACTTCGCGTTAGGGCTTGGACGGTTTCAGCGCCGGCGTGTTCGTCCCCGGGATCGGGTCTTTCGCTTCGCCGGTGGGCAGGCTCGCCTCGATGGTCGGATGCGACAGCTCCGGATAGGGGCCGATCACGTTGGCGCCGTTGAGCGGCTTGTTGGCGCCGTTATGACAGGTGGCGCAGTTGATCTTCGGCACGTCGCCCAGCGCCCCGAGCCGGTTGCGCGGGAAGGTCCCGGTGAGCGGCTCCATGAAGTCCTGGTTCAGGTCGCGCACCATGCGGATGCCGTACCACGCATGGACCCGGTTTGGCGTGCTGGTGTCCCATTGCGCCACCGACCGGGTGTTGTGGCAGAAGGTGCAGTTCACCCCGAGCGACTGCGACATGCTGATCATGATCGCGAAGGTCTTCTCCGCATCCTGGATCGGCTTGCCCTTCGTCTCAGGCAGCGCCGTGGTGCCGTTGACCCGCACCGCGTCCTCGGACGTCTCTTTGTGCTGATAGAACGCCTGGTAGACGTCGTAGGGCAGCGAGGTGTTGCCGACCTCGGCGGAGGCCAGGTTCTGGCTGTTGTTGCGTGGCTTGAACCGGCCCTCGCCCTGCATCGGACGGTCGAACCAGATGTTGGCCGGCACCGGATTACCCCGGTGGCAGGTGTAGCAGGTCACGCCCGCCTCGTGGACGTGCTTTTCCTTCCAGGAGGTATTGATCGTCTGGGTCATCTGCAGCATCCGCCGGGCGACGCGCTTCTGATACAGCTCGTCGGAGGCCATGTTCTCGGTGCTGTGGCAGTAGGTGCAGCCCTGCTGGGGCGCCACCCACTCGGTGATCGACACCATCAGCCGGTTGAACTGCTCGGCCGAGAGGTCGCCTAACACCTGCACGTTCTCGTAGACTGCGGAGGCTTTGTCGCCGCCGGCCTCGGCCGGGTCGGCGGGGGCCGGGGCGACGTTGGCAACGCTGAGCGCCTCGTTGCCGGCCCGGGTCCGGATCAGGTCCATGCCGGTGCCGCGGAAGCCGGTCTGCTTGACCGCCATGGGGGGGTGGGTCCAGCCCGCGCCCCCGAACATCGCGATGGTGAGGAACAGGGCCAGCGCCCCGCCGACCACCGCCAGAATCGTCTTCATGACGGCCTCCTCACGGCTTCATGCCGGGTGCGAGATGGGCGGGGTCGACGATCGGGCCGTAGACCTGCGGATAGGACGGGGCAACGCCGTGCTTGACCGCCCAGAGGTACCAGTTGTCGACCACGGTGCCGGTGAGCAGGATGCCGATGCCGCCGGTCAGCGTGGTCAGCACCGCGAACCACCAGGCCCAGCGGTGGATCGATTCCATCGTGGCGTTGAAGCCCATGGTCCAGCGCCAGAACAGAGCGGCGCGCTCGGTGGCGGTGCCGCGATCGACGATCTGGTCGATCTCGCGGTCGGCGCCGTAGCGGGAGCAGGCCAGGATGGTGCCGCCGTGCATCGCGAACAGCAGCGTCGATCCGTAGAGGAACGTGATCGAGAGCATGTGGAACGGGTTGTAGAACAGGTTGCCGTAGCGGAGCGAGAACGCCGCAGTCCAGTCGAGGTGGGGAAAGATGCCGAACGGCACCGCTTCAGACCACGAGCCCATCATGACGGGGCGGATGAAGCCGAGCACTAGGTAGAGCCAGATCGCCGACGCGAAGGCCCACGGCACGTGGGTGCCCAGACCGAGCGCCCGCGCCCGGCGGTAGAGATGAACCCACCACAGCAGGATCGCCGCCGTGAGGAAGAAGCCGGCGATCAGCCACCAGCCGCCCTCGTTCAGAGGCGGCAGGATCTTCAGCCCGTATTTCGGCAAGGGCGGCTCCAGGGCGAGCCAGGGCAATTGCCGGGCGAACTGCACCGGATCCCAGTTCACCGAGGCCCACATGTTGAGCCCGATGATCTCGAAGGCGATCAGCCCGCAGACCATCGACAGGGCGGCGACGTAGCCGATGTAGATCGGGCCGACCTGGCTGTTGCCCAAGAGGCCGAACAGGTAGCTGTTGAACGGCTTGCCGACCCGGTCGTTCGAGCTCACCGGGATGCCGTTCTCCGGCTCCAGCGGGCGCACCTGAACCTGGGTGAAGATGTTCTGATAATAGGCCATCGCCCGCCCTCCCCCGGTCGGCCGCACGTGTCGTGCGGCGCCGGCTTGGATCATTGGTATCGGTTCGCCCGATTCTCGGCGGGCGATGGTTTCTCAGCGCCAGACCGGCAGGTTGAGCCACCAGCCCCACCATTGCGGCCAGCCCTGGGTCCAGAACGGCCCGCTGATCACGATGCAGACGGCGCTCCAGAAGCCCGCTGATAGGGCCAGGAATAGCCCGAGCCGGTGGATGCCCAGCGTGCCGATCGAGTAGCCGATCGTGTCGCGGAAGAAGGTGTCCTCGTGCTCGGGAGTCTTCACGGTCTCCCCCTTCTTCGGGTTGGTCGCCGAGAGGATCAGGCCGCCGTGCATCGCCAGCGCAAGGGTGGTCGTGAAGAAGAACGTCACGGCCAGCATGTGCGCCGGATTGTAGTGGAAGTGCAGATACTGGTAGCCGGTGTTCGAAACCCAGTCGAGATGGCTGAGGATGCCGTACGGGAAGCCGTAGCCCCAGGCACCCATCAGGAACGGCCGGATCACCTCCAGGGTGAAGTACGCGAAGATCGCCATGCCGAATGCCGCCGGCACGTGGTAGCCGATGCCGAGCTTCCGACAGATCTCGACCTCGCGCATCATCCAGGACAGGAATGAGCCCAGCGCGCAGAACGTGATGATCTGCCAAAGGCCGCCCTCTTTCAGCGGCGCGAGCTTCAGGCCGTAGCTGATGTCGGGGGGCGCAATGTTGATCTGCCACACGTTCCAGGTCGGCCCGATCGCGGCGCCGTAGATTACCAGCGCGGTGCCGAGCACCGTGAAGAACAGCCCGGTCACGCCGAAGAACCCGACGAAGAACGGACCCACCCAGAAATCGAACAGGTCGCCCCCGAGCAGCGTCCCGCCGCGGATCCTGTACTTTCGCTCAAAGCTCAGCATCGCCATGGCGGACACTCCTCAGCCCGGCCGCATTTCGTTGGGGTTTTCGGACCGCGGCCCTCTGGAGCCGCGGTCCCGGCCAGCCTGAATCAGGCGGGCATGCTGGGCAGGACGAGCGTGATGTTGCTCGCCGCCTTGTTCGCCTTCGGACCTTCCAGCCAGTTGAACCGGTCGGTCGAGAGCAGGATGAAGTGGATCAGCAGCGCCAAGATGAAGAGGAAGGTGAACAGAGCCACCAGCGTGCGCCGCGGATCGAACAGTAACCAGACCTTGTGCATCCGATCCTCCTCAGCCGATCATCGTGACGAGGGCGCGGGCCGCATCGGTGACGCCTTCGAGAGAGGCGTAGCCCTGCGGTCCGGGAAGCCACGGGCGCCACAACCAGACGAGGATGTGGGCGACCACGGCAATCGCCGTGAAGATGAGGAAGCTGGTCAGGAAGATCGCGTGGAACTCCTTGGCTTCCGGTTCCGTCAGCCCGGACAGGCTGCTCGGTCTTTCTGTTGCAACGGGTCCACCGGCCATCGTTCAGACCTCCGTGTGTTGGCCGCGCTTCTCGCGAAACGCGACGGGTGCTGCCGTGTTGCTCTAGGCGGTCACGGCTTGACTTCCCCCGCGTCACCGGACGGAAGCGTCTCGATCAGGGCATTCAGCCCATAAAGGCGAAGGGGATGGCTTGAACCGCCATGGCGCGGGCCTCGCCGAACACCGAGCGGCGGGCAGGCGCGAAACCCGAGCGCGTGGCCTCGCGGGCCGGCCGGACGCGATTGAACGCGGCGGCGGCGAGGAAGCATGGGTAGGTCGCGGCCAGGATCAGCCGGAACTGCAGCGCTTCCTGGTGCAGGCGCGCGGTCGGGACCATCGTACGCATCGTCAGGTCTCCTCTCGGGGGAACGGAAAAGCGGCTCATGCGGGGATCCCCCCGGCAAGATCGGCTCGAGCACGCGCCACATGGGCGGGTGCCACGGCGGCGGATTCGGAGGTGCGGGCGGCGCGCTCGGCGGCGTCGCGCAAGCGCTTGGCGGCCGAGATGCGGGCCAGCACCGGCTGCGCCTCGACCAGGTCGTCGAGCGCTGCACGCGCGGCTTCGTCCCAGGGCAGCTCGCGATGGTGGCGCGCCGGGGTGGCCTCGACCTTGTCCATGTCGCGGGCGAGCGGCAGGATGTGGAAGAGCGTGTCGAACAGCGCGTTACAGACTTCCTGGACCAGGTAGGTCGCGCCCGCGAACCCCATGAACGGCGTGCCAGTGTGCCGCCGGATGATCGCCCCGGGGAACGAGGCCGGGATGTAGGTTGCCCGGGCCCCGCACTCGGCGAGGTACATCCGCTCGTTGAACGAGCCGAACAGCACCAGCGGTGGCTTCTCGGCGATGGCCTTACGGACGGCGTCGTTGTCGGGCTTCAGCCCGGCGGACCGGCTGAAGGCGAAGTGGCAGGGCAGGCCCATCTCGTCTTCGAGAAAATGCCGGACGCCGCGGGCGTAGGTCTCGGTGGCGACGATCCCGAAGCTGGCGGTCCCGAAGAAGTCCTGCGTGACCGAGCGCCAGAGGTCCCAGACCGGCTTGATCGTGGTGTGGCGCTCGCGCTCGATGAACGGCTCCGGGTCGACGCCCAGGATCGCACCCAGCGAGCGCAGGAACTTGGTGGTCGACAGGATGCCGACGGGTGCCTGCAGGTAGGGCCGCTCCAGGTCCTCGCAGAGCAGGCGGCCGAACTCGCGATACATGCAGATGTTCGCGTCGGCGTTGACGAGCTTGGGCACGTCCGCGAGGTGCGAACCCAGCGGGAAGGTCAGGTTCACCTCGGCGCCGATCCCCTCGACCAGCCGCCGGATCTCGGCGAGGTCGGAGGGCATGTTGAAGGTGCCGTAGGCCGGCCCGATCAGGTTCACCCGCGGCTTCTCGCCGGGCTTCTTCTCGGGCCGGGCCGGGATGCCCTTCTTGGCGAACTTCTTGGCGCCGTATTCCTGCCAGAGCCAGCGCATGGCCCGGTCGGCCGCCTGCCACTGGTCCTCGTCGATGGTGCGCGGCAGGAAGCGCTGGAGGCCGGTGCCCTCGGGGGTGACGCCGCCGCCGATCATCTCGGCGATCGAACCGGTCACGACCACGCTGGGCAGGCCCGGATCGAGGGTGGCGTGGGCGCGCTTCATCGCGCCCTCGGTGCCGTGGCGGCCGAGCTCTTCCTCGGCGAGGCCCGTGACGACGATCGGCAATTCGTGCGGCGGCAGCGCGTCGGTGTAGTGCAGCACCGAGGTCACCGGCAGGTTCTCGCAGCCGACCGGTCCGTCGATGACGACCTGCAGGCCCTTGATCGCCGCGAAGACGTAGACCGCGCCCCAGTAGCCGCCGGCCCTGTCGTGATCGAGGATCAGCATCACGCCATCTCCCCGATCGGCTTCTTCGGGCCTTCGATCTTCGGGCCCTGGCGCTTCTGCGGGGTTTCCTGCCAGACGCCGGCGGCGTAGCCGGTGCCGACGCCCTCGAAGAAGTCGCGCATGGCATCGAAACGCGGCTTGTTGCCGAGCGCCGCGTTGATCACCGTGGCGAGCGAGCCGGCGCCGGCCGCACCCATCAGCGGGCGTGCCGAGATCAGGTTGGTGAAGTAGAGCGCCGGGGTGCCGCGCTCCTTGGCCCGCTGCACCACCGGCGTGGTGCCGATGGCAAGGTCGGGCTTGAGCGAGTCGAGGGCGTAGAGATCGTCCTCCAGGGAGGCGCGGTACTGAACCTGCGTGCCGCGCGCCTCGAGCCAGTCGCGTTCGGCCTCGGACCACGGCGTGCGCGGGCAGGCGGTTCCGACATAGGGAACCTCGGCGCCGCTCTCGATCAGCAGGCGCGCCACCAGAAGTTCCGAGCCTTCGTAGCCCGAGAGCGTGATCCGGCCCTTGATCGGCTTGGCGGCGAGCGCCCCGCGGATGCCGGGCAGGATCCGGTTCTTGGCCGCCTCGACGGTGGCGCGGGCGACCCCGCAGGCGGCGCCGATCCGGTCGAGCCAGTCGGCGGTACCGTCGACGCCCACCGGCGCCGAACCGACGATCGGCCGGCCGGCGGCCTCGAACTCGCGGATCGAGGCCGTGTAGAACGGATGGATCGCCGCCACTGCGGCGCAATCGAGGGCCGCGTAGAGCTCCCGCCACTCGCGGGTCGGAACCACCGGCCCGGCCGACAGGCCGAGGGGCTCCAGCAGCGCGCCGATCACCACCGGGTCGGCGGGGAAGACCTCACCGAGCAGCGCCACGCTGGGGCGCTCGGAACGGCCGCCGCGGGGCGCCGCCACCGGGCCCTGCTCGGCCTCCGAGCGGGCGACCTTGAGCATGGCGCCGGCCAGCACGTCCTTGGCCTCGGCATGGGTCGGGACACCGAAGCCCGGGACGTCGATGCCGATCACCCGGACGCCGTCGATTTCCTTCGGCAGCAGCCGAAGCGGGACGCCCGACGCGGTCGGCACGCAGAGGTTGATAACGACGACGGCATCGTAATCCGCGGGCTTGGCCGTGGCGTAGACCGCCTCGCGGATGTCCTCGAACAGCTTGCCGGTGACCAGCGTCTCCGAATTGAACGGCACGTAGCCGACGCTGCGGCGGGCCCCGTAGAAATGCGACGTGAAGGTCAGGCCATAGACGCAGCAGGCCGATCCCGAGAGGATCGTGGCGGTCCGGCGCATCCGGAGGCCAACCCGGAGCGAGCCGAAGGCCGGGCACATGCTCTGCGGCTGGTCGTGCGGCCCCTGCGGGTAGTCCTCGCGCAGCTGCGCCAGGGTCTCCGACATCCCGGCCGCCTCGGCGGCTTCCCGCATCGCGTCCTTGCCGGAATGGCAGCCGAGCCCGTCGCCTTTCGTGGCGTCGAGGTTGATCGCCTCGGCCGGCGGGGCGGCGGCGCGGGGACGGGCCCGCAGGTCGGAGATGTCGAGGGAGACGGCCATGCCTCAAACCTCGTCGTAGACGACTTCGAGGGACGGCTTGGTCACGTGCGCGACGCCGCACATGTCCTCATGGGTCGCCGGGACCAGGACCACGTCGCGGCCGGTCACGTCGCTGGAGAACAGGCCGAGGAGCCCGTCCTGCGTCAGCGGCGTCGGCCGGTGTGGGGCCGCATCCGCCACGTTGGCGGCGAGGTCCGAGAACAGCGAGCCCCAGCGGCTCTCCGGCCGGCCGATGATCTCGTAATTCGCGCTCTTGCGCCGGATGTCGTCGTCGGCCGGAATCGAGGCCAGGACCGGGATCCCGGCGGCGTCCGCGAAGGCCTGGGCCTCGCCGGTGCCGTCGTCCTTGTTGATGACCAGGCCGCCGATTCCGACATTGCCGCCGAGCTTGCGGAAATACTCCACCGCCGAGCAGACGTTGTTGGCGACGTAGAGCGATTGCAGGTCGTTCGAGCCGACGACGATGACCTTCTGGCACATGTCCCGGGCGATCGGCAGGCCGAAGCCGCCGCAGACCACGTCGCCCAGGAAGTCCAGCAGGACGAAGTCGAAACCCCAATCGTGGAAGCCGAGCTTCTCAAGCAGCTCGAAGCCGTGGATGATGCCGCGGCCGCCGCAGCCGCGCCCGACCTCGGGTCCGCCGAGCTCCATGGCGTAGACGCCGTCGCGCTTGAAGCAGACGTCGCCGATGGCCACCGGCTCGCCGGCGAGCTTCTTCCGGGTCGAGGTCTCGATGATGGTCGGGCAGGCCTTGCCGCCGAAGAGGAGCGAGGTGGTGTCGCTCTTCGGGTCGCAGCCGATCAGCAGCACCTTCTTGCCCTGCTGGGCCATCATGTAGCTGAGATTGGCCAGGGTGAACGACTTGCCGA
>NZ_JAKSYJ010000091.1 GCF_022829365.1 Methylobacterium sp. J-077 | reverse complement strand
GAGCGCCTTGCTGCAGGTACTGCGGACGGCTGGCGCCAGCTTCCCGCCAGCTGATCCTGCCGCAGACGTTAGCGATGGTCAGCCGTGAGTGAATTCAGAAGTAAGCGTGCACGCAGCTAGCGCAATTTCTTCTGTGCACTGCGGTGGTACAAACCGGACTAGCTTCGGAGTTGATCCCCCCGATCCCGAGGCCGTCGACGCCCTCCCGGTTCGCCCGCGCGGGCTTGTTCATTCGCCGATGGTCCCGGCCTGGTGGCACAGTGCAGCCGTCATGCCGATCCGGCCCGAGCACCGCTTCTTCTACCCGATCGACTGGCGCGAGCTGTCGATGGCGATCCGCTTCGGC
>NZ_JAKSYJ010000089.1 GCF_022829365.1 Methylobacterium sp. J-077 | reverse complement strand
TCGGCACGACCCGGGCGATGTGGGACGGCGTGGCCGCTCGCTTGCGCGGGCGCTACCGGGTGCTGCGCTACGACACACGCGGCCACGGCGCCTCGGCCACCCGCGATGCGCCGGCCGACCGGTCGTCGCGCACCACCGTCCAGAGCCGGCCCGTGCGGGTCTTACCCTTGGCCATAACCGGCACCGGCGTTTCGTCGAGATGGAGGCGCTCGGCCGCCCGAACATGGGCCTCAATTCGGGAGGCCAGAGGCGACAGGGCAGTGGTGACGGCTCCGACCCAGCCGGCCAGGGTCGAGACGTCGATCGGCACGCCCTCATGGGCGAAGCGCTGGCTCTGGCGA
>NZ_JAKSYJ010000088.1 GCF_022829365.1 Methylobacterium sp. J-077 | reverse complement strand
ACTTCGGTGAACGGGGCATTCGAGACGTAGATCAGGTCGCGGTTGCGCATGCGGAAGGCCTGGGTGGTGAACAGGCTGTTGGGGTCGCGCATGTTGATCCGGTAGACCACCGGCACCAGCGGCGTTCCGGTGAGCTTGGTGGCCGGGTTCAGGCGGCGGACCACGCTGGCCGGCTCGAACCGGAAGATGAAGGTCCCGGCCGGGTCGGCGGCGAAGTCGGACAGGCCGCGGGCCTTAGCCAGCGCCTGGGCGAGGGTGATGCCGTCGGCCTGGAACGGCAGTTCGGTCGCCTGGCCGAGCGCGCCCACCGCCAGGAAGGTCTGGGGATCGCGCACCAGGGTCAGCACGTCGTTGGGCCGCAGGTAGATGTTCTCCTTCGGGTTCGACACCACCGTGGTCAGCGGCACGGTCGCGGTGAGCGGCCCGCGCGACAGGCGCACGAAGGTCTCCGAGACCGGCGAGCGGTTGCCGCCGGCGGCGGCGATCACGTCGAGGATGCGGTCGCCGTGGCCGGAGAGCGGCAGGCGGGCGCCGGCCGCGCCCTCGCCGGTGACGGTGACGGCCTGGGAGATCGGCCGGGTGACCGAGACCAGCACCTGCGGCTGGATGGCTTTTCCGGCGAGCTCGTTCTCGATCAGGCCCTGGACGTCCTGGGGCCGGCGGCCGGCGACCTTGATGCGCCCGGCATAGGGCACCGAGATCGCGCCGTCGCGGCCGACCGGTTGCTCGGGGATGAGGGCGGATTTGGAGCCGGCGGAGAACCGGTCGGCGACCAGCGGGCCGGAGAACAGGCCGCCGGACCCGGCTTCCCAGACCGAGACCGAGACCATGTCGCCGATGCCGATCACCGGCTCGGCGGAGGGGCGGTGATCGCCGAACGAGGCGAGCAGGCTGTCGAGCGGGCGTCCGCGCAGGGCCTCGATCACGGCGGGCGTGACGTCGATGATCTCGTAGCGGGCGAGCACGCCGCCGTCCGCGGTCGCAACCTCCGCGCCCGCCTCGATCGCGCTCGCCGTCGGCCCCGCCGCGGGCAGATACGTGCAGCC
>NZ_JAKSYJ010000086.1 GCF_022829365.1 Methylobacterium sp. J-077 | reverse complement strand
TGGCGAAGGTATGGCTCGACGGCGTGCAGGCGTCCGGAGGCGGCGTCCGGCAGGCGCGCGGCCGGGCCGGTGTGTTCCCGAAGCCGCAGAACCGGGCCCGATCAGGGGGTCGGACCGGATCCCAGCCGGGTGACGTGGCCCCCGATCCCCGCGGCGACCCGCGGCATCGGACGGGCATGGTCCCCGGCCGGTGCCGTCTTTCTCGTCGCGATGTCTTGCCAGCGCCCCGATCCCGCGACTCCGTGCCAGCGGTCACTGCCCATGATGCCCAAGCCGCCTCGCAGCCGAGACACCCCCGGAACCCGCATTCACCGCCGTGGCCTTCAACCCGACTTCCGCCTCGTATTGGGCGGGTCCGCGGGTTTCTGAGGGTCACGCCCAGGGATGGGTCGCCGCGGGGGTATTTCGCCCCCGCCGGGCCAACTGCCGCCCGATCTCACGCCCGTCTCCGAGACACGCCCTGCATCGGTTCGCCGCCCGGGGCGATGGCGGCTGAGAGCCACCGACGCGGGCATCGCCCCGTCCTCCGAGCCCGCCGGTCAGCCACCGAACGGACCCCCGAGGAGCGCCCCGGGATCGCTCCCGAAGCACCGAAGGACAGGTGACGGCTAATGAGCACAAAATAGGAACATTGTCAAGCGAGGAGATGCGTGATCTGCGCGATCGCGCCGACGTGCGCACGGGCCGGCGGGTGCAGATCGGGGTCGGCAGCGAGCGCCTGAGCCACCGCGTCCACCCTCTGCGGGCCACGGGCTACACCGGTTTCGGGTCTCGGCAGGGATCATGCCGTGGCCGTAGACGGCGCAGGTCCCCTTTCCCGCACGGGCTACGACGTTCGCGCATCAGAATGTGAAGGCTGCAACGCACCCTCTCTCCCGTGCGGGAGAGGGGACCCGCGCCTTCTGCACACACGGCATGCCCGCGGCTACGATCGAAACCTGTGTGGGCCGTAGCCCGCAGAGGGAGGAGAGGGGGCGGCTGTCGTCTTCGGACCGGGCGTCCTGCCGAGCCGCGGGTGATACGGAACGCGATCTATCGATCCGCAAGCGCGCAGAGGGAAACAGGCAAATCCGCCCTCCCCCAAAAAAATCACGCCTTCTCGGCAGTCTCGTCCGGCTCGAACAGCTGGACCGGGTGGCCCGGCATGATCGTCGAGATCGCGTGCTTGTAGACCAGCTGCGAGTGGCCGTCCCGGCGCAGCAGCACGCAGAAATTGTCGAACCAGGTGACCACGCCCTGCAGCTTGACGCCGTTGACGAGGAAGATGGTCAGCGGGATCTTGTTCTTGCGGACATGGTTGAGGAACGTGTCCTGAAGGTTCTGTGCGCGTTCGCCCGCCATCTTCTTTGCCTTCTTGTTGTCCCGGCGCGAAGGGCCCGGGATGGGTACGGCCCCTGAGGGGCCATCACGTGCGGGATCGTCCGATCATCCCGCCCGTGATCGCGTATACAGCATGACCGCGTGAATGTGCGGGGGCAAGCGAGGCCCGGTCCGGCCGATCCGTGACGGATCGGCGTCAGTTTCACGGACCGATGCCCAGGGACTTCAGCTTGCGGTGGAGCGCCGAGCGCTCCATGCCGATGAACTCGGCGGTGCGCGAGATGTTGCCCGAGAACCGCGCGATCTGCGCCACGAGGTACTCGCGCTCGAAGATCTCGCGGGCCTCGCGGAGCGCCAGGCTCATCAGCTTCTCGCCGCCCGCGCCCCCCGGGGTGGTCGGCACCAGGGCGCCGATCTCGGAGGGCAGCATCTCGGAAGTGACCTCCTGGTCCGGGTCGGCCTGGGTCAGGATCATCAGCCGCTCGACGTTGTTCTTGAGCTGGCGGACGTTGCCCGGCCAGTTGTGCGACTGGAGCACCGCCATCGCGTCCTCGGCGATCACGCGCTTGGGCAGGCCGGTCTGGGACGAGATGTTGTCCATGAAGAACTGGATCAGCTCGGGCACGTCCTCGCGCCGCTCCGACAGGGCCGGCACCCGCACCGGCACCACCGAGAGGCGGTGGAACAGGTCCTCGCGGAACCGGCCCGCGGCGATCTCTTCGGCCAGATCCCGCGATGACGACGAGATGATCCGCACGTCGACATGGACCCGGGTGGTGCCGCCGACCCGCTGGAAATTCTGGTCGACCAGGACGCGCAGGATCCGGCTCTGGGTCTCGCGCGGCATGTCGGCGACCTCGTCGAGGTAGAGGGTGCCGCCATGGGCCTCCTCCAGGGCGCCGACCCGCCGGCCGGACTCGCCCTCGACCCCGAACAGCTCCGCCTCCATGGTCTCGGGCAGGATCGCCGCCGCGTTGAGCAGCACGAACGGCCCGTTCGACCGCGCCGAGGCCTTGTGCAGGCTGCGCGCGGCGAGCTCCTTGCCGGAGCCCAGCGCCCCGGTGATCATCACCCGGGCGTTGGTCGGCGCCACCCGGTCGATGGTCTGGCGCAGCTGGTTGATCGCGAGCGAGCCGCCGACGATGCGGTTCGGGTTGCCCGAGCGCGCCGTCAGGTCGCGGACCTCGCGCCGGAGCCGCGAGGCCTCCAGCGCCCGCTCGGCCACCAGGATCAGCCGGTCGGCCTTGAACGGCTTCTCGATGAAGTCGTAGGCCCCCGCCTTGATCGCCGAGACCGCGGTCTCGATGTTGCCGTGGCCCGAGATCATCACCACCGGCAGGTCGGGATTGGCCGCCTTGATCAGGTCGAGCACCTGCAGGCCGTCGAGGCGCGAGCCCTGCAGCCAGATGTCCAGGAACACCAGGTGCGGCCGGCGCGCCTCGATGGCGGCGAGCGCCTCGTCGGAGCCGCCGGCCGTGCGGCAGCGGTGGCCCTCGTCGTCGAGGATGCCCGCCACGAGGTCGCGGATGTCGGCCTCGTCGTCGACAATCAGGATATCGGCGCTCATGCGTGCATCTCCGCGATCCGGGGGGCCGTCGGTGCGGCGCCCTTCTCCTCTGTCGTGACGGGACTGGTCTCGGGGCCGGACGGCTCGGGCCCGTGCTCGCGCGGGACCCGCATCTGCACCTGCCCGCCACGGCCGGCGGGATTGTCGTTCAACGCGATCCCGCCGCCGTGCTCCTCAAGCACCTTGCTGACGATAGCAAGCCCCAGCCCCGTGCCACCTTCGCGTGTGGTCATGTAGGGCTCGAGCAGCCGCTGGCGCCCCTCGACCGGAAAACCCTTGCCGTTGTCGGTCACGGTGATCACCGCGAAACCGTCCTCGACCGCGAGGCTCAGGGCGATCTTGCCCTTGCCGAGCTCGGCCGGCGGCACCTCGGCCACCGCCTCGACGGCGTTCTTCAGGATGTTGGTGATCACCTGGCTGAGCAGCCGGATGTCGAAGGCCGCCACGATCTTTTCAGAGTTGCCCGCGCCGCCCTGTCCTGAGCCACCCTGCGCCGAGAACGCGAAGTCGATGTCCGGGTGCGCCACGCGCATCATGAACAGGTTCTGCTTGGCGATCTCGGTCAGGTCGTTCGGCGCGATCGCGGGCTTGGGCATCCGCGCGAAGGCCGAGAACTCGTCGACCATGCGCTTGATCTCGTCCACCTGGCGCACGATCGTGGCGGTGCACTGGTCGAACACCTCCTTGTCGGCGGTGATGACCTTGCCGTACTTGCGCCGGATGCGCTCGGCGGAGAGCTGGATCGGGGTCAGGGGGTTCTTGATCTCGTGGGCGATGCGGCGGGCGACGTCGCCCCAGGCGGAGCTGCGCTGCGCCTGGACGAGGTCGGTGATGTCGTCAAGGGTCACCACCGAGCCGCGCGCGGCCGCCTGCGCCTGCTCGCTCGTGACCCGCACGGTCACGGTGCGCTCGCCCCGGGACCGGGTGAGCTGGAGCTGCTGCTGGAGGGCGCGCGGGCGGCTCTCGCTCTCGGCGAGCACGGGGGCGAGCTCCGGCACCGCCCGGGCCAGCGGCTGGCCGATCAGGGCGTTGCTCTCCACGTCGAGCATCCGCTCGGCGGCCGGGTTGGCGATGGTGACGAAGCCGGCCGCGTCGAGGCCGATCACCCCGGGCGAGACCCCCGACAGCACCGCCTCCGTGAACCGGCGGCGGGTGTCGATCAGGTCGTTGGCGGCGATCAGCCCGGTATGCTGGCGGCGCAGCTCCTGCGTCATCTTGTTGAAGGCCTCGCCGAGATGGGCCAGGTCGCCGCTGGTCTTCTTGGTCGGCACCTGGGCGTAGAAATTGCCGGCCGCGACCTGGTCGGCGGCGTTGATCAGCCGGCGGATCGGCGCCACGAACCGGTTGGCGAAGTTCATCCCGAACCACACCGCCGACAGGAGCGCGATCAGGGCGATCAGCAGGAACACCGACGCGAAGGTGATCTGGATCGAGCGCCGGAGCGAATCGTAGGTCAGGTACTCGGCCGCCGCCGCCCGCGAGACGCCGGGGAAGTCGATGGCGAGCTGGCTGACCTCCCGCTGCACCATCAGCACCGCGTCGTCGTAGGCCGGCATCCGCAGCAGCGCGGCGAAGACCCGGCCCTCGGTGGGCAGCAGGCAGATCGGGTCGGCCGAGTTCGCCGCCTCCTCGAACGCCGCCGCCGAAGGCAGCCGCACCTGCTTGAGCACGTCGATCTTGGCCCGGGCGACCACGTCGGTCGGCCCGCGCATGATCTGAGCCACCGGCAGGCCGAGATTGGTCGCCCGGGTGGTCAGGAAGCTCTCGAACCAGGCCCGGTCCCGGTCGAAGTTCGGGCGCGCCCGGGTCAGGTCGTCCACCAGGATGCGGATCTCCCGGGCGAGCGACTGGCACTGGTTCTCCTGGTAGGCGTCGGCGACCTCGACGGATTTGAGCACCACGTCGCGGACCCGGTCGGTGAAGCCCAGCGACAGGCCCCGGTCGATGGTCACCGAGGCGACCACGGCCAGCAGCACGGTGGGCAGGATCGCGATCAGCGAGAACAGGCCGACGATGCGCGAGTGCAGCCGGGCCACCGCGGCGTTGGCCTTGCGGGCATGCAGGAAGACCCGCGCCTCCCAGGCGATCACGAAGGCGAGGCCGAGCACCAGGGCGGCGTTGATGCCGAGCAGGGTCACGCCGTAGGCCGGCGTCGGCGTCACCCGGATCACCCCGGCCAGGATCAGGAAGGTCGCCAGCGCCGAGACCAGCGCGGTCACCACCACGGCGGCGCCGATCCAGCCCGGCCCGCGCGGCCCGGGCTTCAGCGACTCCGCGAGCGGCGTGCTCGGCTCCGGGATCGTTTCCGGAGGGGGGGCTGCCTGAGCGGTCTCCTCGCTCACCTGTTCTGCCCCCTCGCCGGCCGGTTCGGCAGGCGGCGGGGCAGCCCCTTCAGGGTCCGGCGCAGGGCCTTTTACAGGCGGTGAGCGTCGCAGGAACGGCATGACTGGTGCAGGGCCACAACAGTGTGGCGGAATTAATACGAATCGCGGCGCCCCGGCGGCGGCGGGTGATCCATTCCGCCGCAGGGGCGTGCGCTTGACCGGTTTGACCCAGGCCCGTACCCCCGCCCGTGGAGGCGAACGGGGTCTGGTGGCCCCCCTGGTCTTCAAAACCAGTGGTACGCCAACAGCGTACGGTGGGTTCGATTCCCATCCGCTTCCGCCAAGCCCCGCTGTATCCAAGCATGCATCCCCTTCGCGTCGTAACGGGCGCGGCTGATGCCGGCTTGCGCGCGTCGCGCCCAGGTGGTCCGATCCCGTTGAGGCGCTCGCAGAAGTTCGCCCGCCGATCCGGAGGAGACCCGCCATGCTGTCACGCCGGCAAACGCTCGCCCTCGCCCTCGCCAACGGTCTCGCCCTGACCGACCGGGCGGCCCTGGCCGCGGAACAGGCCGCCGCGCCGACCGTCAAGACCACGGTCTCGTTCCAGGTCCCGCCGGGGGCGTGCGACTGCCACGTCCACGTCATCCCCGATCCGGCGAAGTTCCCGTTCTGGGCGGGGCGCGGCTACACCCCGCCGGTCGATCCGCCCGAGAGCCTGCTCGCCCTCCAGCACGCGCTCAAGCTCGACCGCGTGGTGATCGTGACGCCGAGCGTCTACGGCACCGACAACGCGGCCACCCTCGACGGCCTGCGCCTGCTCGGGCCCCAGCGGGCCCGCGGCGTCGCGGTGATCGGACCCGGGACCGGCCCGGCCGAGCTCGACGCCCTGGCCCGGGCCGGCATCCGCGGCATCCGGGTCAACCTGGAGCAGGCCGGCGTGTTCGATCCGGCGGCCTCGGCCAAGGCCCTGGACAGCGCCGTCCAGCAGATCGGGTCGCGGCCCTGGCACCTCCAGGTCTATGCCCGCCTGTCGGTGATCGGCCCGCTGAAGCCGCAGCTGGCCGCCCTGCCGGTGCCGGTGGTGTTCGATCATTTCGCCGGCGCGCAGGCGGCCCTCGGGCCCGACCAGGCGGGCTTCGGCGACGTGCTCGACCTCGTGCGCGGCGGACAGGCCTGGGTGAAGCTGTCGGGCGCCTACCGGGCCTCCGACAAGGCGCCGGACTATCCCGACGTGACGCCGCTGGCCCGGGCCCTGGTGGCGGCGAACCCGGAGCGGCTGGTCTGGGGCAGCGATTGGCCGCATCCGGACAGCACGCCGAAGCCGGGCCGCAAGCCCACGGATCTCGCCCCCGCGCAGGATATCGACGACGGCCGCCTGCTCGACCTGCTCGCCACCTGGGTGCCCGAGCGCGCCACCCGTGACAGGATCCTTGTCGAGAATCCCAAGCGGCTATACGACTTCTAAGCGAAGCGTGCGCGGGGCGGATCACCCGCCCCGCCGCGGTCGCCCGGGAGGAGACCGATGCAGGGTCTGGCATATCTCGGCCTGGCGGCCGCCACTGGCCGCGCATCCGGCCGATCACGCCCCGCGCGCGGAGCGCTCGGCCTGCTGACGGCCCTGGCCGTCCTGGGCGCCGGTGCGGCCGCAGCGCGGGCCCCCGGCGCGGCCGTCGATCCCGATCTCGTGCGGGTGATCCGCTTCATGGCGCTGATGAAGGGCGGGTTCGCGCTGGCGGCCTTCGCGGGCTGCTTCTGGCGCCTCGCCCGGCCCGCCGGCCCGTGGCGCACGCCGATCTACGTCGCCGGGCCGCCGCTCATGGCAGCGGGCGCGATCGGGCTCTGGTCCCTTCAGGGCCTGCCGATCGCGGCGGCTTGCCTGCATCTCGGGCTGCTGGCGGTGCTGGCCGCCGCGCTGACCGATTCCGAATTCCTGCCCGACCTGGCGCGCCTCGGGCGGGGGCGCCGATGACGGCGCCGGAGCGGAACGGCAGATCGCCCGGCTCGTTTCCCCGGGACCCGCTCGACGCGCCGGGTGCCGCCGCGCAGAACCGCCCCGACCCGTTCGCCATGATCGATACGTTCCTCCCCCTCCTCCCGACCGGCGCGCAGGCCGCCCTGCGCAGGCTCGCCGCCCGCTGGCCGTCACGCCCTGCCCCCGCGGCGCCCGTGATCGAGCTCGACCACGATCCGCGGCCCGGCCCGATGAAGCCGCTGCTCCCGCCGGCCGCGCTCAACGACAACCCGCTGCAGGCCGTCCACGAGGCCGTGGAGCGGGACCTGCGCGCCAGCGGCCATCTGCGCTGAGACCGTCTTCGGGTCTGACCGCCATCACCTTGAGCCTTTGCGTGGCTGGTTTCGACTCAACTCGGTCAGGCCGAAAGCTAGCGGTACTTCCCGGAAGTGGCCGTTCGTCGGCCGTCCGACAACTTCGGCTTGGGGTGGCAACCGGACCTTGACCTTGCTTCCAGAAGCGGAAAGTCCGGCTCCAATCCCCACGGCCATTCATGCTGGCGCGCACCGTTCTTGAAAACGGGAAAACGGAGCAGCGCCCCGATGGGGGCTCCGATCGACCTTGGCCGACCTCGCGAAAGCGAGAGATCCAAATTCGCCGTCGTGGAGGCCAAGGTTACGTCTTGTCCGGCTCGGTCGAGGGACCGGCAACGGCTCCCACGCCGTTGCCTAAATTAACTCCCCTGTGAGGTGGTACTCCACACGGCAATACGGGAGCGGGTGAGAGGGCCGCCCGCACGTGTGCGAGTCCGGCTTCCACCTCTTGGATAAGGGCCGCAAAGACGTAGGGCTTGCTGAGCAGGCGTGTACCCGGCGGTAACTGATGCTGAAGATCCGCTCCAGCTCCCGAGGTGACAATGATGCCAACACCGGGCCAACGGTGGTGAACGAGGTGGGCGAGGGCAACACCATCGCCCACGATGCCCCGCCCCGTGATCAGCATGCGCACGGCGGCTGGTCCTTGGAGCACCGCCAGTGCCTCAGCGGCAGTACGGACCTCTATGGTCTGAAAGCCAACATCCGCCAGCATGTCGGCCGTGACCATACGGACGAGCTGGTCAGCCTCCGCGATGAGGATGGCTAAGGGCCTGCTGTCAGACACAGACGTGTTCCACGCAATCAGGGCGGGAGCGCAGGCTGCTCTCAGGCACTGGCGGCCGGGACCGAAGCCAGTGATGGGCCCTTATGGTCCAATTATCCACCGGGCGCGATGACCCTGGGTTGTGGCAGCTCGCCACCCGACCCAGTCGTACAGCTCTCTCATCAAGTGCCTGGGCGCGGACCTTCCAACCTTCTGCAACGGGTCGAGGCTGTGTGAAAACTCATGGCTTGTAGAAGAATTTCCCTCGTGCGCCCCGGGCCACGGCCGGCGCAGGCATTCTGATGGCATCGCCGCCGCCATTTTGGATGGTCAAATGGCAGCAGCGTAGGAGATCGTTCCA
>NZ_JAKSYJ010000081.1 GCF_022829365.1 Methylobacterium sp. J-077 | reverse complement strand
CCCCCCCCTGCGGGGGAGGGTACCCTGCGCAGCAGGGGGGGAGAGGGGTAGCGCGACGGTGCCGGATGTGTCGCCCGGCACGCCCTATCCGGATCCCGCGCTCCCCTCTCCCGACCCCCTTCGGGGGCCACCCTCCCCCGCAGAGGGGGAAGGGTGACGCGCGCGTGTGCGGCGGCGCGGCGCAGGCCCAGGAGGATACCGGACCGCCTCATCATGCCGCCCTCTTGAAATCCGGATCGGTCCGCTGCTCCCGCGACACGCGCGGTTGGGCGCTCCGTGCAAAACAATCCGCCTCGGCCAGGGCCGCCAGGACGAGCAAAAAAAGCCCGAGCCCCGCGAGCGCGTAGGCGAACCCGGCCAGGTCGCGGCGCGGGCGCGGCTCGGCATAGGGGATCGGGTTGTGCTCCTGGGCGGCGATCTGCGCGATGGCGTCGGCGACCGCCGGCGCGCCCTCGGCCTCGAAGACCCGGTAGGGCACGCCGAGGCTCCTGAAGAACAGGTCGAGATGCCGCTCGGGTGCGGCCTGGGGGGTGTCCTCCCCGGCCGGCCAGTCGTGGATCGAGGGCGAGCCTTTGGTGCGCAGGAACAGCCAGTAGAGGTTCGGGTGCAGCTTGGTGAAGGCGGCGCGCAGGGCATCCTGCACCCGCGGGTCGATCACCGCGGCCCCGTCCGAGATGAACAGCAGCACGCGGGAGCCGCTGCGCTCGGGGGCGAATTGCGACAGCGCCATCGCGAGGCCGCGGGCGACGTTGGTGTAGTCGAGGCCGGGCCGGTCGATCGCTGCGATGGCGGCGCGCACGGCCGCGTGCCGGTCGGTCATCGGCATCACCAGCATCGGCGCGGTGGAGAAGGCCGTGACCGCGAACAGGTCGTGCGCCCGGGCGCCGACGAAATCCGCCAGCAGGCGGCGGGAGGCGGCGGCCTTCGATTCCTCCGCCCCCGAGGGCTGCCGGCCCGCGAAGGTCTCGTTCATGCTGCCGGACCGGTCGATCAGCATCGAGATCTGGGCGCCGATGCCGATGCGGATCACGGGCGCGCCGGCGCCGTAGGGGCCGGCGAGCGCCACCACCAGGCCACTGACGGCGAGCACGCCCGCGCCCCGCAGCAGCCGGGCGATCCAGCGGGAGGGCGCATCGGCCGGAGCCGCGGCGACCGCCGGGACCGCGACCCGCCGGCGCCCGGAGGCGACGAGCGGCAGCAGTGCGAGCGGCAGCAGCCACAGCCAGGCCGGCGAGGCGAACCCGAGCGATCCGACCGTCATCGCTCAGGCCTCCCGCTCGACGGCGGCGAGCCGGCGCAGGCCGGCCTCGACCTCGGGCCAGGGCAGGCTCGCCCGAGCGGCCTCGACCTCGCGGCCGAAGAAGGCCCGGCGCGAGGCCTCGAAGAACCGGGCCAGGGCCGGGCCCTCCCGGCGGAAGGCCGGATGCCGGTCGAGGAAGGCCGGGAGGTCGTCGGCCAGCACCCGGCGGCCGTCGGTCGCGTCGAGGCCGCGATGGATCAGGCGCAGGGCCTCGCGATAGCCGCCCTCGCCCTCGCGGCCCAAGCGACGCACCGCGCGGGCGGCCTTGGCGAAGGGGCGTCCGGGCCTCGCGAACCAGCCGCGATCGGTGCCCAGGGCGGCGAGCGCCAGCACGGCGGCCCCGAGCGCGACGAGGGCGGCCCGCAGGTCCGGCAGCGGGTCGAGCCGGGGGACGCGCCCGTCCGGCCGCAGATACTCGGCCGGGTCGTCGTGCTTCTCCGGCTGGACCTCCCGCAGGGGCGAGACGCCGAGCGACCAGCCGGGAATCTCGGCCCTGGCCGAAGTGGTGCCACCGGCTGCCGCGCTCTCCAGCGACACGGAAAAGCCCGGGATCGCGACCTGGCGGGCATCGAGCGCCGCGTAGAAGGTCTGGTAGGTGAGGTGCAGCCGGACCCGGCCGGGGCTCTCCTCGACGGCGATATCCCGCAGGTCCAGCCAGTAGGTCAGCGGCCCGGGCGCCGGCAGGGAGGCGCGCTGCAGGCTGAAGCCGGGATCGACCGCGATGTCGACCTGGGCCCGTACCAGGTCGCCCAGGAAGTACCCGAAGGCGCGGGGCACCCGCACCTCGACGGCGCGCACCTGCGCCGCGGCGGCGCCTGCCTGCAGCAGCAGCGCGCAGCAGGCCGAAATCACGGGTTTCCGAAGGGCGAAGCCCTTCGGCGGGGTATCGGGGCGGAGCCCTGATGCCTCGGGCCGCGCCCGACAGCAGGGCTCTGCCCTGCACCCGCAAAAGGTCTCGGACCTTTTGAAACCAGGACTTGCGCTGCGAACCCCTGTCATCTCAGGTCGCCAGCAGGTGGCGGGTGAGCGCCTGGGCGTCGAAGCGGTCGACCAGGTGAAACGGCGCCCGCGCCGAGGACGCGGCGGCGAGGCTGCGCAGGGCCTCGCGCCGGGCCTGCTCGCGGGCGATCCAGCGCCGCTTCAGGGCCGGGCGCAGGAAGACGAGGCGGCGGCCCGCGCCTTCGAGGTCGTCGAGCTCGACGAGGCCCCAATCCGGCAGGCCAGCATCCTCGGCGCTGTCGGCGAGGAGCACCGGGACCGTGTCGTGCAGCGCCAGCGCCGCGAAGACCTGCGCGATCAGGGGCTGCGGCCAGCGGAAATCCGAGACCAGGAAGACCAGCCGCGGCCGGCCGAACAGCAGGCGGGCGGCCTCCAGCAGCCCCTCGGCGCCGGTCGCCTCGCAGCGCGCCGCAGCGATCCGCTCGGCCATGGCGAGGGCCGGACCGCGCCGGCGGGTGGCCGGCAGGTAGAGATCCGCCCCGACCGTGCGGTCGCAGCCGATCACCCCGAACCCGTCGCCGATCCGGGTCGCCGAGCCGGCGAGCCCGGCGCAGAGGTCGGCGGCGAGACGCAGGCGGTCGCCGGCACCCCGGAAGCGCATCGAGGCCGAGAGGTCGATCAGCGCCCAGACCTCGACGGCGTTGCGCATCTCGAAGCGCCGGACATGCACGCCCTCGAACGGGTCGCGCAGGCTCGCCCGCAGGTCGATCCGGCGAGCATCGGGCAGGGTCAGGAACGGGACCTGATCGCGAAAGGTGCCGAGCCCGCCGGCCTCCTGGCCGCGATGCGCCCCGATCCGGCGCCCCCGCGGCCGCCAGCGCGGCAGGTAGACGATCTCGGCCGAGGGCGTCCCAGTCATGGGGCCGGCACCGTCTCGAACACCGCCCGGCACAGGTCCGGGACGATCGCGCCGCGGTGCATCTCGTGGACCGGCTCCAGGAAGATGCGGTGCGCCATCACCTCGGGGAAGACCGCGCGGACATCCTCCGGCACCAGCCAGTCCCGCCCCTCCAGCCACGCCCGCACACGGGCGGCCCGGACCAGGAAGGCGAGGCCGCGCGGCGAGGCGCCGCCCTGGACCAGCGTCGCCATATCGATCCCGGAGAGCCGGATCCCGGCCTCGGCCGGACGCACCAGGGCATCCCAGAGCCCGACCACATAGGTCTCGATCTCCGGCGACGCCTGGATCGCCACCTGGATCGAGGCCGCGATGGCGCCGAGCCGGGCCTGGTCGAGCACCCCCTCGGCCACCTCCGCGATCAGCCGGTCGGTGTCGTGGAAGCGCGGATCGAACACCAGCGCACGCCGGGCCTCCGGATCGCGTGGCGCGTCCATCCCGATCTCCATCAGGAAGCGGTCCCGGGCGGCGGCCGGCAGCTCGAAGGTCTCCTCGCGCTCGACCCGGTTGCGGTCGGCGAAGACCTGAAGGTTGGGAAACCGGTACTCCCGGGCGAAGGCCGTGACGCTGCGCTCGGCCATGATCCGCAGCAGCAGCGCATGGACCTGCGGCCGAGCCCGGTTGATCTCGTTGAAGAAGAACACCGCCAGATCCTCGGCCCAGCGCAGGACCGGCCCCGGCTCGACCCGGGGGCGGCCGTCCTCGGCGAGGTAGGTGTGGTAGATCAGGTCGGTCGGCATCATGTCGACCGTGCCCTCGACGCGCTCGTAGGCGCCCCCCAGGGCCCGGGCTACCGCACGCAGCAGCGTGGTCTTGCCGACGCCGACATCGCCCTCCAGCATGACATGGCCGCGGGCGAAGATCGCCGTGGTGACGCGGCGGATGACCCGCGCCTGGCCAACCACCGCCTTGGCGACCTCCGCCTCGAAGCGTGCGGCCGAGGCCCGCCAATCGGTGAGCTTGGCGTCGCCGGGATGGAGCGTGTTCATCGCGCTGGTTCCGGGACAAGGCGACCGGACTCAGGAAGAGACCGGACCGAGGCGCGCGACCGGCTCGGCAGCGCGCCGGCGACATCGAAGACGGAAGCCTGTCGACGTCTGTCTTCCCACCCTCGACCTCTCCTGAGGTGCTTCCGCGAAGCGGAAGCCTCGAAGGAGCCCTCCAGAAGCCGTTGCGATCTCTGGAGCTCTCCTTCGAGGCCCAGCGATCTTCGATCGCTGGGCACCTCAGGATGAGGGATAGATTTGGATCTCCGCGACTCAGTTCGCCGAGATCTTGCTGACGTCGTATTCGAACTTGCCGGTCTTCTTGGCGTTCTCGATGCGCTTGCGGTTGCGCTCCTCCATCTGCTTGATGGATTCCGCCTGCTTGCCGACCTCCTTGGGGTCGTGCTTCGGGTCGTACTTCGTGCCCGCGACCTTGTCGGGGAAGCCGGGCTTGGGCTCCCAGCAATTGCCCGGCGCCTTGCAGGTCTGCCCGTCATAGGCCAGGGCCGGCAGGGCGCAGAGCGCCCCCGCGGCCATCATCGCGGCGGTGATTAGGATTCTGTTGCGCATCGTCGACTCCTTGCGTTCGCTCCCAGGGCGGCCCGACGGGCCGGTCTTTGGCGCCGGCTCGGCCGGGCGCTGCTTCGCGCGGACGCTCACTCCAGCGGCTTGCACTGGCCGGGCGCGTCCTTGGCGAAGGTCTCGCCTTCCTTGAAAGGCGTGTAGTGTTTCTTCTGGTCGTCGTTCAGCCAAGCGGCATCCTTGACCGGGCCGGTATAGAGATGCCGGATCCAGGCGATGACCTGCAGCGCCTCGTCGGGGTTCAGGTCTTCGTTGTGCGGGCCCATCATGCCGTTGGCCCCGCCCCAGATCGTCGCGAACAGGCCGGTATCTTCGGTGTTGGCCGGATAGGTCCAGTAATTGTCGTTAAGGCCGGGCCCGACCTTGCCCTCGGCCAGGTGCCCGTGGCAGCCGGAGCAGGAGGTCAGGTACAGGCTCTCGCCGTTGCGCAGGCACGCCTTGTCGTCGATGTAGAGGTTCTTGCCGCTCTGGAAGAAGGTCTGGACCGCCTGGGTGTCGCGCCCGCCGGGCTTGCCCTCGCCGAGGTCCAGCGGCTCCCCGGTGATGGTGTTGCGGAAGGTCAGGCCGGTCTGCGGCCCGGATTGCGGCTGGGCCATCACGGAGGCCGCACAGAGCGCCGAGGCGGCGCCGGCGAGAAGCATCAACCGGATACGCGTCTTCTTCGTCATCTCACATTCGCTTCACGGGGACTGGATCGCGCGGCCCTCGCTCGCCGGCCGCGCGGCGCGGGTCAGTTGGTCGCCACGACCGGGACGCCGTCCTGCTTCAGGATCGCGTCGATCTGCGGCTTGGCCTTGGCGATGGCGGCGTCGAGGGCGTCGCGCAGCGCCGTGTCGTCCCGGCGCACGCCCATGGACTGGTCGAAGCTCTGCGGCATCGTGCGGCCGTCGCTGCTCACCGTGTCGTTCGGCACGAGGGTCATGCGCAGCGGCACGGTCGAGTCCTTGACGTAGCGGGCCACGTCGGGCGCGAACGCGACGCCCACCTCCGCCTTGTCGTTGGCGACCTCGCTGACGATCCGGGCCGGATCGATCTGCGTGTACTGGTTGCGCGGCGCCCGGAAGCCGACCAGCGCGTAGAGGTAGGCCATGTCCTCCTCGTAGCGGCCGATATCCTTGAGCATCGCCTCGCCTGGGGAGCCAAGGGGCACGACCATGTGGTCGACGGTCTTGAGGCGCGGGTCCGACCACGACGTCACGTCGAGGTCCTTGTCGGCGCGGGTGATGAAGACGTAGCCGCTGCGGTAATAGGGCTTGGTGGTCAGCACCCGCGGGTCGTCGCTGTCGAGGCCGACGACCACGTCGCAGGTCCGCTTCTCCAGCCCGTCGCGCACCAGGTAGATCGCCGGCTTGGCGAGCCAGACGAAGACGGGCTTCCGGCCCATCGCCTCGGCGACCGCGGCGGCGACCCGGTTCTCCAGCCCGGACCCGTCCCGCATGGACAGCGGCGGCTGCTTCTCGGAGGCGCAGATCCGCAAGGTCGACGGGTCGGGTTTGGGCGCGGCCGCGGCCTTGCTGGGCTCGGACTGGATGGCCTGGGCCTCCGATTCCTGGGCCCAAGCGTTTTCGGCCGGGATCGCGAGGGCGAGCAGGGCCGCGGCGCAGGTCGCCGCGCGAAGGAGTCCGCCGAGGAGCGGCATGGTTTCGTTCCCTCAATGATTCTTGTCGGGAGGCGGCCCGCGCGCCGGGCGGGCAGAGCCAGCGAACCGGGGCTCCGCCGCCCGGACGAGGCGGCGGAGCTGTCGCGCTATGAAGCGCGGGTCACGTGCCGATCACTTGGCCGATCACTTGGCCGATCACTTGGCCGCGGCTTGCGCGTACTCGCCGACATTCGGGTCGTCGTACGGGCCCTTGCCGTCCAGCGAGAACACGACCACGCCGCCGCCCATCTGGGTGTAATTGGCGAGCTTCTTGAAGGCGCCGACCGCGCCGAGGCCGGCGGTCGGATCCTGCAGGTCGAACACCAGGCCCACGCCCGGCCAGCCGCCGACGCCGTAGTAGATGGCGACGTACTGAGTGCCCTTGTGGGTGTAGGTGATCGGGTAGCCGATCGCCCCGGAGGGCAGCTTGAACTTCCAGAGGAGGTCGCCGTTGTCGGAGTCGCGCGCCTTGATGAAGCCGTCCAGCGTTCCGTACAGGACGATGTTGCCGGCTGTGGCGGTGGTGCCGCCCCAGACAGCGAAGCGCTCCATCTTCTCCCAGTTGAACTTGCCGGTGATGGCGTTGTAGCTCTTGATCTGGCCGAGCCCCTCGTAGTTCTGCCGGTCACCCTTCGGGCCCGGATACATGTTCAGCGTCGCGCCGACGAAGAACTGGCCCGCCCGGTAGGGCAGCATGAACGGCTCCCAATCCATGCAGATGTGGTTGATGCCCATGTAGAAGGCTTGGCGCTTCGGATCGTAGGAATCGTGCCCCTGGTTGTGGTAGCCCATCGCCGAGGGACAGATGTCCTTGGCGAGGTGATCCATCCGGGTGCCGTATTCCGGATCGCGGACCGGGGTGCCGGACTTCAGGTCCACCGACTTGAACACGTTGACCGTGTCGTCGATCTTGTTGGCCGAGACCAGCGAGCCGTCCGTGCGGTCGAGGGTGTAGACGATGCCGTTGCGGTCGGGATGGGTGAGGAGCTTCCTCAGCTTCCCGTCCTTGTCCTTCTGCTCGGACAGCATCATCACGTTGACGCCGGCATAATCCCACTCGTCGTGGGGTGTCTTCTGGTAGCCGAACTTGGCCTCACCAGTATCGACGTCGCGGCCGAAGATCGTCATCGTCCACTTGTTGTCGCCCGGACGCATCGTCTCGTTCCACGGCGCCGGGTTGCCGGTGCCGAAATAGATCAGGTTCGTGCCCGGATCGTAGGCGTACCAGCCCCAGTTGGTGCCGCCGCCGATCTTCCAGGCGTCGCCCTCCCAGGTGGAGGTGCCGAGGCCCTTCTGGCCGTAATGGGCGTTCTTGATGTTGAAGTCCTTGGCGAGCAGCAGGTCCTCGTCCGGGCCGGTGGCGTAGGCACGCCAGACCTGCGCGCCGGTCTTCACGTCGTAGGCGGTGAGGTAGCCGCGCACGCCGAGCTCGGCGCCCGAGGAGCCGATGATCACCTTGTCCTTCACCACGTAGGGGGCGATGGTCAGCGTCGAGCCGACCTTGATGTCGGAATTCTCGACCTTCCAGACCGTCTCGCCGGTCTGCGCGTTGAGCGCCACGACGTTGCCGTCGAGCAGGGTCTTGAGGATCAGCGCCGGGGTCTTGCCGTCGCCCGGCCAGTAGGCCAGCCCGCGGTTGACGAGATCGCAGCAGGCGACCGAACGGGCGGCCGGGTTCTGCTTGGGCTTGTCCTGCCACAGGATCCTGCCCGGATCGTCGAGGTCGAGCGCGAAGGTGTTGTTCGGGAATGAGGTGTGGACGTACATCTTCCCGTCGACGACCAGAGGTGCGCCTTCGTGACCGTTGAGCAGGCCGGTCGAGAAGGTCCAGGCCGGCTTCAGCTGCTTGACGTTGGTCTTGTTGATCTGCGTCAGGTCGCTGTAATTGTCGGAATCGTAGTTCTTACCGGGCATGACCCAGTTGTCGCCGCTTTTCGACTGCTCGATAAGCTTGTCGTTGGCGAAAGCCCCGCCCGCAAGGCCGAGCGGCGCAAGGGCCAGAATCGCCAGGGCCGAGACTGAACCCGCTAGCCTTCTCATGATGCATCTCCTCGCCAGGCCGCCTCGCCCTTCGGCTGCGCGGCTATTGATTGTTGCAGTGCAAGATCGATCGCGGCCGATCGCTTCGAGAGTCAGCTTTATTTGAGACTTAGAGACATTCGACCTTTATGATCTGCTTATTAAGCTCTTGGCACCTTTCAGTTTTATGCGCCAATGCCCGACGATGTCTTCAGGCAAGCTGACATTTGTTGGCGGGATGATTTGGCAATGCCGCCCGGGAGATCCGCAATACGCTCGGCCGCCTTGACCGCCCCCCGGGGCCCGCCCACAACTGTGTTCCCGGCCGGGTCCGTTCTCGGCCTCCAGTCTTCGGGGCCGATGAATGGGCTCGATACGGTCCGGAGCGATCTTCGCCGCCGAAATGCCGGCCACCCCCGATGAAGCTATCCGACCGGCGCCGGGCCGGTACCGGATCCGGCTGCTCGCGGCCCTGCTGGTGCTCGCCGGTGCGGCCCAGGCGGGGGATCGGTCGGGGGACCGAGCCGACACGACCGGCCGGTTCGCGGCGCTCTACCCGCATGACAGGCGCCGCGACCTGACCGGGGCCGATTTCGAGCGTTATCGGGGGGCCGGCATCCTGTGGTGCCGCAGCCCGGACGGGGTGCCGCAGAAGGCCGCGGCGGCCTGGCTGATCGCCGATCCCTCGACCGTGGTGCTGAACGCGCACAATTTCCGCGACCGCCGCCTCGCGGTCACGCGCCCGGTGGGTGATTGCTACTTCCAGATCGGCGGTCGCAACTACGATTTCGATCCCGGCAGCCTGGTGCTCGGCACCGCCCCCGGCGCCGACAGCCTGCACATCACCGACGACTGGGCGATCCTGCGCCTCGACCACCCGGCCGACGCCGTCCCGCAGCCCCTGCCGGAGCCGCCCGACCTGCCGATCGGGGACGTCGCCCTGCCGGTGACCATGGTGTCCCCGGCAGGCCACGGCAATTATCGCGGGCCCAGCAGCCTCGAGCGCTGCGCCATCCGGCGGATCGATCCGCCGAGCGAGGATGCGATCCGCCGGGCGCGCCACGATTGCAACGACGGCTACGGCGGCTCGGGCTCAGGCCTGTTCGACGAGGCCGGCCGGCTCATCGCCCTGCAAAGCGCGTCCCTGGCGATGAACTCGCGCAGCGGTTTTGATATCGACTTCCACTACGGGTCCGCCCTGCTCTTCGAAGGCGGCCTCCTGTCGGCCCTCCGCCGCCGGGCGGATGCGGGTGGGCGCGAGTGAGGCCGTCGCCGGGCCGAACCCTATCCCGGCTGCCCGGCGGCGCGATCGGGCGAGGGGCCCGCACCGGGGCGCTCCGCCCGCACGGACCTGCGCAGTTCCGCCAACGCGGTCGCGGCCCGCTGGGCCAGGGTCTCCAGCCGGCAAACCGTCCCGTCGTCGGGGATCACCGACGTGCACCAATAGGCGCCCAGGGCGGCGATCGGCTCTGGCGACCCGATCGGCACCATCACCAGGCTGCGCATCGACGTGGTGCGGTAGGCCGCGATCGGCACCCGAGGGTCGAGTTCGATATCCGGGACGATGGCGGTCTCGTCGTTGAGCATCACCCATCCGGAGATGCAGGCCGCGAGGGGAAACCGGCGCCCCCGCCAGAGCGGCTCGATCGCGTCCTCGGCGGCATAGAAACAGGACTCGCCCTCGCGCAGGACCACGGCGATCCCGTCCGAGCCGACGATATCTCGCGCGGTCTCACGCAGGATGGACACGATGTCCGCCAGGGAACGGGCGACCGCTAACCGGTCGGTGGCCCGCACCAACCCGTGATCGGGCGGGAAATGGGCTTCTGACATGGGCTGAAGATAAGGGAGACGGCCCGGATCGTCCACGCCGCATTCTACCAGGGCCCGTCCGACGGGCTGCAGCAAGCGCAATCTACAAGCGAGAGCGAAACCGGCGGCAGCGCTCTCGCGCCGAGCTGCGATTGTTACACGCAGGTTAACATCCCGAGGACGTCGGTATTGACGAACCATATTTCTATCCGGCGGCAGTTCTGGCCGAATAATGCGTATCGCTCAGTCGTCGCAGGCCCGCGATGTGTTCCAGCGCACCTTTTCCGCCACCGGCCGGGAGCCTTCGCGGGCGCTGTTGCACCATTGCACTATCGCGCCGGCCGCTCCTGACGTCCTGTCCCCCGGCACATCCCGATCAACGGGAGATTGAGGACCAGATGATCAAGAAGCTTCTTCTCGCGAGCGCCGCCACGGCCCTCCTGACCGGCGCGGCTGCCGCCGCCGCCCTGCCGCGCCGCGCCGCGCCGCCGCCGTTGTTCACCCCGGTGCCGGTGTTCACCTGGACCGGCGCCTACTTCGGGGGGCAGACGAAAGCGATCAGGAGAAAACAAGCGAGCGTGCTGGCATAACGCTCATAGTTTTTGGCCAGACCCCGACAGCGCGTCGCCCAGGCGAAGGAGCGCTCCACCACCCAGCGCCGCGGCAGCAGGACAAATCCACG
>NZ_JAKSYJ010000078.1 GCF_022829365.1 Methylobacterium sp. J-077 | reverse complement strand
GCCATCTCTGCGCCGCCGGGGTCGTGTTCCTGACGCTGGCCGCCCTCAACCGCGCCCTGCGCCGGGACGGCTATTTTGGCTCGGATCGCCCCGAGCCGACCCTCACCGACGCCCTCGACCTCGTGGCCCTGGCGACGGTGGCCGACGTCGTGCCGCTGATCGGCCTGAACCGCGCCTTCGTGACCCAGGGGCTGACGGTGATGCGCCACCGGGGGCGAACCGGCCTCGCGGCGCTGCTCGACGCCGCCTCCCTCAGCGAGCCTCCGGAATCCTGGCATCTCGGTTTCGTGCTGGGCCCACGGATCAATGCCGGCGGGCGGATCGGCGATTCGGCCCTCGGGGCGCGCCTGCTCACGACGGCCGACCCGGCAGAGGCCGCTAAGATTGCCGCCGATCTCGACCGTCTCAACCGCGAGCGTCAGGCGATCGAGGCCCAAGCGGTGTCCGAGGCCGAGGCCGAGATGGACCGCGCCCTGACCCTCGACCCAGCGCGCGCCGTGCTGGTTACCGGCAACGCGGAGTGGCATCCCGGCATCGTCGGGCTGATCGCGGCGCGCCTCAAGGAGCGCTTCAACCGCCCCGCCTTCGCCTTCGCGATCCGGCCGGACGGCAGCGCCACCGGCTCCGGGCGCTCGATCCCTGGGGCCGATCTCGGCCTTGCCGTTCGCGCCTGCGTCGAGGCCGGGCTTGCCAGCAAGGGCGGCGGCCACGCCATGGCGGCCGGCGTCACCCTGCGGGCCGACGACATCCCGCGCCTCGAGACCCATCTGTCGGCCCTGCTCGGCGCCAGCGTCGCGGTCTCGCGGGCGGCGGATGCGCTGCTGATTGACGGCGGCCTCAGCGCCGGCGGCGCCACGGCCGAGACCGTGCGGCTGCTCCAGCGGGCCGGCCCGTTCGGGCAGGGCGCCCCGGAGCCTGTCTTCGCCCTCGGGCGCCACCGGCTGGTCGATGCTGCGCTCGTGGGCTCGGGCCATGTCCGCGCTCGCCTGCGCAGCCGCGACGGTCAGGCGGTCGGAGCGATCTGCTTTCGCGCGGCCGAACGCCCGCTCGGGCAGGCCCTGCTTAAAGGGATCGGCCAGGAGATGCACGTAGCCGGCACGCTATCCTGCGACCGCTGGCGCGGGGCCGAGCGGGCGCAGTTGCGGATCATCGATCTGGCTCTGGCCGAGCCCTGATTGATCAGCCGCCCGCCATCACCAGCGCCCAGAACCGCTTGTAGCGAGTGTCCGGCGCGTCGACGCGGGCGATGCCAATCCGACGGATCTGCGGGAGCAGCATGTTCTTGTTGTGCTCGGGGCTGGCCTTCCAGCGGGCGAGCACCTGCTCGAAGGTTTCCGAACCGGCACTGAGATTTTCCGCGGCGTAGGACCTCGCCAATCCCGCCGAGGCCATGCGCGACGTGAAGCTGCCGCCGACATCATGGCTGAGCTGGCCATGGCGGGCGTTGTTGCCGGCCTGGAAGGCGGCGGCCTTCACCAACGTGGTGTCCACCACGACCGGGCTCAACCCATGCTGGACTCGATAGGCCGAGATCGCGGCTGCGGCAGCGACCTCGTCGAGGATCGCGGTATGGGTGGCGGTCTCGACATCCGGTTCGGGCGTGAAGGACAGGCCACCGCAACCGGCGAGCGATAGCGACAGGGCGGCAGCGACGGCGAGGGAAAATTTCGACACGGGGGGACAGCGCTTCCAGACGGGGTGCGTCTCCCTCGGGCGCGGTTGCGGCGAAAGCGCGGCGCTGGTCGTCGGCCTCGAACCGCGCGATCGAACCGTGGCGCCGGGGCCACGGCATCACGCCGCGAGCGCGTCGCCCCCGAGCATGACCGGCGCGAAGACGCGCAGGAGATCGGGGTCGAGATGGCCGGACCCGTCGGTCATGATCGCTAGAGCCTCGGCGGGACTGGCGGGTTTCCGGTAGGCGCGGCGCTCGGTCAGGGCCGAGAACACGTCGCAGATCGCCACGATCCGCACCAGATCGGAGATCGCCGCGCCCCGGAGCCGGTCCGGATAGCCGGTCCCGTCGAGGCGCTCGTGGTGGTGCAGGACGACGTCGATGACCTCGTTCTCGAACGTGCCCTGCGCCCGCAGGAGGTCGGCGCCGATCACCGGATGGCGCTGCATCAGCCGCAACTCCTCCGGGTCGAGGTGGCCGGGCTTGTTCAGGATCTCGCTCGGGATGCGGCACTTGCCGATATCGTGGAGGAGGGCGGACCGCACCAGCCGTGCGAGATCGATCCGGCTCAGCCCGATCTGCGCGCCGAAGCTCGCGGCATGGCCGGCCACCCCCAGCGTGTGCTGGTAGACGCCGATATCGTGGCGCCAAACCTCGGCCAGCCAATCCGTGATCCCGGCCTCCGAGACGGCGGCCAGCACCAGCTCGGTGCCACGCTCGACATCGGCGCGCTGCAGCCCCGCGCCGAGCGCCGCGCTGTCGAACAGTTCGGACACGATCGCAGTGGCGTCCGAGACGCGCCCGACGAGTTTCTGCCGGCGGGTTTCCACCGAGCGGGTCACCGCCTCGATCATCGCGAAGACGTTCGCCAGCACCAGCTGGCGCGGAGCGGCCGCCGGCAGCTGGCGCACATGCGGGGACGCCTTCAAAGGCTCGCCGCGAACCAGGACGAGGCGCGGAACCGGCAGCCCACGATGGGTCAGGGCCGGCTCCAGCGCGACGGCCTGCGTCGGCGGCAGATCCAGAATGATGAGATGCGGACGTCCCGGGGGGATCGCCTTGCCGGCGGGGACCGCCCAGCAATCCATCACCAGGGCGATGGCGCGCTCCAGGGCGGCGCATTCGGACGGACGATCCGAGACCAGGAGGACGAACGGACCGTCCCCGGTCCGTGACGAGAGGCCGAGGGCCAACGCGGTTGCTCCCTCGCCCGCATGGTCAACGATCCGTTGACTCTAGCGGAAACCCTTGAGCAAAGTGTTAACCCTACGCAGTCTGCCCGCGTATAGAGGCCGGAAAAGCGGTGGTCAGGCGAGGCTGACGGCGCCGTCCTGATGGGCCGGCCGGGTGACCGGCTTGCCGGCATCGGCGGACGGACTGAGGATGTCCGCAAGCTTGACGGCCAGCAGCGCCTGGCAAGCGGCGAGGGCGACAAACAGGACGAGGAAACTGGCGATCATCGGGAGGCTCCGGTGCAGCTCGGCAGGACAGCGATGGTGCGATGCAAGAGATGCCATGCCGCGCCGCAAACTGGTATGCCAGATACCGAATTCCAGTCATGCTTGGAATGCATGCCGTGACGGTGGACCCGAGCGTGATCCGTCCCGTCCGCTGCGACGTCAGCTGCCGCGTGCCCGATGCGCGAAGATAGCTTCTGGTCGAAGGGCGGCATATTGCACCGCAATCGGCGTGCGCCATGCGATCCGCGACGCGCGAACCTGCCGGCGTTCACGGTCGATGGATCCACCTGCGGGAAGCTGACGAGAGGGCAGACGCCGATCACGCCGTCGGCCGGGCCACCGACGTGTCAGCCGAGGCCGATCGACCCACGTTTCAACATCCGGTCGACGACCCTCAATCGAGGTAATCGCCGTAGGTGTCCACGTGCTGGGCGAGGCCGAGGCCGTGTTCCCGCACGAGCCGCTCCGCATTGTCAGCGTCCCGGGCTTCGAGCGCGGCGATGATCGCCACGTGCTCACGGATCGAGCGCTCGGCCCGATCGCCCTGCCGGAGCGCAGTGCTGCGGATGCCGCGCACATGCATCAGCAGGTTGCTGGTCAGTTCGGCGATCGGCTCGCAATGCCCGAGCGCGATGATCCGTTGATGGAAGCGGATATTGGCGTCCGAGTATTCGTCGATATGTTCGGCCGGCTGTCCCTCGTAGAACTCCGGAAATGATTCGCGTAGCGATCGGAGCTGCGCTTCGGTCGCTCGGGTACAGGCGAGGCGGGCCGCCATGCTCTCCAGGGCCGTCCAGGCGTGAATCATGCCGACGATTTCGCGCTTGTTCTTCTTGATGACGAAGACACCGCGCCGGGCCTCGGAGCGGACGAACCCTTCCTGCTCCAGGACGGTGAGCGCCTCACGAACGGGCGTGCGGCTGACGCCGAGATCCTGCGACAGTTTCCGCTCGTCGAGCCGCACCTCGTCGGGCCGCCCGTAGATGTCCATGTTGGTGATAGCAGTCTTGAGCGCTTCATAAGCCAAGGTCCGTAGACTGGAGCTGGCGACGATCGGTTTAACGCTCAACGGTTCAGAGTTCGACATGCCTCGTCCAGTCGGCCCATGCCCATGATTTCTCGCACGTGTTCTCTGTCGCGCGCTCGCAAAACGAACTAGCCCAAACCTTTGCCCGATCCTAGTCGATTGCGAGCCAACTCCACAGAGCGGTCGCCGCCAGCCGTGAGTGAGACGCACGGTTCGAGGGGCTCGAACCGGAACGGTAATGCCGAAACCGAGCTTACGTCTGAGACGATCCGGTAATCCAGCGGCACAATCATGTATTTTTATGCAAGATTGATTGACAGAATCATCTGATCTCAGCACCTTTATTCTGGCATATCGTAGACCAATCCAGTGCGCGCACGATCTCTGGGCGGTGGATCGCGGCACAGCCGAGACTTGATTTGTCCGTCACGCAAGAATTTTTCAAAGCACGCCGCTCGCTTTGTTCTGCCGTGTCTCGCTCTGTCCAGGCATAACCACGGCCGAGGTTCGACAGAAAATAATAAATCCAACCTGGAGGGAAGCGTATGTCCGAGATCCGCAAGTCGGTCGGGCCCGGCCGATGGCTGCAGCTCGCATTCGGCGTCGTCTGCATGTGCATGATCGCCAACATGCAATACGGCTGGACCTTCTTCGTGAACCCGATGCAGGAGCGCCACGGCTGGGATCGCGCGGCGATCCAGGTCGCGTTCACGCTGTTCGTCGTCACCGAGACCTGGCTGGTGCCGATCGAGGGCTGGTTCGTCGACAAATACGGACCGCGGATCGTCACCCTGTTCGGCGGCCTGCTCTGCGGCATCGCCTGGGTGATGAATTCCTACGCCGACACCCTCACGATGCTCTACGTGGCCGCCGCCATCGGCGGCACCGGCGCGGGCGCGGTCTACGGAACCTGCGTCGGAAACTCCCTCAAGTGGTTCCCGGACCGCCGCGGACTTGCCGCCGGCATCACCGCGATGGGCTTCGGCGCCGGCTCGGCGCTCACGGTCGTTCCGATCCAGGCGATGATCAAATCGCAAGGCTACGAGGCCGCCTTCTTCTCGTTCGGTATCGGCCAAGGCTTGATCGTGATGCTGATCGCGCTGTTCCTGCGGGCGCCGGCGAAGGGCCAGGTCCCGGACGTCGCCCGGGTCAGCCAATCCAAGCGCGACTTCAAGCCGTCCGAAACGGTGCGCACCCCGATCTTCTGGGTGATGTACGCGATGTTCGTCATGATGGCCGCCGGCGGCCTGATGGCGACCGCGCAGCTCGGCCCGATCGCCAAGGACTTCAAGATCGCCGAGGTGCCGGTCTCGCTGCTCGGGATCACGCTGCCGGCGCTCACCTTCGCGGCGACCCTGGACCGGGTGCTCAACGGCGTGACGCGGCCGTTCTTCGGCTGGGTCTCGGACCATATCGGCCGCGAGAACACGATGTTCATCTCCTTCGCGATCGAGGGCCTCGGCATCTATGCGCTGAGCCAGCTCGGCGAGAACCCGATCGCCTTCGTGCTGCTCACCGGCCTGGTGTTCTTCGCCTGGGGTGAGATCTACTCCCTGTTCCCGGCGACCTGCGGCGACACGTTCGGGTCGAAATACGCGGCGACCAATGCCGGCCTGCTCTACACCGCCAAGGGCACGGCGGCGCTGATCGTGCCCTATACAAGCGTGCTCACGACCATGACCGGGAGCTGGCACATGGTGTTCCTGGTGGCTGCCGGGCTCAACATCCTGGCGGCGTTCCTGGCCCTGTTCGTGCTGAAGCCGATGCGGGCCGCCTACACCAAGGCGCCGCAGGCCAACCTCGCACCGGTGCTGGCCAAGTAAGACAGCGGACCAAACGATAGGAGCCCCGGCGCCGGCTTTACGGCGCCGGGGCTTCGCGCGTACCCGGTACGGGGTTCATCCGAGGATCGGGCATGGATAGGGACGAGCGGATCGCACGCGAGAGCGTGGTGACGGCGGCGCGGGACCTCGACGCGCAGGGCCTGAACCGCGGCACCTCGGGCAACGTCTCGGTGCGGTTCCGCGACGGCATCCTGATCACGCCCTCCGGGCTGCCCACGGCTCGCATGGGGCCGGACGACATCGTACCCCTGGCCTTCGATGGGACACACCCGGCGGGGCTGAAGCCCTCCTCCGAATGGCGCTTCCACCGGGACATCCTGGCGGCGCGGCCCGAGATCGGCGCCGTCGTCCACGCCCACCCGATCCACTGCACCGCCTTCGCCCTATGCGGGCGGGAGATCCCGGCGGTGCATTACATGATCGCGGCCTTCGGCGGGCCGAATGTGCGCTGTGCGCCCTACGCGCCCTACGGCACCGCGGAGCTGACGGAGCTGGCCCTGGCGGCGCTCAAGGACCGGAACGTCTGCCTGCTCGCCAACCACGGCATGATCGCCGCCGGTGGGACTATCGAGAAGGCCCTGTGGCTCGCCGTCGAGTTGGAGACCCTGTGCTGGCAATACGCCGTGGCGCTTCAGGTCGGCGCGCCCAACATCCTGTCCGACCACGAGATCAACAGCACCGTCGAGCGCTTCCGCGGCTACGGGCTGAACGCCGTCGACAAGACCTGAACCGAGGCTTTCCTCGGCCTACCGGCCGAGGATCTGGCCGAGCGCGATGCCTCCCGAAGCGGCGAACTCCGCGGCCGAGATCTTCTTCGCGTCCTCCGGCTTGACCTTCTGGATCTCGATTCGGCCGCCCTGTGCGCAGACGCTGAAACCGTCCTCGTCCACGGCGATCACCTCGCCGGGCTTGCCCTTCACGTCGCCGAGGCGGCGGACCGGGTGCAGGCGCGCGTCGAAGATCTGCAGCTTCTTGCCGTCTAGGGTGGTCCAGGCCCCGGGGGCCGGGTTCGCGGCCCGGATCAGGTTGTAGATCTGGTCGGCATGGGCCGACCAGCGGATCTCGGCTTCCGCGGCGCGGAACCAGCCTTCGTAGCTCGCCGCATCCTCGTCCTGATCGATCTCGATGTGCTGGCCCGCGACCACCAAGTCGGCCGCCTCTAGCATCGCGTCGACGCCCATCGGGAACAGGCTGTCGAAGTAGATGTCGCCGAGCGTGGCGTCGCCGCCGATCTCGCAGGTTTTCTGAAGGATCACCGGACCCTCATCGAGGCCGTCGGTGGGACGGAAGATCGTGAGCCCGGTCTGCAGGTCGCCCTTGGCGATCGGCCAATTGATCGAGGAGGGCCCGCGATAGCGCGGCAACAGGCTCGGATGATACTGGATCGTCCCATGCTTCGGGATAGTGACGAAGCTTTGCGGTGCGAATTGCAGCACGTAGGCCATAATGCCGATATCGGCGTCGAGGCCGCGCATCGCCGCCTCGGCTTCCGGGCTCTTCAGGTTCGGGAACTGAAAGATCGGCAGGCTTTTCTCCAGCGCCGCAGTCTTCAAGACGTCCGGCTTGGCGCCCGGCTTTTCCGGCGCGCAGAAGACGCCCACGACGGTGTCGCCGCGCTTCAGAAACGCTTCCAGGACGGCCTTGCCGAAATCCTGCTGACCGATGACGGCGATGCGCATGGGCGATCCCTAGCGTCGTCCGGCCCCGAAGCGGGGCGGGATGTTTTGGATTTGAAGGCGATGTTACGGGAACGGGCAGCGGCGACCCCGGACGTCGAGCCCGGGATCGCCGATCATCCTCACTCCGCGGCGATCTTCTGCACCCCGCCGATGGCGCCGGACCCGGAGATCTCCGCGACCTCCTCGGCCGAATATTTCAGCACGTCGCGCAGGATCTCGTCGGTATGCTCGCCGAGCAGCGGCGAACGGACCACGTCCGTCGGGCTCGCCGACAGCTTGATCGGGTTGCCGACCGAGAGGTAGCGGCCGCGGGTTGGGTGATCGACTTCCACGATGGTGCCGGTCGCCCGCAGGGCCTCGTCGGCGGCGATCTCCTTCATGGACAGGATCGGCCCGCACGGGATATCGTGGCCGTTCAGGATGTCCATCGCCTCGAACTTGGACATCTTCATCGTCCAGGCCTCGATACGCGTGAAGATCTCGTTGAGATGTGGCAGGCGCGCCTTCGGCGAGGCGTAGTTCGGATCGGTCTTCCAGCCCGGCTCGCCGATGATGTCGCAGATCGGGTCCCAGACCGCGGCCTGCGTGATCACGTAGATGTAGGCGTTCGGGTCCTGCTCCCAGCCCTTGCAGCGCAGGATCCGGCCGGGCTGGCCGCCGCCGGAATCGTTGCCCGCCCGCGGGGTCGCCTCGCCGAACGGGATGCCCTCGCCGAACTGGCTATATTCCTTCAGGGGGCCGTGCTCCAGACGCTGCTGGTCGCGCAGCTTCACCCGGCACAGGTTGAGCACGCCATCCTGCATGGCGCAATCGACCTTCTGGCCCAGCCCGGTCTGGGTGCGGTGGTACAGGGCGGTGACGATGCCGAGCGCCAAGTGCAGGCCTGTGCCGGAATCGCCGATCTGGGCGCCGGTCACCATCGGGATGCCGTCGCGGAAGCCGGTGGTGGAGGCCGAGCCGCCGGCGCATTGCGCGACGTTCTCGTAGACCTTGCACTCCTCGTAGCGGCCGGGCCCGAAACCCTTCACCGAGGCGAGGATCATGCGCGGGTTCTTCGCGTGGATCTTCTCCCAGGTCAGCCCCATCCGGGCGAGCGCCCCGGGGGCGAAGTTCTCGACCAGGACATCGCATTCCTCGATCAGGCGCCAGAGCACCTCCTTGCCCTTCGGGTTCTTCGAATCGAGCGTGAGCGAGCGCTTGTTGTGGTTCAGCATCGTGAAATACAGGCTGTCCACATCCGGAATGTCCTGGAGCTGCTGGCGGGTGGCGTCGCCGACGCCCGGCCGCTCGACCTTGATCACGTCGGCCCCGAACCAGGCCAGGAGCTGGGTACAGGTCGGGCCGGATTGAACGTGGGTGAAGTCCAGGATGCGGACGCCTTCGAGGGCCTTGGTCATGATCGGTCTCGGATCTCGGGTCGGGTTTCGGGATGCGGCGACGGGAGGTGTCTCAGATCGGTCTCACGCGCGTGGCGGCTGCGCAGCGGGTCTGGAAACACGCGTCTCGCGTTCTCGGACGGACCATGCCGAAACTCCCTCCCGATGCGCGGCCCCGTCGAATTGCGGTTCCGTCACGATGGCCCAAGCTGGTGGACCTTAAAATTTGTATACCACATGCCATCCGCCAGAGGCGAGTAGAAAGAAGCACTCGTAAAGGTTGTGTCTGGCTCCCCAGCATAGACCCAAGAGTTTCAGGTCTCAACGCGAACCCGGCAGAGCAACGGGGGAACTGGTCCTCGCCCTCTTGGCATACGTCTCAAGGCGGTCCATCATTCCGCCAAAATCGGTTGTTCGCCCCGCGAACGACCGCGCAACAAAGCTGAACGAGGAACGCCCATGCTCGCCAGCACCAGCCTGATCAAGTCGTCCTGGATCGCCGTCGATGTCGACCGCGACCGGGCCGAGCGCGTGCTCGTGGTCGAAACGTACATCGCCGTGAGTCCGCTGGAACCGAATTTCGACGCCGCGCAGTATGAGCGCGTCCTGTGCTGCGTGCAGAAGGTGCTGAAGGCGCATCCGGACATCGACCGGGCCTCGATCCTCAGCATGCATCGCGGCTCCGGCTGCACGGCTCTGTTCCGCGAGCCGCCGGCGGATCTGGCACGGCCGGCCGCAGCCTGACTCTGCATTCATTCGTGGGCCGGCTGGCGATGGTGCGCGCGCGGCCCGATCGGCCGCGCTGACCGGCCCTCATCGAAGCCAGTCAGGGCGTGTCCGCCTCCGGATTGGCTGGCGGCTCGTGCGATTCCAGCGCGACCCGAGCGGCGTGGAACCACCAGAGCGGAATGTCGCGATTGGCCTTGGTCAATTCCGACGCCCAGCCTTCCTTCGGCATTACCTCAGCCCGGTCGGCGAAGAGCCGGAGCGCGCTCTCGGCCCGCTCCCGCCGGCAGCGTTCGCGGATCGCGGTCCGTTCGGCCTCGGCCCGGGCGTCGGTCTGCTCGATCAACCGCTGGGTCGCCAATTCGTCGGCGTCGAAGGCGAAGTGCTGCCAGAACGCCTCGGATTCCCGGGCGACCTCCCGCTCCCGCTGAGCCACGGCGAGGGCCGCTTCGGCGGCGTCCCGGGCGGCCTCCGCCGCATTGGCGCGCGCGAGGATGCGGTTGTTGGCCTCCAGAAGCTCGCGCTCGCGCTCCGGGGCCATCCGCTGACGTCTCAAGACACGCAACTCCTCGTCACGTGCGGTCTGCGCATCCAAATCCGTGACCAGGGCGGCCAGGGGGCCATCCGCCAGTGCGTCGGCCCGCCGGAGATAGCGCTCGCGCAGCCCGGGATGGCGCGTATCCAGGAACTCTCCGTCCCAAGCCGGATAATCGGCGATTTCGCTTCCATCGTGTTCGTAGAGCGCGCGCGCCAGAGCATGGCGCAGGTCGTCGGACGACGAAATCGCGGCGTGTTCGCTCATGACGTTACGCTGGCGGCGAGTAATGGGACGGCTGTCAACACGCTTGTGCCGCCGGACGTCCCATGGGCGCATGACGATCCGGTATTCTCGTCCGGACAATCGTCATCCGCATGCAATGGTCCGACCACCCGAAGACGCGACACGATTGAGACTCTTTCATCGCACGGTCGTTCCGGCAATCCGGTAAAGACACCGCGACGATTTTTACGGGGTGTCCGACACAGGTCACCCCGTACATCTTCCGCGATGAAACGACCATCGCGGAGGATTGCGGTTCGAATCTGTCCCCGTGCGCGAAATTTCGACGTGTTTGCAGATCGATACAACCGATGCGGCGCGTCCGGCGCCGCGTGGTGAGGGTTCACGCTTCGGATTTGCGGGCGATGCGTTCCAGGGCCTGGAACACGGGTTCCAGTTCGTTCGCGTCGAGCTGGTGGAAGCCCAAGGTCCGGCCCATGATCACGCCCAGAATCGCGAAGAACAGGACCGAGCCCTCGCCCGGGCAGGCACCGTTCATCCCGGCGAGCCGGTCGAGCCGATCCGCCACGAAGGCGCGGTAATCGTCCAGGGCCTCGGGATACTCGATCGAAGCCAGCAGCAGGGCGCGCGACGACTCGTCATCGTCGCAATAATGTGACCGCGCGTGGGCCACCATGGCCCGCGGCAGCTGCGCCGGGCCGGGTGCGAGTTCACTCTCGCAGGCGGCGATGCCGTCACGCAGCTCGGTCAGCTTACGGGCGACCAGGGCCAGGATGAGCGCGTCCTTCGACGCGTAATGATGCAGCACGCCGCCCTTGCTCAACCCGGCCTCGGCCGCGACCGCATCGATGGTGAGAGCCCGCGCGCCGCCCTTGCGCAGCACGGCATCGGCCGCCTCCAGGATGATTTCGGGCCGTTCCACCAGCCGCTGCCGTTTCACGCGCATGGATCACCAATTAGAAACCGACTGGACGGTATGTAAGCGATGGAGTAGGAACGCGCCACGCCGTTGGGGCCCTTCGTCCGCAACCGGCAAACGCATGATCCGCATGATCGCTCACCGATACAGAGCTCTCGTCTTCGCGACGATCGCCTTCGCACCTGCGGCTTGGGCTGCTGACCCCGCGACCGCGCCCGATTCGGCCCTCGCGCGAGTCCGGGTCGTCGAGGCGCGGCGCACGCCGGTCGCCTCGGAGGTGGTGCTGACCGGCGACATCCAGGCCCAGGCGCAGGTCAACGTCTCGTTCCGGACGAACGGCAAGGTCGCCGAGCGGCGGGTCGAGGTCGGCGATCACGTCGAGGCCGATCAGGTGCTCGCCGTACTCGAGCCGCTGACCCAGCGGGCCAATCTCGACAACGCCAAGGCTGCCCTGGCCTCCGCGGAGGCGCTGCTGACCCAGGCGAAGATGGCCTACGAGCGCCAGAAGCAGCTCCTGGCGGGCGGCTACACGACACGGCCGAGCTACGACAACGCCGAGCAGGAACTGCGGACCACGCAAGCCGCCGTCGATTCCGCCAAGGCGGCCCTCGGGACCGCGCAGGAGCAGTTCTCCTATACCGAGTTGCGCGCCGGCGTATCCGGGATGGTGACGAGCCGCAGCGTCGAGGTCGGCCAGGTGGTCCAGTCCGGCCAGACCGTCCTCGTGCTCGCCCAGGACGGGCCGCGCGACGCGGTGTTCAACGTCTACGAATCGCTGACTGCGCGTCCGCCGGGCGACAAGACCATCATGGTGGCGTTGCAGGCGAACCCCGCGATCACGGCGCGCGGAACCGTGCGCGAGGTCTCGCCGACGGTGGATGCGTCGAGCGGCACGGTCCGGGTCAAGATCGGCCTGGAGCAGACGCCGCCGGCCATGGGCCTCGGCGCCGTCGTCATCGGCCACGGCCGCTTCGCGCCGCACGATGCGGTGATCCTGCCCTGGTCGGCACTCTATCGCTACGACGGCCACCCGGCGGTCTGGATCTACGACACCAGCAAGCGGACCGTGGCCGTCCGCACTGTCGAGATCGACCGGTACGGGCCGGACGTCATCGCCTTGAAGAGCGGTGTCGAGCCGGGCGAGCACGTCATCATTGCGGGCATCCAGTTTCTGCGGCCGGGGCAGGAGGTTGCCGCCGCCCTCGTCGGAGGCAACCCATGAGTGTGCGCCCGGTTCTGGCGGCCACCGCATTCGCTCTCATTCTCGGCGGTTGCGACAGCCATGGCGACGCGCCCCAGGAGGCGGCGGCGCCGGTGCGGCCGGTCCTCACGCAGGTCGCGGTGCCGAGCGACAACATTGCATTCGGCCCCTTCGCCGGCACGATCGAGCCTCGCTACCAGTCGCAGCTCGGCTTCCAGATTCCGGGCCGCATGGTGGCGCGCGACGTGACCGTCGGCGATATCGTCAAGAAGGGGCAGCGGCTCGCCGCCCTCGACACCGTCGTCACGCGGTTCGACTTGACCCGCGCCGAGGCCGACCTCGCCGACGCCCGCGCGCAGGCCGAAAATGCCGAGGCGGCCGAGGCGCGCGCCAGGCGGCTGATGGCGGGCAACAACGTTTCGCAGGCGTCCCTCGATCAGGCGGTGGCCAAGCGCGATACCGCCCGGGCGCGGCTCGATCAGGCCGCGGCGAGCCTTCAGAAGGCTCGGGACCAGATGGGCTACACGGAGCTGAAGGCCGAGTTCGACGGCGTCGTCACCCAGCGCCTCGCTGAAGTCGGGCAAGTGCTCAGCGCCGGCCAGGGCGTCGTGACCGTCGCCCGGCCGGAGATCCGCGAGGCCGTGGTCGACATCCCGGAGCAATATGTCGGCGCCTTACCGGCGGACGGCGTGTTCAACGTGTCGCTCCAGAGCGCGCCGGAGCTGACGGCCAAGGGCCGCGTCCGGGAGATCGCGCCGCTCGCCGAGGCGGGGACGCGCTCCCGACGCATCCGCATCACCCTGGAGGATCCCGGTCCGGCGTTCCGACTCGGCGCGACCATCGACGTGTCGCTCATGCGCAAGGTCCCCCGCCACTTCCTCCTGCCGGACTCCGCGCTGCTCGAAGACGGACGGCGGCGCTCCGTCTGGATCGTCGCCGCAGACGGCAAGGCGGTGACGCGCCGCGACGTGACGCCGGCCGCCGCCACGGAGGCGGTCGAGGGTGGCCGCGTCGCGATCAGCGACGGTCTCGCACCGGGCGAGCGGATCGTGGTCGCGGGCGTCCACACCCTGCGCGAAGGCCAGGCCGTGCGCCTGACCGACGACGCCCGTTGAGCCGGCCGGACGAGGGTTTCCCGTGAAGGATTTCAATCTCTCCGACTGGGCGCTCGGGCATCGCTCGTTCGTCTGGTTCCTGATGGCGGTCGCGCTCGTCGCGGGCGTGATGGCCTATAGCCGCCTGGGCCGCGAGGAGGATCCGCCGTTCACGATCAAGACGGTGGTCGTGCAGACGACGTGGCCTGGCGCCACGATCAAGGACACGATCGATCAGGTCACCGACCGGATCGAGAAGGAGCTGCAGCAGCTCAACGGCCTCGATTACGTCCGCAGCTACACCACGCCGGGCTCCTCGACGGTGTTCGTGCAGTTCCGCGACACCCTGAAGAAATCCGATGTGCAGCCGGCCTTCTACCAGGTCCGCAAGCGGCTGGGCGACATCAAGGGCCAGTTCCCGGACGGCGTGCAGGGCCCGTTTTTCAACGACGAGTTCGGCGACGTCTACGGCAACATCTACGCGTTCACCGCCGACGGGCTGACCTACCGGCAGCTGCGCGACTACGTCGAGGGCGTGCGCACCGAGGTCCTGCGGGTGCCCGACATCGGCAAGACCCAGCTGATCGGTACCCAGGCCGAGACGATCTACCTCGACTTCTCGACTCGCAAGCTTGCCGGCTACGGCATCGATTTTCAGGCGCTGATCAAGGCGCTGCAATCCCAGAACGCGGTTTCGGCCTCTGGCGTCGTGCAGGCCGGGCCGGAGCGCGTCTCGCTGCGGGTCAGCGGCTCCTTCACCTCGGAAGCCTCCCTCCAGGACGTGAACCTGCGGGTCAACGACCGCTTCTTCCGGCTGGCCGATATCGCCGACATCAGCCGCGGCTACGAGGATCCGCCCGCCCCGATGTTCCGGGTCAACGGCGAGCCGGCCATCGGCCTCGCCATCGCCATGCGGCCGGGCGCCAACCTGCTGCATTTCGGCGAGGCCTTGAAGGATCAGATGCGGTGGATCGAGGCGACGCTGCCGGTGGGCGTGGGCGTCCACCTGATCTCGGACCAGCCCAAGCAGGTCGAGCACGCGGTCGGCGGCTTCACCGAGGCGCTGGTCGAGGCCGTCGTGATCGTGCTCGCCGTCAGCTTCGTCAGTCTCGGCGTCCGGGCCGGGCTGGTGGTCTCGGTCTCGATTCCCCTCGTGCTGGCGATCGTCTTCGTCGTGATGCAGATGATGGATGTGACGCTGCAGCGCATCTCGCTCGGCGCCCTGATCATCGCGCTCGGCCTGTTGGTCGACGACGCGATGATCACGGTCGAGATGATGGTCGCCCGGCTGGAACAGGGCGATACGCTGCGCAAGGCCGCGACCTTCGCCTACACATCGACGGCGTTCCCGATGCTGACCGGCACGCTGGTGACGGTGGCGGGCTTCCTGCCGATCGGCTTCAACGGCTCGGGAGCGGGCGAGTACACCTACTCTCTGTTCGTGGTTTTGGCTGCGGCGTTGCTGGTCTCCTGGGTGGTGGCGGTGCTGTTCGCCCCGCTGATCGGCGTCACGCTGCTGCCGAAGACCGTCAAGCACCACGCCGAGAAGCGCGGTTTCCTGACTCGGTTGTTCCTGGCGGTGCTCAAGCTGGCTATGGCGTGGCGCTGGACCACGGTCGCCCTCTGCCTGGCTATGATGGCGGCGGCCATCGTCGGGATGGGCCACGTCCAGCAACAGTTCTTCCCGTCCTCGGACCGCTCCGAGGTGCTGGTCGACCTGACGCTGCCGCAGAACGCCACCATCGCCGAGACCAAGGCCCAGATGGACCGGTTCGAGGCGAATCTGAAGGACGATCCGGACGTAACCAGCTGGTCGTCCTATGTCGGCCAGGGCGCTGTACGCTTCTACCTGCCCCTCGACCAGCAGCTCTCCAACGCCTTCTACGGGCAGATCGTCGTCGTCACGAAGTCCCTGGAAATCCGGGATCAGGTGATGGCCCGACTCCAGGCGATCGGCCGCCGCGACTGCGTCGGCACCGACGTGCTGGTCCAGCCCCTGAGCCTCGGGCCGCCGGTGGGCCGGCCGGTCCAGTACCGGCTGAGCGGGGCGAACATGGAGACCGTTCGCCGCCTCGCCCTCGACCTCGCCAACGTCGTCGCCACCGACCGGCGGCTCGACGTGCCGACCTTCGACTGGAACGAGCCCGGCAAGGTCCTGCGGGTCGAGATCCTCCAGGACAAGGCGCGCCAGCTCGGTGTGACCAGCCAGGACATCGCCGGCATCCTCAACGGCATCGAGGGCGGCCAGGCGATCACGCAGGTGCGGGACTCGATCTATCTGGTCAACGTCGTCGGGCGGGCGCGGGCCGCCGAGCGCTCGTCGCTCGACACCCTGCAATCCCTGCAGGTCGGCCTCGCCAACGGCTCCGTGGTGCCGCTGCTGTCCTTCGCGCGGATCGGCTACGACCTCGAGCAGCCGATCGTCTGGCGGCGCAACCGACTGGCGACCGTGACGGTTCGGGCCACGATCCGCGACACCACCCAGCCCGCCACCATCGTCACTGCGCTCCAACCCGGCATCGATGCCTTCGCGAAGGCGCTGCCCGAGGGCTACACCCTGGAGACCGGCGGCGCCGTCGAGGAATCCGCCAAGGGCCAGGGCCCGATCGCCGCGGTGGTGCCGGTGATGCTGCTCACCATGGCGCTGCTGCTGATGGTCCAGCTTCAGAGCGTCGGCCGAATGCTGCTGGTCTTCACGGTGGCGCCCCTCGGACTGATCGGCGTCGTGCCGGCGCTGCTGCTGTTCGACAAGCCGATGGGCTTCGTGGCGATCCTCGGCATCCTGGCCCTGATCGGCATCATCATCCGCAACGCCGTGATCCTGGTAAGCCAGATCGAGGAGTTCCGGGCCGACGGGATGGCGCCGTGGGACGCCGTCTACGAGGCGACGCACCACCGGATGCGGCCGATCCTGCTCACCGCCGCCGCGGCAAGCCTGGGCCTGATCCCGATCGCCCGGGAGGTGTTCTGGGGACCTATGGCCTTCGCGATGATCGGCGGCATCCTGGCCGCGACGTTCCTGACACTGCTGTTCCTGCCCGCGCTCTATGTCGGCTGCTACCGGATCCGGCCGGAGAGCCGCCATCCGGTTCCGGCGCAAGGCGCTTGAGCGAACAGCCACACCGATCGCAGTGTGGCCCCACGCTGCGATGAGCGGTCGGCCCTCCCCTCCGCCCCCTCAGGGCGGGCCGACCGTGAATCATCCCGGCGCACAGGTGGCGCCATGGGCGGAAACTCCGGGCCGTCCCCGCGCGTAAGCGGGGCGTGAACCGAGGAATCCCGCCCGCATGAACGCCTTCATCGCCGTCGTCCTGGTCTGCGCCAACGGTCTCGCCCAGGAGGCCTGCACCGATGCCGAAGCGCTGGAGGTGCGAAAAATTCGAGTCGCCAACGAGCTCGGCTGCGCCACCGGCTGGCAGGAGATCATCGCCCGCACCGAGCGGCGCGAGGAGATCGGCAAGACCGCCTACCTCAAGACCGAGTGCCGCCGGGTAAAGGAGCCGCAGTGAACCGGCGGCTCCGGGCTGCGCTACTTGTCGTACTTGATGTAGGCGAAGCGCGGATCGGACGGCGTGCCGTCGAGCCCCTGTCCCTCCAGGGCCGGCTGCCAGGACACGACCTCCTCGATCTTCCGGGCCAGGGCGAAATCCTTGTCGGTGATGCCCTTGGCCGCGTGGTTCATCAGCCGCACCTCGACCCAGGCATAGGAGGCGGTGATGTCGGGGTGGTGCCAGGCGGCCTCGGCGAGATGGCCGACGGTGTTGATCACCATGAGTGTGCCCTTCCAGCCCGCCGTCTTGTAGGTGCGGCGGATCCAGCCGCCCTCCAGCCGCCACTCCGGCAGCTCGGCCTTGAGCCGCGCCTCCACGGCCGCCTCGTCCAGAGCACCCTCGCGCCGTTCGCTCATCCGTCTCGTCCTTCTCGTGCCGTCGTCGACGGACGACGGTGCCCGTGCCGCCGGCGGCGCGCAAGCGGGCAGGGACATTCGCCGCGGTGGACGGCGTGCCATGCGGGCCCTATGACCTTTTTCCAATGGCGCCAGGACAAGTCCACGCCCAAGTCTGCGGTCCTCCAAGTCTGCGATCTCCGAAGACCGCGCAATACGATGGGAGAAGGCGTGATGCTGTCACGGCGCGCAATGCTCGCCGGCGGCCTGCTCGGCGGCCTCGGCCTGCGGGCGGCGCGGGCGGACGTGCCGGTGATCCGCCTCGGAAGCCTCCCGTTCGGCACCTCGACCTGGGAAGCGGCGGTGATCAAGGCCCGCGGCCTCGATACCGCCAACGGCTTCCAGCTCGACGCGGTCAAGCTCGCCGGCAACGACGCGGCGCGGATCGGCTTCATCGGCGGGCAGGTCGACACGATCATCGGCGACCTGCTCTGGGCGGCGCGGCTAGGCAACGACGGCCAGGCGGTGCGCTTCATCCCGTACTCGACCTCGGAGGGCGCCGTGATGGTGCCGGCCGACAGCCCGATCAAAAGCCTCAAGGACCTCGACGGCAAGCGGTTCGGCGTCGCCGGCGGCCCGCTCGACAAGAACTGGCTGCTGCTGAAGGCTCAGGCCAAGGATGCCGCCGGGATCGACATGGAGCATGCCGCCGAGATCGCCTACGGCGCGCCGCCGCTGATCACCCTGAAGCTGGAGCAGGGCGCCCTCGACGCGGCGCTGACCTACTGGACCTATTGCGCGCGGCTCGAGGCCAAGGGCTTTCGCCGGCTGGTCGGCGCCGAGGACATCATGCATGCGCTGGGCGTAGCCGGCGACGTCTCCCTGATCGGCTACCTGTTCCAGGACGTGACCGTGAAGGAGAAGCCAGAGGCGGTGGCCGGTTTCGCGCGGGCGTCCCGCGCCGCCAAGGAAATGCTGGCCGCCGATCCCAGCACCTGGGACGTCGTGCGCCCGCTGATGGCGGCCGAGAACGACGCGACCTTCGAGGCGCTCAAGCGCGATTTCTTGGCCGGCATCCCGCGTCGCCCGGTGGCGGCGGAGCGCGCCGATGCCGAGCAGCTCTACGCGGTCATGTCCCGCCTCGGCGGCGCCCGCCTCGTCGGCAAGGGCGCCGGGCTGCCGCCGGACCTCTATTACGACAGCGGCCGCAATGGTTGAGCGGCCTCGTAGGCTGCCCGTAGCATCGTGGCTTCGGATGACCGGACTCGCATGGGCGCACTGACCCGTATCGCGTCCCTCGCCGTGCTCGTCGCCGCCTGGCAATTCGCCGCGCTGGAGGCTGGGTCGCGCCTGTTGCCCGCCCCGATGGCGGTCTTGCGCTTCATCATCCAGGAGGCGGAGCGCGGCGACCTCGTCCACAATGTCGGGATCACGCTGCTCCGGGTGGCGATCTCCTTCGCCGTGGCGATGGTGCTGGGCATCTTGCTGGGCGTCGCCCTCGGGCGCTCGAAGGCCGCCGACCTGACCCTCGACACGCCGCTCCTCGTCCTGCTCAACACGCCGGCCCTGGTGATCACCGTGCTGGCCTATGTCTGGGTCGGGCTGACCGAGACCGCCGCGATCCTGGCGGTGGTGCTCAACAAGCTGCCGAACGTCGCGGTGATCGTCCGCGAGGGCGCGCGCAACCTCGATCCCGGCCTCGACGAGATGGCCCAGGCCTACCGGTTCGACCGGCGTACCTGGGCGCTCGACGTGCTGGTGCCGCAGCTCCAGCCCTACGTGGTCACGGCGGCCCGCTCCGGCCTGTCGCTCGCCTGGAAGATCGTGTTGGTGGTCGAGTTGCTCGGACGACCCGACGGGGTCGGCTTCGCGATCAACTACTACTTCGTGCAGAGCACCGATGTCGCCGCGATCATCGGCTACAGCCTCGTCTTCATGGCCGTGATGATCGGCATCGACGTCCTCCTCCTGCAGCGGCTCGAAGCCCATGTCCGCCGCTGGCGCTGAACCCGTCCTCCAGGTCGCGATCGCCGCGAAGGTCTACCGCTCCAAGGGCGCCGAGCCCGTGGAGGCGGTCCGCGATCTCGCCTTCGGCGTCGAAGCCGGCGAGATCGTCTGCCTGATCGGGCCATCCGGCGCTGGAAAGACCACCACGTTACGCATCCTGCTCGGCCTCGACACCGATTTCGAGGGCCGGGTCTCCGGCGCCGGGCAGACCGGCTTGGTATTTCAGGAGCCGCGGCTGCTGCCCTGGCGCAGCGTCGAGCACAATGTCCGGCTCGGTCTGCCGCGGGCACGGCGCGGCCGGAACCTCGACGGGCTATTTGCCAAGCTCGGCCTGACGCCCTGGCGCGGCAGCTACCCGAAGGCGCTGTCGCTCGGCATGCAGCGGCGGGTGGCCCTCGCCCGCGCGCTCGCCGATGATCCCCGCGTGCTGGTGCTCGACGAGCCGTTCGTGTCGCTGGACGATGCCGCCGCCGCGGAGCTGCGCGGATTGGTGGTCGACACGGTGGACTCCGCCGGCATGAGCGTCCTGATGGTGACCCACAACGTCGCCGAGGCGATCGGCATCGCGGATCGGTTGCTGCTGGTCTCGAAGCGGCCGGCGACGCTCATGGCGGACGTGCCCCTCGACCGACCGCGCGGGCAGCGCGACCGCGCCTGGGGCGAGGCGACCCGGGCGGCGCTGGCGGTGCGGCATCCCGGGATCATCGCGGAGTAGCGGGTGCTCCTGACAGGCAGCGGCCGGCGATCCCGAGGGCTCAGTTGGCCTTGGCGTCCACGTCCAGCCGGTCGAGCAGGGCCGCCGGCGAGCGGGCCGCGCCGATATCGATGAAGCCGATGCCGGCGGCCTCCTTGGACTTGGCGTGCAGGACGAGCTTGCCGGGCTTCATCACGAACTGCCCCATCGCCGCGCCGATGCCCTTGGCGGCTGCGGTGTTGCCCAGGATCACCGGCACGCCGAGCAGGCTGGCCGTGACGTATTCCTTGCGCAGTTCCTCCGGCTTCAAGCTGAGATCCTTCGACTGGGCGGCGAGAAACCGCTCGAACAGGCCGGCATTCTCGATCGTCAGATCGAGGGTCTTGGCGCTTCCTGTGAACATCAGCATCGTGGTGGCCGGCAGGGTGCCGTTGAACAGTTCCGGTCCGAAGCCGCCCAGCGTGCCGGTGATCCGGATCGTACCGAGGTCGCGGCCCGAGATCGTGACCTCGCGCAGCGACAGGTCGCGCGCCTTCTCGTCCAGCGCCGCGTCGGCCACGAGATCAAGGTCGAGATTGCGGTAGCCGTAGGCCGGCAGCGCGCCGACGATGGGCGCGCCGGCCACGAGATCCGCCGGCAGGCTCAGACCGGAAAGGGTGAGGCGACTGGCGCTCGGCAAGCCGTCCTGCGGGGGCCCGAACGACAAGGCGGCCTCGCGCAGGGCGACCCTGCGGGTGGGGGCCGGTGCGATCGTGACCGCGAGCGGGTCGCCGGACTTCGTCTCCGGCACCTTGGCATCCGCTGGCTTGGCCGGAACCGACTTGCCGGGTGCAGCCGCGCGGGGCGCAGGGCGCGGATCCTGCGGCGGAGGTTTCGGAAGTTCCGAGTCGGCCGGCAGGTCGATGCTCAGGTCGACCAGGGTCAAGCCGCCCAAGGCCGGCGTCAGGCGGCGCATCTCGGCATCGCTGAACCCGGGCCGGGTCTCGGGCTCGGCGGCGAAACTGCGCAGGGCCGCGATCGTCGGCGCCAGGGAGACGTTCGTGAGCGCGAGGCGCCCGAGATGCGCGCGCAGGCTCCCGCGCGAGAGGGTCATGTTTTCCAGGACCGTGCCGGATTCGGCACCGGTGGCGCCGTAGGTCGCCCGTCCGATCTCGAACAGGACCGGCCCCTGCGCATCGGTGTTGCTGACGCTCAGACCCTGCATGTCCAGGCTGCCCAGAGCGGTCGCCTCGATCAAGTCGGCGGCCGAGGCCGCGAAGGTCCGCCGGTCGTGCGGGGGCTGGAAGCCCGCGGCCACGATCGCGAAGGCGCCGTTCCAGCCATCCGGCACCTGCCGCCCGCCGAGGTCGCGGCCGTTCAGGCGCGCGATCTTCACGGTCGTGCCGCGCGCATCCGAGTAGGTCACGTCCGCCACCTGGATCGTGCCGTAGACCTTTTGCACCGGCCCCTTGCCGTCGCCCGGCACCGTGTAGAGGCGGCTCAGCGCCGCGAGGTCGAGATCGGTCGCCCGGACCTCGTCGTAGGTACCGTTGCCGCGATTCGGACCGGCCACCGCGCTCACTGTCGCACCCGCGGCGGTGAGCTCCCGGACGCGGCCGGATTTCACGTCCCGGGCGACCACGTCGCGATAGGTCACGGTCTGCCGGTCGTCGCCCGGGCCGGCATGCTCGGAGGTCAGGACCGGGATGGTCAGGCTGCCGGCGTCGAGCCGCGCCAGCCGCGTCTCCCAGGTCTCGGAAGAATCCGATTTCAGGATCGCCGCCAGTTCGTCCTTGGACAGGCGCGTGCCGCTGGCCGTCAGCTTCGGCGCCCGGAGCAGCGTGCCGCCCAGCGGCAGCACGACATCCGTGACAGTGACGTCCTGGACCGCGGCGGCGCCTTCCTGGGCCGCCAGCGGGGCGGGCAGCCCCATGCCGGCGAGGCAGGCGAGGGCGCAGGTCGCGGCCAAAGCCGACCGGAGGCGGGATCGGGCCTTCGGATGGATCATGGGTTCGTCCGGATCACGGCTCAGGCGGGGTCTCCGCATGGGTGGCGCGTTTTACCGGTCGAGGCAATCGCACACCGGGCGCGCAGGCTGTGAGCCGGCTCCTGTGTCGTAGACGCGCAACGGCTCCGACACGAGGAAGCCGTCGCGGCCGATCAGAGCGAGAACGAGGTGCCGCAGCCGCAGGAGGCGGTCGCCAATGGGTTCTCGATCTTGAAGGACTGGCCGATCAGGTCGTTCACGAAATCGATGGTCGAGCCAGACATGTATTCCAGCGAAACCGGATCGACGATCACGGTGGCGCCGTCGCGCTCGATCGCCACGTCCTGCGCTTCCCGGGACCGGGCGATGTCGAAGGCGTAGGAGAAACCGGAGCAGCCGCCGCCGTTGACGCTGATGCGCAACGACGCGCCCGGAGGCTCCGCGCCCATGATCTCGTTGATGCGCTTGGCGGCGCGGGGGGTCAGGGTGATCTCAGCCATCTGTGCTTTGGCCACGCAAGTGTCCGGTGGATGGCGTCACCCGGCCGTTGCCGAGCACGCCTAGGCCCACAAGATATGGGTTCGAGGCCCGCGCCGCAACGCGCCGGGCGGGGAGGGGTCATGAATAGGCTGCGCGAGATCGAGAGCGGACGCCGTGCGTCCGAACGGTGAGCGCTGGCGGGCGGCCTACGCCACGGATCCGTCGCGGACGCGCGGACGGCTGATCGCCGAAGCATCCTCGCCGACCCGCAGCGATTTCCAGCGCGACCGGGACCGGATCATCCATTCGACGGCGTTCCGGCGCCTGAAGCACAAGACCCAGGTCTTCGTGCATCACGAGGGCGACCATTACCGCACCCGCCTGACCCATACCCTGGAGGTCAGCCAGATCGCCCGGGCGCTGGCCCGCGCTCTGGGGCTCGACGAGGATCTGGCCGAGGCCTTGGCGCTGAGCCACGACCTCGGCCACACCTGCTTCGGCCATACCGGTGAGGACGCGCTCGACGCCTGCATGGCGGCCCATGGCGGGTTCGACCACAACGCCCAGGCCCTGCGGATCGTCACCCGGCTCGAGCGACGCTACGCCGGGTTCGACGGCCTCAACCTCGCCTGGGAGACCCTGGAGGGGCTGGTCAAGCACAACGGGCCGCTGCTCGACCGGGACGGGCAGCCGACCGCGCGCTACGCCGAGCGCGGCATCCCGGCCGCGATCCTCGAATACGATGCCCTGAACCCGCTCGACCTGTGGAGCCAGGCCGGCCCGGAGGCACAGGCGGCGTCGCTCGCCGACGACATCGCCTACGCGGCGCACGATCTCGACGACGGCCTGCGCGCCGGCCTGTTCGAGATTCCGCACCTGCGCGCCGTGCCGTTCCTGGCCGATCTGCTCGACGAGATCGACCGGCTGCATCCGGGCCTCGAACCGTCCCGGGTGATCCACGAACTCGCCCGGCGGGTGATCACGCGCTTCGTGGAGGACGTGATCCGCGAGGGCGGCCGCCGGATCGCTGCGCTCGATCCACGCAGCGTGGAGGACATCCGCCACGCGGCCGAGCCGGTCATCGCGTTCTCGCCGGCCATCGTGGCGGCCGATGCCGAGATCATGCGATTCCTGTGGGCGCGGATGTACCGGCACCCGGGCGTGGTGGCCGTGCGCAAGAAAGCCGACGCGATCGTCAACGACCTCTTCTCGGCCTTCACGGCTGCGCCGTCGCGGATGCCGGACGAATGGAGCTCCGGACTGGCGGACGCCTCCGAGGGCCGCATCGCCCGGCGGGTCGCCGACTACATCGCCGGCATGACCGACACCTACGCGGTGTTGGCCCACCGCAAGCTCTACGCGACGACGCCCGACCTGTACTGGGAATTGCCGAGCCGGGGCCTGCCCCTCACCGAACCGTGAGCTCCGGCGAGGGGGTTTGGGCGATCAGCAGCCGCAGCCGCAGGTGAAGCTGCCGTAGCAGCCGGATCCGTAACCGCCGTACCCGCCGCCGTAGGCGGCCGGGTAGGCGTAATCGTAGCCGCCATAGGCCGCCGGGTAGCCATAGCCGTAACCGCCCCCGCCATAGCCATAGCCGCCATAGAGGCTGCCGGCCGCGAGCCCGAGACCTAGGCCGATTCCGGCGCCCGCCAGACCGTAGCCGAGGCCGCGGCCATAGCCGCCGCGGTATCCGTAGCCGCGACCATAGCCGTAGCCGCGGCCGTAACCGCCGCGCCCGGCGAAGCCGCCGTGATAGCCGCCGTAACCGCCATGGAAGCCGGCGCCCCGGAAGCCGCGGGCCTCGGCGCTGGGCACCGCCAGGACCACCGCGCAGAGCGCCGCGCCCGCCATCATCAAGGTCTTCATGAAGATCTCCGAGATCGAGAATTTTGCGATCGGATCGATCACATAGATTCACGCCGGCCAAGACAAGATGCTCCCGGGTGCTTCGGTAGTCATCGCGTGGGGATAAACTGTGCGCGTTCGACCGAATGCCGATGCGTTTCGATAGCGCGGTTAACGCCGGCTTGCGGCGCAGGCCGACCCGGACATGCAGCCGCCGTGACACCCTCCCGCCCCCTTGCTAGACGGCTTCGTGCGGGCGCCGGCCGAGACGGCCGGGCGGCAGCATCCCCCGCGCGAGCGAGACCGAGACCGATGAACATCTTCGCCCTGTTCGAGGCGCGCGTGCGCGAGGCCGTGGAGGCGCTGACCCGCGCCGGCCAGCTGCCGGAGGGCCTCGACCTCGGCCGCGTCGTCGTCGAGCCGCCGCGCGACTCTTCTCACGGGGATCTCGCCACCAACGCCGCCCTAGTCCTGGCGAAGGAAGCGAAGACCAACCCGAAGGCACTCGGCGAGGCGCTGGCCGCGGAGCTGCGCGCCGATCCGCGGATCTTGGAGGCGAGCGTCGCCGGCCCAGGCTTCATCAACCTGCGCCTGGCGCCCGGGATCTTCCACGACGTGATCCGCAGCGCGCTCGCGGATCCCGAGCGGTTCGGCCGCGCGCAGCTGCAGGGCGGCCCGATCAACGTCGAGTACGTCTCCGCCAATCCCACCGGGCCGATGCATGTCGGCCATGGCCGCGGCGCGGTGTTCGGCGATGCCCTGTGCAATCTCCTGGTCGCGGCCGGGCGGCAGGTGACGCGCGAATATTACATCAACGATGCGGGTGCCCAGGTCGATGTGCTGGCCCGCTCGGCCTACCAGCGCTACCGAGAGGCACTGGGCGAACCCTTCGCCATCGCCGAGGGGCTCTATCCCGGCGACTACCTCAAGCCCGTCGGCGCCAAGCTCGCCGAGACGCATGGCCGCGCGCTCCTCGACCAAGCGGAGGCCGCGTGGCTGCCGGTGGTCCGCGAAGTCGCGCTCGGCATGATGATGGACATGATCCGCGCCGATCTGGAGGCGATCGGCATCAGGCACGACGTGTTCTTCTCCGAGCGGACGCTCCAGCAGAGCGGGGCCGTGAAGGCGCTGCTTCAGGAGTTGCGCGAGAGAGGTCTCGTCTACGAGGGCCGCCTGCCGCCGCCCAAGGGCCAGCTGCCCGAGGATTGGGAGGATCGCGAGCAGACGCTGTTCCGCACCCAGGAATTCGGGGACGACACCGACCGGCCGCTGCTCAAGTCGGACGGCTCCTACACCTACTTCGCCTCCGACATCGCCTATCACCGGGCGAAGTACCTCGCGGGCGCCACCGAGCTGATCGACGTGCTCGGCGCCGACCATGGCGGCTACGTCAAGCGGATGCAGGCAGCCGTTAAGGCGGTCAGCGACGGCAAGGCGACGCTGGACGTCAAGCTCTGCCAGCTGGTGCGGCTGTTGCGCGCGGGCGAGCCCGTGAAGATGTCGAAGCGGGCCGGCGAGTTCGTCACCCTGCGCGACGTGATCGACGAGGTCGGCCGCGACGCGATCCGGTTCATGATGCTCTACCGGAAGAACGACGCGACCCTCGATTTCGACCTGGCCAAGGTGGTCGAGCAGTCGAAGGACAACCCGGTCTTCTACGTGCAATACGCCCATGCCCGGGTCCGCTCGGTGCAGCGGCAGGCGCGCGAGGCGTTCCCGGGGGCGGACCTGTCCGCCCCAGCGTTGCTGCGCGAGGCGGAGTTCGGTGTTCTCAGCGATCCGGGTGAGATCGAGGTGATGCGGCTGATCGCCCAGTACCCGCGGGTCCTGGAATCGGCGGCGCTCGCGCACGAGCCGCACAGAATCGCGTTCCATCTCTATGAAATGGCCGCTGCGCTTCATACTTTATGGAACAAGGGCAAAGACTTGCCGCAATTACGGTTTGTTAATGCAACCGATCGAAAGTCGACCTGGGCGCGGCTGGCGCTCGTCGAGGCTCTCCGGAGTACCCTCGCGGCCGGCCTCGCGGTTCTCGGTGTGACCGCGCCGGACGAGATGCGATAGGCTCGATGACCATCGGGCCGGTGATCGGCGCTGATGTGAGGATGCTGCCATGACGAACGCTTCGCGCGCTCAGGTCGATTTGGACGCCCTCGCGCGCGATCTGCGTCAGGATCAGGCCCGCGCCGCCGCGGGCGGCGCCAAGCCCGACCCGCTGGCCGAGCTCGCCCGCATCGTCGGGCAGGACGACCCGTTCCGCGCGCTGCTGGCGGTACGGGACGAGATGCGCGGCGCGGCCACTGCGCAGCCGCAGGCCGCCTGGGATGGCCGGGTCGAGCCGAGCTTCGCCCCCGAGCCGGCCAAGCCGAACCCCGCCGACGCCTTCGATCAATACCTGGCCTCGGTGGAGCGCGACACGCACGAGGAGCCCGTGGCTTACGGCGCGGAGACTGAGCAGGGTCTCGGCGCCGCTGAGTACGAGGACGGCCGCTCCCTGCGTCGCGTGAACCCGCGACGGCGCCTCGCCTCCGTGGGGGCCGGCATCGCGATCGTCGCGGTCGCCGTCACGGGCGCGCTCACCTACAAGGGGCTTCACGGTTCGAGCAGCGGCGGCGGCGTGCCCGTCGTCCAGGCCGATTCCACGCCCCTCAAGGTCGCCCCGAAGGTCGCCGACGGCGTCGAGATCCCGGACCAGAACCGGCAGATCTACGACAACAACAAGGGCAAGGCGAAGGACGGCCAGATCAAGATCGTCAACCGCGAGGAGCAGCCGATCGACGTGGCCGAGGCGGCCCGCGCGGCGCAGGGCACCGGCCCCGCCGGTGGCGCGCAGAGCGGCACCACGCCGGGCAACGGCCCGTTCGAGGCGTTCGGCGAGCCGCGCCGGGTCCGGACCGTGGCGGTGAAGCCGGAAGCCCCGCCCGCGCCGGTGCAGCGCGAGGCGCAGGCCGACGCCGGTCCGGCCCCGATCCCGACCATGGTGCTGCCGACCGACGAGCCGCCGCAGCAGCCGAAGGCCCGGCCCGGCCGCCAAGCCGCCGCGGCGCTGCCGCCGCCCGCGCCGGAACCGGTCCAGGCACCGCCGTCGCCCACCCCGGTCGAGGCCGCCCCGGCAAAACCCGTGGCCGTGAAGCCGCCGAAGGCCGTGCAGCGCGTCGCGTCCGTGGCCGCGCCCGCCCCGGAGGCGCCGGAGGCCGTCGACGACACCGTCAAGACCGGCTCGGTCGGCGGGTTCTCGGTCCAACTCGGGGTGCGCGGCAGCGCCGCCGAGGCCAAGGCCGCGCTCAAGCAGATGCAGGCCAAGTACAGCGAGCTCGCCGGCAAGCCCGAGCTGATCCGGCAGGCCGAGGTCAACGGCAAGACGATCTTCCGCGTCCGCGTCGGGCCACTGGCCAAGAATGAAGCCGCGAGCCTGTGCACCGCCCTGCAGGGCGAGGGCGGCCAGTGCTTCGTGGCGAAGAACTGAGGCCGCGTTAGCCGGGCAACCGGGGCGCCCCCTCCCGAGCATGCTGCCGGATTTAAAAATCTGCGGATGAGGCTCGGATCCCCTCTCCCGTGCGGGAGAGGGACAGGGTGAGGGGCGAGACTTTTCCGGAGAAACCTGATCCCTCACCCCAACCCTCTCCCGCACGGGAGAGGGGAAGCGTCTCGGCCTCCACAGGGCGCTGTGGGAACATCGCACAGAGCGGGGAGGCGGAGGGCTTCAACGTAAAACGCGAGTCCCTCCCGCAACACCCCGTCCCCCTTTACACTTCAGCTGAGCCGGGCCCGCGGTTTCGCCTTGCCGGCTCCCCTTTCCCGCCCGACTCTGCCGGCACCGATTCGCCGGACCCGCCGTTTCCCCGCCGCACCCGCGTGGCCACCGAGAAGCTTGAATGACCGCCCGTGCCCTGATCCTCGGCTGCGCCGGCAAGACGCTCTCCGCCGAGGAGGCCGCCTTCTTCCGGGACGTGCGGCCCTGGGGCTTCATCCTGTTCAAGCGCAACATCGGCACGCCGGACGAGGTGCGCGCCCTGACCGCGTCGCTGCGCGCGTGCCTGGGATCTGCCGCAGCGCCGATCCTGATCGACCAGGAGGGCGGCCGGGTCCAGCGGATGGGGCCGCCGCACTGGCCGGCCTATCCGGCGGGCGGCCGCTACGGACGCCTGAACGGCAGCGCCACCGCGATCGCCCGGCTCGGCGCCCGCCTGATGGCGCACGATCTGGCCGAGGTCGGCATCAACGTCGATTGCGCGCCGGTGCTCGACGTGCCGGCCCCGGGATCGCACGACATCATCGGCGACCGGGCCTACGGCTCGAACCCGGATTCAGTGGCCGAGATCGGCCGGGCCGTGGCCGAGGGCCTGATCGCCGGCGGCGTCCTGCCGGTGATGAAGCACATGCCCGGCCATGGCCGCGCCGCCTGCGACAGCCATCACGGCCTGCCGGTGGTCGAGGCGACCCTTGAGTCCCTGGCCGCCCAGGATTTCCGGCCGTTCCAGGCGCTCGCCGACCTGCCGATGGCGATGAGCGCGCACGTGGTCTTCACCGCGATCGAACCGGATCGGCCGGCCACGCAGTCGGCCGCCGTCATCCGTGACGTGATCCGCGGCGCCATCGGCTTCGACGGCCTCCTGATGACCGACGACCTGTCGATGCACGCGCTCACCGGCACGTTCCGCGACCGGACGCAGGCGGCCTTCGCGGCGGGGATCGATATCGGGCTGCATTGCAACGGCGCGATGGATGAGATGCGCGCCGTCGCCGAAGCCGCCCCGACTCTGGCGGGCGAGGCCGCCCGGCGCGCCGCCGCCGCTTTGGCGCGCCTCGACCGCGCTGACGATGGAATCGACGTGCCCGAGGCGCGCGCCCGGTTCGCAGCGGCGCTCGCCACCGCGGCCTAACGGAGTATCGTTCTCCGAAAGCCGGCAACGGCCTGTCGGGACGAGGCTTCAACCCGCGGCCTTCCACCGCCCCTGCGCCCGCCTCTGCTTGTGTTCGGGCGGTCCGATCCCTAGGTTCGCCTGGAAATCTTCAACCGGTCGTGGCGTCACGCACCCACAGGTGGGCGCAGGCAGGTCGACGCACGCAGGAGGTTGCCATGGGCAGCATGAGTATCTGGCACTGGGTCATCGTTGCCGTCATCGTCATGCTGCTGTTCGGACGCGGCAAGGTCTCCGACCTGATGGGCGACGTCGCCAAGGGCATCAAGGCGTTCAAGAAGGGCATGGCCGAGGACGAGACGCCTCCGGCGAGCCAGCCGGTGCCGCCGCCGAGCGAGCCGGTCCGCACCCTCCCGCACACCGCCGAGACCAGCCCCGGGACCGCGATTCCCGCGAGCCATCTGCCGGGCGGCGAGCGCAAGCCGGTCTGAGGGCAAGCCGATCTAGGGACTATCAGGGCGCGCGCCCTCGTGTAGAGCCTGACGGGGTTCGGGCTCGGGTCCGGATCCCAGGGCAGCAGGACCGTCGACGACATGCTGGACATGAGTTGGGGCGAGGTGATGCTGATCGGCGGCGTCGCCCTCATCGTCATCGGGCCGAAGGATCTTCCGAAGGCGCTGCGCACCGTCGGGCAGATCACCACGAAGCTGCGCCGCATGGCCGGCGAGTTTCAGATGCAGTTCAACGAGGCGATCCGCGAGGCCGAGCTCGACGAGGTTCGCAAGGAAGTCGACGGCATCCGCAACACCGTTCGTGCCGCGAGTTCCGGCTTCAACCCGGTCCAGACGATCCGGGACGAGTTGAAGGGTGCGGTCGAGGGCCGGGTCGCCGCCCGGCAGGGCTCCGAAACCCTCGGACCCGAGAAGCCGGCGCCGGATGTGCGCTCGCTGGCCGACGCAACGGCGCAGCTGAAGGCCGAGCAGGAGGCCACCGCGTCGGCCGGCGCCGAGCCGGAGCTGGCCGCTGCCGAGCCGGCAGCACATTCGCAGCCGGTTCAGCACGCTGCCTCAGAGGAAACGCCACTCCCGATCCCCGGCTCGGTCGACGATCCCTATGGGCCGCCGCCCGAGCCTGAACCCACGCACGACGCCCCCATGGACCCGAAGAACGGCACTGCCGTCCGATGATCAGCGACGCCGACGAGGCCGAGATCGAAGCGTCCCGGGCACCGCTGCTCGAACACCTGATCGAATTGCGTGCGCGGCTGATCAAGTCGCTGATCGCCTTCGTGGTGATGTTCTTCTGCTGCTTCTTCTTCTCGCGGGATATCTACAACATCCTGGTCTACCCCTACGTCTCGATCGTAGGCGTGCAGAATGCCGAGCTGATCGCGACGCATTTCCTCGAACAGGTCTTCACCAACATCAAGCTCAGCGTGTTCGGCGCCGCGTTCCTCGCCTTCCCGGTGATCGCCACGCAGATCTACGCCTTCGTGGCGCCCGGCCTCTACCGCAACGAGCGCAAAGCGTTCCTGCCCTACCTGGTGGCGACGCCGATCTTCTTCATTCTCGGCGCGCTGGTCGTCTTCTTCCTGGCAATGCCGTTATTGATAAAATTCTCGGTATCGCTGCAGCAGGTCGGCGTCGCGGGTGAGCCGACGATCAAGCTGCTGCCAAAGGTCGACGAGTATCTCTCGCTGATCATGACGCTGATCTTCGCCTTCGGCATCGCGTTCCAGCTCCCGGTGATCCTGACCCTGCTCGGCCAGATCGGCATCATCGACGCGGCCTTCCTGCGCGAGAAGCGCCGCTATGCGATCGTCCTGGTCTTCGTGATGGCCGCAGTGCTGACGCCGCCGGACGTGATCTCGCAGCTCTCGCTGGCGATCCCGATGCTGCTCCTCTACGAGGCGTCGGTGTTCTCGGTGGCCCGGGTCGAGAAGCTGCGCGCAGCGCGGCGGGTCGCGGACGGGCTCGATCCGTAGGGATCGGATCGACAAGTCCGGGTTTCAAAAGGTCTCGGACCTTTTGCGGGTCCAGAGCGGAGCCCTGGCAGATCGGGGCTGCGCGCCCCGAACCCCGCCAAAGAGCCGGAGGCCCTTTGGAAAACCGATCGTGCGCTACGCCGTCCGCAACAGCACGTGCCGCTTCTTGCCGAAGGACAGCTTGATCACGCCATCCTGGGTCAGGTCCGCCGGCGTCAGCATCGCCTTCTCGTCCGTCACCGCGACATCGTTGACCCGCAGACCCCCACCCTTGATCTGGCGCCGCGCCTCGCTGGTCGAGGGCACGAGCTTGGCGATCTCCGGCCCGAACGCGGTGAGCACGCCGAGCCCGGCTTCCAGGGTCACGGCCGGCACGGTGAGGCTCGGCAGATCCGCGGCCAGCGTCCCTTCGACGAACGTCTTCCGCGCGGTCTCGGCGGCGGCCTCGGCGACCTCGCGGCCATGCATCAGCGCCGTGGCCTCGGTGGCGAGCACCGTCTTGGCCGCATTGATCTCGGAGCCGGCCAAAGCCGCGAGCCGCGCGATCTCGTCCATCGGCAGCAGCGTGAACAGCTTGAGGAAGCGGGCCACGTCCGCGTCTTCGGTGTTGCGCCAGAACTGCCAGTAATCGTACGGCTTGAGCATGTCGGGGTTGAGCCAGACCGCGCCGGCGGCGGTCTTGCCCATCTTGGCACCCGAGGACGTGGTCAGCAGCGGGCAGGTCAGGGCGTAGAGCTGGGGCGTGCCCATGCGCCGGCCCAGATCGATGCCGTTGACGATGTTGCCCCACTGGTCCGAGCCGCCCATCTGCAGGATGCAGCCGTAGCGGCGGTTCAGCTCGACGAAGTCGTAGGATTGCAGGATCATGTAGTTGAATTCCAGGAACGACAGTTCCTGGTCGCGCTCCAGGCGCAGGCGGACGCTGTCCATCGACAGCATGCGGTTCACCGAGAAATGGCGGCCTATGTCGCGCAGCATCTCGATGTAGTTGAGCTTGGTCAGCCACTCGGCGTTGTCGACCATCACGGCGTCGCCCGCGCCCTCGCCGAAGCGCAGGAACCGGTCGAAGGTCTTGCGGATCTCGGCCTTGTTGGCGTCGATCTGCTCGACGGTCAGGATCTTGCGGGTCTCGTCCCGGCCGGACGGGTCGCCGACCCGGGTGGTGCCGCCGCCCATCAGGGCGATCGGCTTGCCCCCGGTGGCCTGCAGCCAGTGCAGCATCATGATCGACAGCAGGTGCCCGACATGGAGCGAGGCCGCCGTGCAATCGTAGCCGACATAGGTCGTGAGCCGCCCTTCGCGCGCGGCGGCGTCGATCCCGGCGAGGTCGGAGGTCTGGTGGATGTAGCCGCGCTCGGTCAGGATCCGCAGGAAGTCGGATTGCGGCGCAAGGCTCTCGGCATTCATGGCTGCGGTCTCGGATCGCGAGCCGGCGCGACAGGCCGAGGCTCTGCGTGCTAGCTCGCGCTGGGGTTCAGGATACGGCGCGCTCTTAGCAGGGCGTTGACCGAAAGGCACGGGGCAGGGCGGAATGGCGATGATGCGCGCGATCGGGCTGATGAGCGGCACCTCGCTGGACGGCGTCGACATCGCGCTGATCGAGACCGACGGCGAGCGGGTCCACGTCGTCAGAGGCCACAACAACTTCCTGGAGCCCCTGGGGCCGACCGGGTATCGCGGCTATACCGACGAGGAGAAGACGCTCCTGCGGGTGGCCACCAAGGATGCGGAGTCGGTGCTCCATCCGGGCGACCGGCCCGGACGCCTGCCCGAGGCGGAGGCGTTCGTCACCCAGGCTCATGCCGAGGCGGTCGAGCGTTTTCTCGCCGAGAACGGCTTGAGCGCCGAGTCCATCGACGTCATCGGCTTCCACGGCCAGACCGTGATCCACCGGCCGGACCAGCGCATCTCCATCCAGATCGGCGACGGGCAGGCGCTGGCCACCCGGCTCGGCATCCCCGTGGTCTCGGACCTGCGGCGGGCCGATATCGAGGCCGGCGGACAGGGGGCGCCGCTGGTGCCGGTGTTCCACAAGGCGCTGGCCGAGGCGTCGGGCTTCGACGGCCCGTTCGGCATCCTCAATATCGGCGGCGTCGCCAACGCGACGCTGATCGATTCCAAGGGCGGCGTGATCGCCTTCGATACCGGCCCCGGCAACGCCCTGATCGACGAGTGGATGCAGGAGCGCGAGGGCAAGAACCTCGACGATGGCGGCCGCACCGCCGCCCGCGGACGCGCCGACGAGCCCTTGCTCGCCTGGCTGCTGATGCACCCGTTCTTCTTGCGCCGGCCGCCGAAATCACTCGACCGGAACTGGTTCTCGCACAAGCTCGCCGGCCAGCTCTCGACGGAGGACGGTGCCGCGACGCTGACCGCGTTCACGGCGCGGGCGGTGGCCCGGGCGCTCGACCACGCCCCCGAGATCCCGACCCGCTGGATCGTCGCCGGGGGCGGCGCCCGCAACGGCGAGCTGGTGCGGCTGCTGAACTACCATCTGAGGGCCGAGATCACGACCGCGGACGCCATCGGCTGGTCCTCGGCCTACCTGGAGGCGCAGGCCTTCGCGTATCTCGCCGTGCGCTCGCTCCGGGGCCTGCCGATCACGTTTCCGCCCACCACCGGGGTGCGCGAGCCGATGACCGGCGGGGTGCTGGCGCGACCGAATGCCTGATCGCGGCGGGGAAACTCAGGGATGGCCCGGCGGTTGGGTCCCGATCAGATCGCGATCGGAATTCATACCTTGACCGAGACCTACCTGCGCTACCACGACGGGATCGAAACGCCGGCCCCGGACGAGAACGAGACGATCGACGCGATCATCGCGTCGATGACCCGCGAGAGCGAGACGACGGCGGCGCGTTACGGCCATGCGGTGCGCGCCTCGCACGCCAAGGTCACCGGCGTGGTCATCGGCGAGCTTCAGGTGCCGGACGACCTCCCGCCCGAGCTGAAGCAGGGCCTGTTCGCCAAGGGCGGCACCTATCCGGTGATCGTCCGCTTCGCTCAGGGGCCGGGCGAGTTGCTGAAGGACAGCGTCTCGACCCACCGGGGCATGGCGATCAAGGTGCTGGGTATCAAGGGCGAGAAGCTGCCCGGTCACGGCGCCGAGACCCAGGATTTCGTTCTCGCCACCGGCCCGGTCTTCCCGAACCCGGATGCCAAGGGTTTTCTGGGCAGTATGAAGCAGCTCGAGGCTGGGACAAAAGCGCCGGAAGCCGTGAAGGCCGTCGTCTCGGGCACCGCCCGGGTCCTCGATACGGTGGTGAAGGCGGTGACGGGTGAGAGCTCGCCGCTCCTCGACTTCTTCGGCCACGAGCCGCTCCATCCGCTGGCCGAGCTGTATTATTCGCAGGCCGCGCTGCGCTACGGCGACCATGTCGCCAAGATCGCCGCCTTCCCGGCCGGCGCGAAACAGGAGGCGCTCGCCGGCGAGAAACTGCACCCCGGCGAGGATCCGGACGCGTTCCGGCACGCGGTGACGGCGTTTTTCGCGGGCGACGCCGCAATCTTCGAGATCCGCGCGCAGCTCTGCACGAACCTCAACGACATGCCGGTGGAGGATGCCTCGAAGCGCTGGGACGAGACCGCGAGTCCCTATCGCACCGTCGCGCGCCTGGTCCTGCCGGCCCAGGATTCCCGATCGGAGGCGCGGAACCGCTACGCCGACGACGTCCTGTCCTTCCGGCCGGCCCACAGCCTCGCGGCGCACCGCCCGCTCGGTTCGCTGATGCGGGCACGGCTCAAGACCTATCAGGCGCTCTCCAGCTTCCGCCACGGCCGAAACCGGACGCCCGAGACGGAGCCGACCGCCATCGAGCAGGTCCCGGCGTAAGGGTGAGCCTCGGCCACGCCCTGCGCCGGATCGTCGAGGAATACCCGCTGGCCCGGCTCGATCCGCCGGCCGGGCATCCCGTGGCGGCGGTGATCCGGCGCGGCGCGCCGGACGAGCTGCGCGCCGCCCTCGAACCGATCGACGGACCGTTCCTGGTGAAGGGCAGCCCCGGACGCGGCACACGCTGGGCAGCCGTGCCCTGGGTGGCTGTGTTCGATCCGGCAATCACCACCAGCGCGACACAGGGCTACTACCTCGTCTACCTGTTCCCGGCGCATCGCCAGGTCGTCCACCTGTCGCTGGCGCAGGGGACGGTGGCCGCGATCCGCGAGCACGGGCCTCAAGCGGAAGCCTATCTGCGCGCCAGCGGCGATGCGCTGCGGGCTCGGCTCTCGGACTTCGCCGATAGGCTGCCGAACCGGTCGATCACCCTCGGCAGCGCGGGCGAATTGCCGGAGGGCTACGAGGCCGCGCACATCCTCGGCCTCACCTACGACCTCGCCGATCTCGGCGACGAGCGCCGTTTGCGGGCCGATCTCGGGGTCGGGGTGGCGGCCTATCGGGCGCTCAAGGCGCGGGGTGGACTGGCAATTTGAGAGGCACGACATTCGCGGCTACCCGACGCGCGATACTCGGGAACGCTGAGATGCATCACCGCCGTTTGTGCCTCCGGCGCTCCCGCGCTAGACGGGCCGCGTCATGTCTCACAATTCGTTCGGCCACCTGTTCCGCGTCACGACCTTCGGCGAGAGCCACGGGATCGCGCTCGGCTGCGTGGTCGATGGCTGTCCGCCCGGGCTGGCGCTGGAGGCCAAGGAGATCCAGGCGGAGCTCGACCGGCGCAAGCCCGGCCAGTCGCGCTTCACCACCCAGCGCCGCGAGCCCGACCAGGTGAAGATCCTGTCGGGGGTGTTTTCCGACGACCGCACCGGCGGACGCCAGTTCACCACCGGCACGCCGATCGCCCTGATGATCGAGAACACCGATCAGCGCTCGAAGGACTATTCCGAGATCCGCGACAGCTACCGGCCCGGCCACGCCGACTACACCTACGACGCCAAATATGGCATCCGCGACTATCGCGGCGGCGGCCGGTCCTCGGCCCGGGAGACCGCGGCGCGGGTCGCCGCCGGCGCCGTGGCGCGCAAGGTGATCCCGGGCATCACCATCCGCGCGGCCCTGGTGCAGATGGGGCCGCACGCCATCGACCGGTCGCGCTGGGACTGGGCTGAAGTCGGCAACAACCCGTTCTTCTGCCCGGATGCCGAGGCGGCCGCCCTGTACGAGACTTATCTCGACGCGATCCGCAAGGACGGCTCCTCCGTCGGCGCGGTGATCGAGGTGGTGGCCGAGGGCGTGCCGCCGGGCCTCGGCGCCCCGGTCTACGGCAAGCTGGACGCCGATCTCGCCGCCGCGATGATGTCGATCAACGCCGTGAAGGGCGTGGAGATCGGCGACGGGTTCGCCGCCGCGGCCCTGCGCGGCGAGGACAATGCCGACGAGATGCGGGCCGGCAATGGCGGGCGTCCGCGCTTCCTCGCCAACCATGCGGGCGGCATCCTCGGCGGCATCTCAAACGGCGAGCCGGTGGTCGTGCGCTTCGCCGTGAAGCCGACCTCATCGATCCTGACCCCGCGCCGCTCGGTGACCCTGGACGGCGTGGAAGTGGATCTCATCACCAAGGGGCGCCACGATCCCTGCGTCGGCATCCGCGCCGTGCCGGTGGCGGAGGCCATGATGGCCTGCGTGCTGGCCGATCACTATCTACGCCATCGCGGGCAGGTGGGAGCGGCCTGACCCATCGGAGCCGTGCTCGATCGCGCCGCGATCGGCTAAGCTCCGAACCCGGACTTTTCACAGGCTCGCGCGCGCCGGACCGCTCTTCTGTCCGGCGCGCGCGATCCGGTCTTTTCCTCACCATGTGGGGGGAGACACGAGACGAGAGAGCGATCCGTGCCCCATTGCACCGTCACAGAGGCCATCGCGGCCTTCGCCCGCGGCGAGATCGTGGTCGTCACCGACGACGACGATCGCGAGAACGAGGGCGACCTCGTCGTCGCCGCGTCGCTCTGCACGCCGGAGAAGATGGCGTTCATCATCCGCAACACCTGCGGCATCGTCTGCGCGCCGATCACACAGGACGAGGCGCGGCGGCTGCACCTCGACCCGATGGTGGCCTCGAACGATGCGCCGCTCGGCACCGCCTTCACGGTCACGGTCGACGTGAAGCACGGGCTGACAACCGGCATCTCCGCGGAGCAGCGCTGCAACACGGTGCGAGCGCTCGCCAACGGCAACATGGGCGCCGGCGATTTCGTGCGCCCCGGCCACGTCTTCCCGCTGATCGCCCGCAACGGCGGCGTGCTGATGCGCTCGGGCCATACCGAGGCCGCGGTCGACCTGTGCAAGCTCGCCGAGCTGCCGCCGGTCGGCGTGATCTGCGAACTTGCCAACGACGACGGCACCGTGATGAAGGGGCCGCAGATCGAGGCCTTCTCGGAGACGCACGGGCTGAAGCGCGTCTCGGTGGCCGACCTGATCGCCTATCGCCAAGCCCGCGACCGGCTGGTCGAGCGGGTCGGGCATTTCACCGTCCAGTCCAGCCACGGCGAGGTAACCGCCTACGCGTTCTCGACCCCGTTCGAGACGATCCAGCAATTCGCCTTCGTGATGGGCGAGATCGGCGACGGCCGGGACGTTCTGGTGCGGCTGCACCGCTCCAACGTCGCCGCCGACGTGATCGGCGGCGGCAAGCAGATCGACGCGGTGCTCAAGCGCTTCGCCTCTGCGGGCCGCGGGGTGCTGGTCTACCTGCGCGACGGCACCGCGGGCGTCCCGATGAAGAGCGTCACCGAGGAGGGCACGGAGGCCCAGCGCGCCCGCCAGTGGCGCGAGGTTGGCCTCGGCGCCCAGATCCTGCGCGATCTCGGCGTGGTCTCGATCCGCAACCTCGCTACTTCGGCCCGCTCCTATGTCGGCCTGTCGGGCTTCGGCATCGAACTTCTGGGTGATGAGCCGCTGGAGGGCTGAACCCTCAGGCCCGGCGCGCGACGGTCCAGACCGCGGCGCCGGCCATGATGGCGGCCGCGCTCCGGTTCAGCCGGGCACGGAAGACGGGTTTCCGCAGCGAATCCCGTGCCCGCGACGCCAGGGCGGCATAAGCCGTCATCACCATCACGAGCACCGAGGCGGTGAGGCCGACGAGGGTGGCGTAGTCGCCAGCCGTCACGGCGCGGAGGTCGACGAGCGTGGGCAGCACGGCAAGATAGAAGACGATCGTCTTGGGGTTGGCCAGGGTGATGGTGATCCCGGCCACGAAGCTCGCGAGCGAGCGGTCGGCCGGGCCGTCCTCGATCCGGTCGGTCTGCCCGGCCGAGCGCCAGAGCCGGACCGCCAGATAGGCGAGATACAGGCCGGCGCAGAGCCGGACGACCAGAAAAACCTCGCCCAGCGTCTCCGCGATCAGGGCCAAGCCGAACACCGCCGCGGACAGGAAGGTCAGATCGCCCAGGATCAACCCCACGGAAAACGCCATGGCAGCCCGGAAACCCGAGCTGAGCGCCCGGGCGACCAGGGCGACCACGCCGGGGCCGGGTACGGCGGCGGCAACGCCAAGCGCCAGCGCGTAGGTCAGGAAACCGGTGAGGGTCATCGATCGCTCTCCGAACGGGCCGATGGGGCCGCCCGTTCACCGACAAGCATCGGCCCAGGCGGGGCGAGGCGCTTTGACGACAGCATGAGTCCGATCGTTCCCGAGTCGGCCGATCATGCCGCGGATCGCGGCGTCTGCAAACCAAATCGAACGCGCGCCGTCACCGCCCCATCAGTGCGTCCACATGGGCGGAGACGGATTTGGAAAGCCCCTCCAGGCTGTAGCCGCCCTCCAGCACCGAGACGATCCGGCCGCCGGCGCAGCGCTCGGCCAGATCCATCAGCTTGCGGGTCGCCCAGCCGAAATCCTCCGCTTCCAGCCGGAGATTCGCCAGAGGGTCGAGGCGGTGGGCGTCGAATCCCGCCGAGATCACGATCACGTCGGGCCGAAACGTTTCCAGCCGTGACAGGATGCCGGCCTCGAACGCCTCGCGAAAGACCTCGCCGTCGTCGTTGGGCCGCAGCGGCACGTTGACGATCGTGTCCTTCTCGCCGCGCTCCGAGGCGGCGCCGCTGCCCGGGAACAGCGGCATCTGGTGCGTGGAGCAATAGAGCACGCTCGCATCGTCCCAGAAGATGTCCTGGCTGCCGTTGCCATGATGGACGTCCCAATCGACCAGGGCGACCCGCTCGGCGCCGTGCTTCTCCCGCGCATAGCGGGCCGCGATGGCGGCGTGGTTGAACAGGCAGAAGCCCATGGACCGGGTCCGCTCGGCGTGGTGGCCGGGCGGGCGCATCGCCACGAAGGCGTTGCGGCACTCGCCGGCCATGACCGCGTCGAGGGCGTGGGTCGCCCCCCCGATCGCCCTCAGAGTCGCTTCCAGGCTGCCGGGAGACAGGATCGTGTCGGCATCGATCCCGACCATCCCGTGCTCCGGCACGGCGGCGACCAGCGCGTCGACGTAGTCCCGGGGATGCGCCAGCGTGGCGACCTCGACATCCGCACGCGGCGCCGCCACCCGCACCAGACCCACGAAGCGCTCGTCTTCCAGGGCGCGCTCGATCGCCCGCATCCGCGCCGGCCGCTCCGGATGCCCCTCCGGCACTTCGTGGTCGAAACTCGCGGGATGGCTCACGTAGAGGGTGGTCACGACGGTCGCTCCCGGATGCGGTCCTGTCGCGCGCCTGCAACAGGAGCCGGCAATGTGCCATGGGCGGAACGCGCGGACTACGGCGGGGTGCCCGCCCTGGTTATAGTTGATCAAATCTTCCGCGGGACGAGACTCGACCGGGCGGTACGCCCGAGCTCCGGAAGCTGTCCGAGGAAAGCCGCATGCGCACCATTCCGTTCATCGCTTGCGCCATGCTGCTCGCGGGCTGCACCTTCAAAGCCGTGCCGGACCCGAAAGTCTCGGCCCGCGATACGGAGTTCATGGCGCTCGTCCCCGAGGCCGAGCTCGACCCGCTCTTCGCCCGCTATCAGGTCAGCGATCCGACCGGGCAGCCCCCGGGCACGATCGTCGTGGAGACCAAGGAGCGCCAGCTCTACCTCGTCCTGCCGGACGGCAAGGCGATCCGCTACGGCGTGTCGGTGGGCGACGAGGCCTATGGCTGGACCGGCACCGCCACGGTCGACCGCAAGGCGGAATGGCCGGCCTGGAATCCGCCGGCCGAGATGATCAAGCGCTGGCCGCACGTCCACGCGATGCAGGGCGGCCCGATGAACCCGCTCGGCGCCCGCGCCCTCTACCTGTCGGATCACGGCAAGGACACGCTCTACCGGATCCACGGCACCAACGAGCCGGAGAAGATCGGGCGAGCGGTCTCCTCGGGCTGCATCCGCATGCGCAACATCGACGTGGTGGACCTGTTCAACCGCGTGCCCGTGGGGGCCACGGTCATCGTCCGGTAACGCAAAGGGTCAACGTCCCAATAAGCCTGCTTGCTCGGTCCGTGTTTACCTGAACTTCCGTTCAGATCTTGCCGTTAACTTCCGGCAGGGGTGCCGTCCCGTAAGTTCACATCACACCGGGACAAGCACCGACCACAGCAAAGGTCGGAGGAGCAGGCAGCCATGACCATGATCTCCGTTCAACAGTTCTGCAACCATGCCGTTTCCACCGGCACGATCAGCGACGAGGACCTCCTGGTCCTCAAGCGCGAGGTCCTGCCGGAGGGGATCATGAGCCGCGACGAGGCCGACATGCTGATCGCCCTGGAGCGGGCGGTGATCGCCTCCGACGCCTTCGCGGACTTCCTGGTCGCGTCGGTGGTCGACTTCGCCGTGTGGGGCCTGCGCCCGACCGGCTATATCGACCGCGAGGTCGCCGCCTGGCTCGCCGGCTCGCTCACCGGCCGCGACGGCCCGAGCCCGGTCGGCGCCCGGATCGCCATGGAGATCGTTCGCGAGGCGCAGGGCAGCGCCGAGGCCCTGATGGCCTTCGCGCTGGATGCCAACCGCTGGACCCGCGAGGCGAACCCGGCTCCGCGCATCACCTTCGCGTTGGCGGCTTGACCCTCAGACCAACGCGCAGCTTCCGTCTTCGGCGCAACTGATCTATCGGGACAGTCAAGCCGGTGTGCAATCCGGCGATCTCGAAAGCGATGCGCCAGCGATGTTCGATAAGATCCTGATCGCCAACCGGGGCGAGATCGCCTGCCGGGTCATCAAGACCGCCCGGAAGATGGGCATCAGGACGGTCGCGGTCTATTCGGACGCCGACCGCGACGCGGTCCACGTCGCCATGGCCGACGAGGCGGTCCATATCGGCCCCGCAGCCGCGGCGCAGTCCTATCTGGTCATCGAGAAGATCGTCGAGGCCTGCCGCCAGACCGGCGCCCAGGCGGTCCATCCCGGCTACGGCTTCCTGTCCGAGCGCGAGGCCTTCCCGAAGGCGCTGGAAGCCGCCGGCATCGTGTTCATCGGCCCCAATCCCGGCGCCATCGCCGCCATGGGCGACAAGATCGAATCCAAGAAGGCGGCCGCGGCCGCCAACGTCTCCACCGTCCCGGGCTTCCTCGGCGTGATCGAGAGCCCCGAGCACGCCGTCGAGATCGCCGACGGCATCGGCTACCCGGTGATGATCAAGGCCTCGGCCGGCGGCGGCGGCAAGGGCATGCGCATCGCCCATTCCTCAGGCGAGGTCGCGGAGGGCTTCGCCCGCGCCAAGTCGGAGGCGTCCTCGTCCTTCGGCGACGACCGCGTGTTCGTGGAGAAGTTCATCACCGACCCGCGGCATATCGAGATCCAGGTGATCGGCGATAAGCACGGCCACGTGATCTATCTCGGCGAGCGCGAGTGCTCGATCCAGCGCCGCAATCAGAAGGTGATCGAGGAGGCGCCGTCGCCGCTGCTCGATCCCGAGACCCGCCGGAAGATGGGCGAGCAGGCGGTCGCCCTGGCCAAGGCGGTGAACTACGATTCCGCCGGGACGGTGGAGTTCGTCGCCGGCCAGGACAAGTCGTTCTACTTCCTCGAGATGAACACCCGGCTCCAGGTCGAGCATCCGGTCACCGAGATGATCACCGGCCTCGACCTCGTCGAGCTGATGATTCGGGTCGCGGCCGGCGAGACGCTGCCGCTGACGCAGGAGCAGGTGAAGCTCGACGGCTGGGCGGTGGAGAGCCGTGTCTACGCCGAGGACCCGACCCGCAACTTCCTGCCCTCGATCGGCCGGCTCACCACCTACCGGCCGCCCGAGGAGGGCCGGCAGGGCACCGCGATCGTGCGCAACGATACCGGCGTGGAGGAGGGCGGCGAGATCGCGATCCACTACGATCCGATGATCGCCAAGCTGGTGACCTGGGCGCCGACCCGCGCCGAGGCGATCACCGCGCAGGGCGACGCGCTGGACGCCTTCGCGATCGACGGCATCCGCCACAACATCCCGTTCCTCTCGGCGCTGATGGCCCATCCGCGCTGGCAGGCGGGCGAGCTCTCCACCGGCTTCATCGCCGAGGAGTTCCCGAACGGCTTCGTCGCCCCGGAGCCCGCGGGTGCGGTGGCGATCCGGATGATGGCCGCGGCGGCGGCGATCGATCACAAGCTCAACCAGCGCAAGCGCGGGATCTCCGGGCAGATGCGCGCGCCCGGCCTGTTCGCCTTCGAGCGCGACCGCGTCGTGATCCTGGCCGGCCAATCCTATCCCGTGACCATCGAGCCCGAGGGCGAGGACCTGACCGTCACCCGGGACGACGGCACGGCGCTGACGGTGGCGAGCGCGTGGCGCCCGGGCGAGCCGGTCTGGATCGGCACGATCGGCTCCGAGCGCGTCGCCATCCAGGTGCGCGGCCTGCTGAACGGCGTGTTCCTGCAGCATGCCGGCGCGGCGGCCGAGGCCCGGGTCTTCACCCGCCGCGAGGCCGAGCTCGCCGCCCTGATGCCGGTCAAGGAGCAGGCCGGCTCGGGCAAGCAGGTGCTCTGCCCGATGCCGGGTCTCGTGAAGCAGATCCTGGTGACCGAGGGCCAGGAGGTGAAGAACGGCGAGCCGATCGCGGTGGTCGAGGCGATGAAGATGGAGAACATGCTCCGCGCCGAGCGCGACGCGACGGTCGCAAAGATCCACGCCAAGGAAGGCGACAGCCTTGCGGTCGACGCGGTGATCCTGGAGTTTGCTTGAAGGTTCTTTCGCCCCCGCGTCGTCATGACTGCCGCATCCAACGAGCAGACGAAGCTGTTGGCGACCGCCATCAACAACGTGGCGGTCTCCTTCGTCGTGATCGGCTTTGTGACGCCGGTGGTCGCAGTGAGCTTCGGTGGGCCAGCGGGCGTTATCCAGCGCGTTGAGAACGTAGTCTTCGCCTTCGCCTGGCTTTGCACCGGTTTCGTACTACATTGGACGGTGAGGCAGATTCTGCGGGGGATCAAGCCATGAGCGCCGACTGGCTTTTCGTCACATTCGTGATCCCGGCGGTGGCCATCATCGTCGCCTACGCGGCGATGCGTGCAAACGAATGGTCCATTCAGCGCGACGAGCGCAATTCCGGGAAGTGAGTCACCGGCGCGGCCGCTAATTGTAGCTGCATGCCCCTCTACTTCGCCTACGGCGCGAACATGGATGCCGCCGCGATGGCGCTGCGCTGCCCGGTCTCGCGGCTGATCGGCGGTGGGCGGCTGCCGGGGCACCGGTTCATCATCATGCGCGAGGGCTATGCCTCGGTGGTGCGGGATCCCGCCCGCGCCGTCCACGGCGTCCTGTGGGAGCTGGCACTCGACGACATACCGGCGCTGGATCGCTACGAGGGCGTCGCCGGCGGCCTCTACGCCAAGGCGACGCTGCCCGTGACCACCGCCCGCGGGGTCAAGCGCGCCCTGATCTATCTCGGCCGGTCCGCAGCGCCTGGCCGGCCGCGGCCGGGCTACCTCGACGCCGTGGTGGCGGCCGCGCACGCCGTCCAACTACCACCCGCCTATATCCGCGAAATCGGTCGTTGGATGCGCGGCCCGCCCGCCTGAACCGCCGGCAACTGGTACGCAACCTGCTTGCTCGCGATCGACCGGGGCGACACCAACACCATGAGCCCCGGCCAGCTGTCGTGATTGCGCAGCGTGCCCTTCGGTCAACGGCGATCGGCGGCCGCGTGCGGGGAGAGGTTCGCATGTCCTATCTGGCGCCCGCCGATTTCGTGAAGAAGGCCGTCGATGCCGGTGAATCGAAGGTCTTCATGGCCACCAAAGACACCTTCATCCGGGCCTATATGGCCGGCGCGATCCTGGCGCTGGCCGCCGCCTTCGCGGTGACCATCAACCAGACCACCGGCCAGCCGCTGGTCGGGGCGCTGCTGTTCCCGGTCGGCTTCTCGATGCTGTACCTGCTGGGCTACGACCTGTTCACCGGCGTCTGCGTGCTCACGCCGCTCGCCCTGATCGACAAGCGCCCGGGCGTCACCGTGGCCGGTGTCGCCCGCAACTGGGCGCTGGTGTTCTTCGGCAACTTCGCCGGCGCGCTCACCACCGCCTTGATGATGGCGATCGTCTTCACCTTCGGCTTCGCTACCGAGCCGAACGCGGTCGGCAAGGCGATCGCCGGCATCGGCGAGGCGCGCACCCTCGGCTACGAGAAGTACGGCGCCGCCGGCATGCTCACCCTCTTCGTGCGCGCCATGATGTGCAACTGGATGGTCTCCACCGGCGTCATCGGCGCGATGCTGTCCACCTCGGTGCCTGGCAAGGTGATCGCCATGTGGATGCCGATCACGGTGTTCTTCTTCATGACCTTCGAGCACTCGGTCGTGAACATGTTCCTGTTCCCGTCGGCGATCCTGATGGGCGGCCACCTGACCGTCATGGATTACCTGCTGTGGAACGAGATCCCGACACTGCTCGGCAACATCGTCGGCGGCCTCGCCTTCACCGGCCTGATGCTCTACTCGACCCACGTCCGCACCGGCCAGACGCGCTCGGCCCCCGTGGGCGCCGGTGTCCGTCGCCCGATGGCGGCCGAGTGAGGCTTGCGAGTGAGGCTTGACGGCCCGCGCCTCGGCGCGGGCCTGTTTCGAGGCGGTGCCGATCCGATGAGCGCGACGCGCACCGTTTCCGTGATCGTCAAGGGGCGCGTCCAGGGCGTGTCCTACCGGGCCTGGACCCAAGCCGAGGCGCGCTCCCGCGGCCTGTCGGGCTTCGTGCGCAACCGTGACGACGGCTCCGTCGAGGCCGTGTTCAGCGGGCCGCCGGAGGCCGTCGATCAGGTCGTGGCCCAGTGCTGGTCGGGCCCGCCCGGCGCCCGTGTTTCCGACGTCACCGTGCAGGAGGGCGGCGATCCGCCGGCATCGGACCGCTTCGAAATCCTGCGGGGCTGATCCCGTCGGACCGTTACCGGAAGACAATTCGGGCGGGTTCTGTCGCGAGGGCAGGACTGGTAAGGCCCACGGGCCGCTTCCCGCCGCTGGCCGCTCCCGAGATCATGACCGACCTGACCACAGGCAGCGCCGCCTTCTCGCCCCTCGATATCGGGGCGCTGGCGTATTTTATCCTGGCCTGGGTGGCGTACGGCCTCTCGGTGGGTCGCCTGCGCGGACGGATGGTTTCCCTCAGCCAGATCATGAACGTCCACCGCTCCAACTGGGCCCGGCAGGTCATCGGCCGCGACAACCGGGTGGTCGACACGCAGATCAACGCCTCGCTGCAGAACGGGACCGCCTTCTTCGCCTCCACCTCGCTGATCGCGCTCGGATCGGTGCTGACCCTGTCGCGCTCCGGCGACGACGTGCTCAACCTGTTCGCGACGCTGCCGTTCGGGACCGTTGTGAACCGCACCACCTGGGAGCTGAAGGTCGCCGGTCTGGCTCTGGTGTTCGTCTACGCCTTCTTCAAATTCGCCTGGTCTTACCGACTGTTCAATTACGCGGCGATCCTGCTCGGCGCCGTGCCGCCGAAGGGCTCGGGCGCGAGCGAAACGGAGATGCTGCGCGCCGTCCGCCGGGTCGCGGCGATGAACGTGAGTGCCGGCCGGCACTTCGCCCGCGGGCAGCGGGCGTTCTTCTTCGCGCTCGCCTATCTCGGCTGGTTCATCAGCCCGTATGTGCTGATCGCCTCGACAACGGCCGTCGTCGTCATCATGTGGCGTCGACAGTTCGCCTCGGAGATCCGCAAGGCGCTGCTGGAGGCCGGTGAAGGGCCGCACGAGGGTCCGCTCCTGGCCCCCGCCGAGGAGGCACGGACATGACCACGAACAAGGCGGACGAGGCGGCGATCGAGGAGACCCTGCTGGGCCTCGTGGCCGAGCGCGGGGCCGGCAAGACCATCTGCCCGTCCGAGGTCGCCCGCGCTTTGGGCGGCCCGCATCCGGATGGATGGGGACCTCTGATGCAGCCGGTGCGGCGGGTCGCGGTGCGGCTCGCCCATGCCGGCCGGGTCGCGATCCTGCGCAAGGGCAAGCCGGTCGACCCGGACGATTTCCGCGGGATCTACCGGCTGGCGCTGCCGGGTGAGGCCGCCGGCTCGGGCCCAGGCAGCCAATCCGGCGTGTAGCCGGCGAGCCGGTAGGCCACGAGGCCGATCCATTCCTTCACGGCCAGATCGAGCTGCAGCAGCCCGTCGGAGGCGAAGCCGTGGAACCGTGCGATGTCGCCCCAGCCGCGGGTCCGGTAATCGACAGGGTAAGCATCGACCGTGAAGCCGGCCTGCCGGAAGCATCCGACTGCCCGGGGCATGTGCCAGGCGGATGTGACCAGCAGCCAGCGCTCGCCCGGCTTCGGCTGGACCAGGGCGGCCGAGAAGAGCGCATTCTCGTAGGTGTTGCGGGAGCGGTTCTCCAGGATCAGCCGCGTTCGCGGCAGACCGATGACGTCGGCTTGGCGGCTGACGATGTCGGCCTCCGCGATGCCGCCGCCGACGAAGCCGCTTCCGCCCGAGAAGACCAACCGGGCCTTGGGGAAACGTCTGGCCAGGTCGGCGAAATAGATCGGCCGCTCGCCGGCATCGTTGACAATGACCTGATCGCGTGACTCGGACAAACCAGCCTCGATGCCGCCGCCGAGCACGATGATCCCCACCGGGGCCGGCCCGTCTGTCGGGTAGGGCTCGAAGCGCTGCTCCAGGGGCAGCAGGGCGATCTCCGACACGGGCGCCAAGCCGCCGAGCGCAAGCCCGAGCAGGCCGAAACCGGCCAGCCCGAAACCGAGGCGGCGCAGGCGCGTCGCGGCCAGCAACAGCAGCCCGGCCAGTGCCGAGAAGATGAAGAAGTTCGACGGGGTGATCAGGAAGTAGATCACCTTCGAGAGCGTGAAGAACACGCCTCAGGCCGGCTTCGTCTCGGCCTCGAACCGGGCCAGGGCCGCGGCATCCGGCGGCAGCAGGCTGGCAAGGCTCTCGCCCTTCTCGACCTCGCGCTGGATCCACAGGTCCAGGCGCTGCTGCTCGACCGCCTCCAGGGCGACCCGCTCGGCGAGGTCGCTGGGCAGCGCGACGATCCCGCCGGATCCGCAGACGACGATATCGCCGGGATGGATGGCGGCGCCGCCGCAGGAGATAGGCTCCTGCGCGCCGACCAGGGCCAGGGTGTCGCTTCCGGCCTCCGGCGCGCACCAGACCGGCAGCCCGACTGCATCCGGCAGGGCGCCGTCTGTGACGAGACCGGCCACGCCGCGCTGGGCGAGCCGCGCCGCGACGATCGCCCCGAAGGGCAGGGCCAGGCCGGAGGCGGCCGCATCGATCATCAGGACCGCGCCCTCCGGAACCGCATCGATCGCGGCGGCGAGGTCGCCGGCGGCGTCGTTGCGGGCCGGGATCATCCGCAGGGTGTAGGCGGGGCCGATGGCGCTGCCGCCGCGACCGGATAGGCCGCGGGGGCTGAACGCCTTCACGCCGGCCCGCATCAGCGCCCGGGCCAGGCTGGCCGGTGTCACGGCGGAGAGCGCGTCGCGCAGGGTCGGATCGATCGCCATCAGGGTCTCCGTGGAAGGCTGGCGCCGGACGGATCGGCGAATCCGCTCAAGGTGGATCGCAGGGACACGCCGGCAAGGCCGAGCTCAGACTCAGGCGATCGGTTCGCCGAGCGCCCGAGCGGCTCCGGGCCGGGCGGCGATCCGCTCGTACCAGCGGCGCAGGGCCGGGCGCTCGACGCGCTCGGCCGGAAGATTCAGCCACCGATGCGCCGCGCAGCCGAGGGCGATGTCGGCGATGCCGAAGGTTTGACCGACCATGTAATCCCGGTCGGACAGATGCGCCTCAAGGATCGCCGCGAAGGCCTCCGTGCGCTTCAGCGAGGCGGCGATCACGGTCTGGTCCGGGTTGGCCGACCGGTAGAGTTGCCAGAAAGCCTCGCGCATGGCGGGGGTGAAGCTGGTGGACTGCCAATCGAGCCACTGCTCAATAAGGGCGCGCGCCCGCGGATCGGTCGGCAGCGCGAGGGCGGGCGCGGTGGCCGCGAGGTAGCGCAGGATGGCGTTCGACTCCCAAAGCACGAACCCATCTTCCTCCAAGGTCGGGACCAGCCCGTTCGGGTTCATGGCGCGGTAGGCGGGATCCGCGACGATGCCGTGCGCGCCGCCCGCATCGATCCGCTCGTAGGCGAGCCCGGCCTCGTCCAGCGCCCAGACCGCCTTCTGCACGTTCACCGAGGTCAGCCGGCCCCAGAGCTTGCGCATCGTCACCAGAAACTCTCCGTCATGCCTTCGGTGGATAGGCGTGCTCGCACCCGCCCGGATCGGTCACCCGCGTCTCGCCCTCTGCGTCGCTCAGGTAAGCGGGTCCGACCGGCACCTTGCCGTGGCCGCCGGGGATGTCGAGCACGTAGGTCGGCTGCGCCAGGCCGGAGAGGCGGCCGCGCAGGGCGCGCATCAGGTCCTGCCCCTGGGTCAGGCTGGTGCGCAGATGGCCGGTGCCGGGCGCGAGGTCGCCGTGATGCAGATAGTAAGGCTTGATCCGGTTCTCCACGAAGGCCCGCATCAATGCTTCCAGGGTCGTGGCGTCGTCGTTGACCCCGCGCAGCAGCACCGACTGGCTGACCATCGGGATCCCGGCATCGACCAGCCGGGCGCAGGCCGCCCTGGCGGCCGGGGTGAACTCGCGCGGGTGGTTGGCGTGCAGGGCCACGAACACCGCGCGCCCGAATGTCTTGAGCGCCAGCACCAGGTCGTCGCCGACGAGATCGGGCTTCACAACCGGCACGCGGGTGTGGAACCGCATCACCCGGACGTGCTCGATCTCAGCCAGACGCTTGGCGATGATTCCGAGCCGCCGGGCCGAGAGCGCGAACGGGTCGCCGCCTGTGACGACGACCTCCCAGATCCGCGGATCCCGGGCGATGTAGGCCAGGGCACCGTCGAGCTCGGCCTCGGTCAGCGAGCCGAGCCCGTCCGGCCCGACCATCTCCCGGCGGAAGCAGAAGCGGCAATAGACCGGGCAGATGTGCAGCGGCTTCAGCAGAACCCGGTCTGGGTAGCGGTGGACGATCCCCACCACCGGAGCGTGAGCCGCGTCGCCGATCGGGTCGGCCCGCTCCTCCGGCGCGACGACGCTTTCCGCGATCCGCGGGACGAACTGCCGGGCGATCGGGTCGGTCGGATCCTCCGGGTCGATCAACTCGGCCATGTCGGGGGTGACTGAGACGGCGTAGCGGGCCAGCACATCGTGCAGCGCGTCCGCCTCGGGGCCGGACAGCAACCCGGCCGCCGCGAGATCGGCGGCGCTGCGCAGGGTGCGGTTCACGGCAGGGTCTCCGCCACCGGCGTCCAGATGACGTCGTCGATCCGGTTCGCGCCGCAGGCCAGCATGGCCAGGCGATCGAATCCGAGGGCAATGCCCGAAGCGTCGGGCATCACCGCCAAGGCTTCGAAGAAATCCTCGTCGATCGGATACGCTTCGCGGTAAACGCGCAGCTTCACCGCCATCTCCACTTCGAAACGCGCGCGCAATGTGACCGGATCGGTCAATTCGCCGAAGGCATTGGCGAGTTCGACCCCGCAGGCATAGAGCTCGAACCGCTCGGCCACCCGCGGATCGCCCGGGGCCGGCCGCGCCAAAGCCGCTTCGCTGATCGGGTACTCGCACAGGATCGTCGGCCGCCCGATGCCGAGATGCGGCTCGATTCGCGCCACCAGCACCCGGGAGAACAGGTCGGCCCAGGTGTCGTCCGGCGCGACCCGCAGGCCAGCCTGCGCTACGGCGGCGGCAAGGCCGTCGCGGTCGGTCTCGCCGGGGGGCGATACAGTGGCGAGCAGGTCGATGCCGGCGAAGTGCGTGAACGCTTCGGCCAGCGTCAGCCGCTCGGGCTCGGCATACGGGTCGGCTTCCCGGCCCCGATAGGTGAAGCGCCGGGCGCCGGCGGTGTCGGCGGCGAGCGCCAGCAGGTCGGCGCAATCGGCCATCAGGTCCGTGTAGGGCACCCCGGCCCGGTACCATTCCAGCATGGTGAATTCCGGATGGTGCAGCGGCCCGCGCTCGCGGTTGCGGAACACCCGGGCGATGCTGAGCAACCGGGTCTCGCCGGCCGCCAGCAGCTTCTTGCACGCGAATTCCGGTGAGGTGTGCAGGTAGAGCGGCGTCCGCACACCGCTCGCGCCGATCGCCTCCGTGGCGAAGGCCGAGAGATGCGCCTCGTTGCCCGGCGATACCTGCAGGCAGGCGGTCTCGGCCTCCACGAAGTCGCGCGCGGCGAACCAGGCTCGGAACGCGGCCAGGATACGGTTGCGCAGGAGCAGGCGCGGGCGCCGGTCGGCGTGGCGATCGGGCGACCACCAGGGGGAGGCGGCTGCGGTCAAAGCTCGGCACCCGGGCGGCCGAGCAAGACTCGACGGGCGTGGCTTCGGGCGTGCAAGGCAATCCTGAGCGTCGTCATCGCGCGATCCTGACAGGCTCCCGGTCGGACTTGCCGAATTCCCGCGCCGCGTCATTCGCGAGCCGATGTGCAACTATCATAGCTTGGTCGAGCGTGCGCACCGCGCACACGCGTCCCGGTTGATGGCCGCCGGCTGGCAACGGCGCCGCAGATGCGATAGTGGCGGGGCCTGAGATCCCGTGCACGCGCTTGGCGCGTGCCGACCCGCCTTGTCAATGCAGGACGCAATTCCGTGAAGGTGATCGCCTCAACGCTCCGTAAGGGCAACGTCGTCGATAAGGACGGCAAGCTCTACGTGATCCTGTTCGCCGAGAATATCCATCCCGGCAAGGGCACCCCGGTGACCCAGCTCGACATGCGCCGGATCACGGACGGCGTGAAGGTGTCGGAGCGCTACCGCACCACCGAGCAGGTCGAGCGGGCCTTCGTGGAGGATCGCGAGCATACCTTCCTGTACAGCGACGGCGAAGGGTTCCACTTCATGAATCCCGAGAGCTACGAGCAGGTCGCAGTGCCGGCGGACGTGGTCGGCGATGCCGCCCCCTACCTCCAGGAAGGCATGGCCGTGATGCTGGCGAGCCATAACGGCGTGCCGCTGACCATCGAGCTGCCCCAGCGCGTGACGCTGGAAGTCGCCGAGACCGAGCCGGTGCTCAAGGGGCAAACCGCCTCCTCGTCCTACAAGCCGGCCACGCTGTCGAACGGCGTGCGCACCACCGTCCCCCCGCACATCGCCGCCGGTACCCGGGTGGTCGTGATGACGGCGGACGGCGCCTACGTCGAGCGCGCCAAGGATTAGTTTTTTGCGGTTTCTCGCCGTGGGACGGCAGTCGCGTGTGCGAGAAACCCCTTTCCATCCGTGCCCCTATCCTGAGGTGATTGGGTTGGAGGCCGCAGGGCTGTCGCCGCGTTTTCCGACCCAATGCCTCACCGCGGCATCCGTGCCGCCGCCTCGAGCGCCCCATAGCATCCCTGGGATAGGGCCTGCGCCCGCAGCCGCTCTTGCGGGCTGAACGGCCGACCATCCTCCCGGAACAGATCCTCCTTGAGCAGCGCCTCGGAGGTGCAGCGGGCCGCGATCCGGCAGAGCGGCGGCTCACCTCCGGTGCGGGTGCAGATCGTCACGTAATCGGCTCGGAACGCCCGCAGACCGGCAAGCGGGTTCGGGCCGGCCAAGGTGACGAGGCCGGTGAGCATCCCGAGCAGCACCGGCTGGTGGACGAGGTACACGACGAGGCTGTGCCGCCCGGCGAAGGTTGCCGCGCGTGAAAGCGCCGAACGCGGCGCCCAAGCGCCGAGGCAAGAGCCCGCCAGACGGGTCAGCCCGAGCCGCCCGAGGACGATCCCCGACAGGACGAACCCGAACCACGGGAATAGCGGCACGTAATCGTTGGTCCGTGGCGTCCCGGCGCCGAGGCCGAGGAAATACAGGATCGGGGCATCGAGCGAAGGCGCGTGCACCAGCAGGGGCGCTGCGAAAACGGCCGCGGCGGCGAGCGCCGTCACCGGCACCGGCGCGAACAGGAACGGCAGGCCGAGCACGCTCGCGACCGCGATGCAGTGCAGGATCCCAAAGAACACGTAAGCGTCGGGGAAGGCGAACCAAGTCCCGAGGGTGACCAGCAGCGCCGCACCGCCGATCCGGGCAAGCCGCAGCAGGGTCGGCTGCAGGCGGATGCCGCGCCCGTTCATCAGCGCCAGCCCGACGCCGACCAGCGTCAGGAACGTGCCGGCGATCGCCTCGGCCGCCCGATGCCCCGCCGCCGTCAGGGCGTAGTTCTCCGCGGTCAGCCGCAGATACCCGAGATCCCAAAGCGTGTGGTAGGCCGCCATCGCCAGGAGCGCGGCCGCCCGCACCGCATCGATGATCGGCAGGCGGCGATGCGTGGCAGCCGGGGCGGCGCGAGATGCATTGGTCGACATGCGACCGGCTCAAACCACGCCGACGCCCAGGGCGCCACCATCACGAGGGTCGGCGGCAGTGACGATATCCGCGGATCGGCGGCCCTCTCGAAAACGTGAAGCTCATCACGCACCGGTCGCGAAAACCTGATTGGACGCGGTCGCAGCGGCCATCCAAACGGCGCGATCGGCGTCAAAACGCCTTTACCCGGCCCGCCTGCGACCGATCGACTGTTGCGGGCCTGCCTCCCCCGGGGAAGATTGCAACTCGGCAAGGCTCCCATGCCGGTCATATGGGCTTTCCGGGAATCAGGACTTCGTTAATCTTGCTGTGAGAGCGCGCGGCGTGATTCGGTGTAGGTTGCTCGGCCATGTCTGACGAACGCGGATCCGGGCCGGAGAACCCCAATCGGATTGAGGATCCCCGGGGCACCGAGGCGGCGCAGGACGAGGCGCTCGATCTCGTCGAGGTCTCCGGCCGCATCAAGTGGTTCGACGTGTCCAAAGGATTCGGCTTCATCGTTCCCGATGACGGCGCCCCCGATATCCTGCTGCATGTCACCTGCCTGCGGCGCGATGGCTTCCAGGCCGCCAGCGAAGGCGCCCGCATCGTCGTGGAGGCGGTGGAGCGTCCGCGGGGCTGGCAGGCGTTCCGGGTGCTGTCGCTCGACCAGTCGGCGGCCGTGCACCCATCCGAGATGCCGATGCCGCGCACCCATGTCTCGGTCACGCCGACCAGCGGCCTGGAAACGGCGGTGGTGAAGTGGTTCAACCGGCTGCGCGGCTTCGGCTTCCTCACCCGCGGCGACGGCACACCCGACATCTTCGTGCACATGGAGACCCTGCGCCGCTACGGCATCGCCGAGCTGAAGCCCGGCGATGCGGTGCTGGTGCGTTACGGCGACGGCTCCAAGGGCGTCATGGCTGCCGAAATCCGGCTGATCGACGGGGCGCTTCCGACCTCGCACTGACGGCCCGGTCCGAACGCGCTATCTGCTTCCGCACCGGGCGCCCCGCCTGCACGCGTTTCCCCTGACGCGCTTCCCAAAGAGGCATGAGCCCGTGAGAGCCCTATCCCGCGTCGCGCAGGCGGCAGCCATTGCCTGCCTGATCCTGACCGTACCGGCCGCCGTTCCTTCCGTCTCCGCGCAAACGGCCGCGCGGGAGAGCGTGGCCGAGACCGAGCCGCTCAGCATCGTCACCAAGGCCGGCCCGAAGCGGTTCGAGGTCGAGGTCATGCGCGACGATGCCGGCCGCTCCCGGGGCTTGATGTTTCGCCGGCACATGGCCGCCGATCACGGCATGCTGTTCGATTTCGAGCGCACCGAACCGGTGACGATGTGGATGAAAAACACCTACCTGCCGCTCGACATGGTGTTCATCCGCCCGGACGGCGTCGTGAGCCGGATCGCGGCCGATACCGAGCCGCTTTCGACCGCGATCATCCCATCGGGGAGCCCGGTTTCGGCCGTGCTCGAACTCAATGCCGGCACGGCGGCCAAGCTCGGGATACAGGCCGGGGACCGGGTCGAGCACCCCTTGTTCAAGCCGCGCTGAGTCGGCCCGAATTTTTGCGAACGCAGCGGGAACAATCGCCTTGACCCCTGCCATCTTCCGCGCCAATGTTCCGGCATTGTTCCGGTGCTTCGGAATGCCGGCGCAGCGCGGAGGACCCGATGAGCGACGTGGCCGATGCCGAGCTGTTCGGCAATAACGACTGGTCGGTGAGCGCAGACGGGCTCGAGCACCGCGACACCGGCTATTTCATCAGCCGGGATGCCGTGGCGGCGCGGCGGGCCGAGGGCCTGTGGGACTGGCCGTTGCAGATGGCTGAGAAGAGCTGGTGCCGGCCGAGCCTGTTTCGCGAGGCGTTCCTGAGCGCCCTGGAGCAATTCGGGATCGCCCGGGATGCCGGCCTGACCCGCTCCTTCGCTTTAGGCTACGGCATCCGAGCGGTGGAAGCGCCAGTAGCGGACACCTTCGTCACCCTGGCCGATTTGATCAAGCCCCGCTCCGCCCCGGTGACGGCTCGCGTCATGGCCTCACGCCCGGCTCGTGCGCTCGCTGCGGCGGGCGCCTGAGGTGTCCGGTCATTTGACCGCGACTGTCTTCGCCGGATAGCCCTCTTCGCGCGATCGCGGGAGAGATGATCATGGCGAATGCTGATAATGCCGGGCTCGACGGGCTGATCACGTCACCGCTTTCGCGGCGCGGCTTCGTGATGACCAGCCTGATCAGCGGCTTGACGGCGGCGACAACCAGCGTCGAGGCCCAGGTGATCCACACCGAGGCGGCCGGCATCGAGGCCGGCGAGGTGAAGATCCCGGCTGCCGATGGCCCGATGCCGGCCTACCGGGCGGTGCCGGAGGGCGCGGGGCCGTTCCCGATCGTTCTGGTGATCGAGGAGATTTTCGGGGTCCACGAATACATCAAGGACATCTGCCGGCGGCTCGCCAAGGCCGGTTACTGCGCGGTCGCGCCCGAGCTCTATGCCCGGCAGGGCGATCTCTCGACCATGACCGATCCCAAAGTCATCATCCGCGACGTCATCTCCAAGACGCCGGACGCGCAGTGGATCGGCGATCTCGACGCCACCGCCGCCTGGGCGGCTTCGGCGGCGAAGGGCGATCCCGGGCGGCTCGGCGTGATGGGCTGGTGCCGGGGCGGGCGGGACGTATGGCTCTACGCGGCGCATCGTCGCGATCTGAAGGCGGCTGTCGCCTGGTACGGCCCGATCGGCGGCGAGCGGACCGACATCCAGTTGCGCACCGCGGGCGATGTGGCGGCCGAGATCAACGCGCCCCTGCTCGGCCTCTACGGCGGAGCCGATACGGGTATCCCGCCGGCTTCCGTCGAGGAGGCCCGGGACAAGGCGCAGCAGGCGGGCAGGAGCGTCGAACTGGTGATCTACCCGGATGCGCCGCATGGTTTCCACGCGGATTACCGCCCGAGCTACCGCAAGGACGCCGCCGAGGACGGTTGGAATCGGGCGCTCGCCTTCCTGAAAGCCCACGGCGTCGGCTGAACCAACGGGTCTCCGCCGTCTTGGCAGGATGTTCCTGAGTCGCTGTGCTTCCCAGGACACGGCCACAACTTACCGAATATGCAAGGGTTACGGGAGGATCTGTGCCTGCGCGGGTCCGGCCGGACGCTGCGATCGGGATATTGAACCGATCGACGCGACCGCCGTTCAGCCCCTGTAGAGTGTCCCGGCCCATGAGCGATTCGGTACAGCCCGGACGGAAGCCCGTGATTCTCGTCGTGGAAGACCAGCCCGACGAGCGCTTCCTCGCGGCTACGCTCCTGGAGGATACCGGCTTCACGGTGATCGAGGCCGAGACGGCCGACCGCGCGCTCGCCATCCTCAAGGACCGGGCCGACGAGGTCAGCGTCGTGTTCTCGGATGTCCGCACGCCCGGACCGATCGGGGGCTTCGAGCTGGCCCGGATTATCGGCGTGACCTGGCCGCGGGTGCGGGTGTTACTCACGTCGGGCGATGCGGGAGACCAGCCGAGCGACCTGCGCATGTCGGCGACCTTCATCCCGAAGCCCTGGCGCGCCGAGGATATCCTGGCCTGGGTCGAGCAGGCCGCGGGGCGTCCCTCGGGCACGACCGGTCCGGCGGTGATCGGGCCGGGAGGTAAATTAATGACTCCGGGCTTGGAAACCTGAGGCCAACTCCGGGTTGTACGCCACTCCCGGAGCGCACGGCGCCCGGTCCCGTGCAACGCCGTCGGCCCCGAAGAAACACCATGCGCATCGTCGCTGCCAATTACGCCGAGTCTCTCCGACGCCGTCCTTGGGACGATACGCCCGAGGTCCAAGTCGTCGACACCTTGAGCGACGAGTTGCGCGCCCATTACGGCGCAACGGGCGACGAGGTGCCGGACGAGATCCTGGCCCTGGCATTGCGCCTCGACCGGACGGAGGCCGAGCGAGCCTTCGCCGCCTGACCGATCGACACGAGTCGCCAAGGCGGGGGAATCTGCTATTCAGCGGGCCCTGACCTGCCGACGCATCGCGTCCCTCAGTCGAGCCCCCCATGCGTCTCAATGTACTTCGCGGATCGCTTGCCGCTGGCCTGATCCTGGCACTGGCCGGAACCCAGGTCGCGCAGGCCGCCGCCCCGCCGCCCCAGCCGGCCGAGGGCCCCGGCAGCGTCGGCGACCGCAAGGCAACGATCGTGAAGCGCCTGCTCGGGCGGGGGAGCGCGACCACCTTCGCGTTCCATGCAAGTGGTGCCGCACCCGAGGCGGGGCGACCCGTGGCGGTGTTTCTGCACGGCTGGGGCGTGGTCAATCCGCAGAGCTATGGCGGCTGGATCGACCACCTGACCCGCCAGGGCTGGCTCGTGCTCTATCCCCGCTTCCAGGATGTGAACCGGACCCGGCCGGCCGACGCGCCCGGGATCGCCGAGGGCCTAGTCAAGGCCGCGCTCGCCGACCTTGCGGCCGACATCGATGCCAAGCCCGATCTCGGCCGCGTCGCGGTGATCGGCCATCTCGCCGGCGCGCCCATCGCCTTCGACATGGCCGCCGACGCCAGGTCGCGGGGGCTGCCAGTCCCGAAGCTGATCTTCGCGGCGGCGCCGGGCGGCATCGCCAGCGGGCCGAAATCCCGCGGCATCGCGCTCACCGAACTGTCCGGCATCGACCCGTCCACGCTGATCATCACTATGGTCGGCGACAAGGATACGCGGGCAGCCGACCTCGCGGCGAAACGATTGCTGCGCGAGGCCAGTGCCGTCCCCATCGAGCGCAAGCTGTTCGTCCGCGCCCTCTCGGACGATCACGGCTTCCCGGCGCTCACGGCGACTCTGGCGGCGCCCGCCGGCACCGACACCGGCTATGATGGCGGCGCGATCAAGCCGGGTCCGGAACCGAAGGAGGCGGCCAAGGACGCTCCGAAGCCGCCGCCGTTCCGCTGGTCGGCCGACATGGCACTCACCGGCGAGCAGCAGACCCTGGTGTCCCAGATCAACGTCGCTCGCGTCGACGCGCTGGATTACCTTGGCTTCTGGAAGACCTTCGACATCGCAGCGGCGGCGGCCTTCGCCGGGTCCGACGCGAATGCGATGAAGAACAACCCGCGGCTCGCCGATATGGAGCGCTGGAGCGACGGCTGGCCGGTGAAGCGGCTCGCGGTCGAGACTCCCCGCCTCGCGCCGGCGGTCCAGGCCGGGACCCCGGCGGCGGCGGCGCGCAAGCGCTGACCCGACGCAGTACCGGCCTTTCCCTTGGCGTAGGGCTTGCTAGTCTCGCCGTGTTCGACACGGGGGATCAGCCCATGCCCGAGTTCGTCGCCAGCCTGCTCGCCGCAGCGGCCTTCTGCCTGACGTTGCTGGCGCTGAATGCACTGACGCGGCTTCTGATCCAGGCGCATGGTGCGCCGCCGGATCTCGGCGAATCCGGCTTCCTGCAAATCGGCGGCGCTCTCGTGGTCGCCAGGGCCGCCTATCGCCGAGCGCCCCACCGCCAGCTCGACTAGAGTATCGTCCCGAAAGGTGGTTTCCGGCTTTCGGGACGATCCAAAACCAACGACCTAGCGCAAGAAATCGCCGAAGGCGCGCGGTCCGTTCCCGGTCGGGATGGTCGCCAGCACCTTGAGCGTGCGCGCGTCGAGAACGCTCAGCGTGTTGTCGCCCCAGTTGGCGACGTAGAGCCGGCCTTCGCCATCCGCCGCGATGCCCTCGGGGTGATCGCCGACATCGATGTCGGCGATCGGCTTGAGGGTGGTGAGGTCGAAGGCCGTGACGCTGCCGGCATATTGGTCGGTGACGAAGCCGCGGCCTTGAGCCAGCGCGATCACATAAGGCCGCCGTCCAGTGGGGATCCGGGTGATCTCGCGGCCGCCCGCGAGGTCGATCACCGAGACGTCGTCGCTGGTGACGTTCGCCGTGTAGGCGCGACCGCCGGCGGCATCCAGGGTAATGCCGAACGGGTGCTGCCCGACCGGAATGACTGTCGTCTCCGTGCGGGCCTTGGCGTCGACCACCGAGACCGTATCGGCCTCCCGGTTGGCGACGTACAGCGTCGCGCCGTCGAGGGAGACGGCGATGCCGGAGGGCGAGGCGCCGACCGCGATCTCGCCGTCAGGGACGAGCGTGCCGGCGCGCTCGGTCAGCACGAACAGCCGGTGGCCGTACCAATCCGCCACGTAGACCGTGCCGCCCTTCGGATCGGCGGCGACGCCGAGCGGTCCGCCCGGCAGCGGCACCTCCGCGACGATGCGTCCGGCATCGAGGTCGAGCACGGCGAGGCCGTGGCCCTCGGGCCGCGTGACGTAAGCCCGTTTGCGATCCGGCGACAGGGCGATTCCGGCTGGCGCGCCGTCCACCGGAATGCTGCGCACCACCTTGCCGGCGGCGAGATCGACGATCTCGACCGCGCCACCGAGCTGGGCCGTCACGATCGCCTCCCGCGCCGGGTCGGCGCGGGCCAGCGTTGCAAACAGGGCGAGGGCGGCGGCGAGGGCCGCGCCGCGCCTGTCGAGGCTCACGAGCCCTTCTCGACCTTGGCCTTCAGGTTGGCGAGGCTCGCCTTGATCCAGTCGCCGACGCCCTTCTCGGAGGCCTCGTCGTTCAGCTCGGGCGGCGGATCGTTGTTCATGTAGCCGCGGTAGAACGCCGCCTTCCACTCGACTTTGGACTTCGCGTCGCCCGCAGGCTCGACCGTGATCGAAGCGGAATAGTCGTTGGCCGGCAGATCCTTCACGTCGACCTTATCGATGTAGTATGAGAACAGCTTGTCGTCGGGCTTGTACTTGTTGCTGGTCTCCTGGATCTGATCGCCGTTCTTCAGCGTCAGCGTGCGCTTGAACTTGTTCGGCACGTCGCCGGTCACTTCGGTCTTGGTGACGTTCTGGACCCAGTCGGCATTCTTCACGTCGCCGACGACGGCCCAGACCTTGTCGGCCGGCGCGTTGATCTCGATCGACTCGGAAATCTTGCGCCGGGTCGGGCCGTGGGCCTGCGCGGTCGCCGCCACCAGGGCGGCCGTGGCCGCCAGGGCCAGGGTCATTTTCTTCATCGTGTCCTGCTCCTCCCGCCTCCAGGGCGCATTCCGGTGATGGGAATACCGGTTCCGCGCCGCAGAGCGTGTCACAAGTAAGTGTCAGATCCGCATTCGATCCATCGGATACGGATCTAGCGTTCGTCTCGATCGAGGATGCGCGCCTCGGGGCCGAGGGCCGCCGCGACCTTGTCCTCGATCCAGCCCCAGGCCTCGCGCTCGCGCGGGCCCGCGGTCTTGGCGATGGCGATGGCGAGGTAGGCCATCTCCGTCAACACCTTGTCCGGCTCAAGCATGTGGAGCCGGGTCGAGAGGATCGCCGCTTCCAGCACCGCGGCCTGGGCGCGGTTGTAGCCGATGAACGGCGCGTGCGCGGCGGAATGGACCAGACGGCCGTGAAAGCGCGGCCGGGTCGCGTGGTCCTCGACCGAGGCGACCTCGAACTCCGCGTGTCCGAAACTGTCGGCGAGCCGCTGGCCGGGAATGGCCGCGCACGCCACGGTCGGCCATTCGCGCCGTCCCGTCACCGCGCCCGCAATGACTCGGATGTCCCGCGGGCTCGACGCTGCGAAACACGGATTGGCCTCGAGATTGGCGATCGTCGGCGACGGCCGGAACGGCGCCAAAACGTAGCCGTCCTCCTCGCCGATCAGCCCGAAGGGCACGAGGTGCAGCTCGCCGGAGGGCGCGAGCGTGGTGACGATGGTCTCCAGGATCAGCGGCATGGCTCAGGCCTGGTCCGCCGGCACAAGCCGGCCGCAGACCAGCTTGGTCGCCGGCTGCGGGCGATCCGGGACGGCCTCGTCCCGCGCCTCGGATTCCGAGATCGTTTCGGGAGCGTCGGCATCCGCCTCGGGCTTCACCAGCCGGGCGTCCCGGGTGCCGGGCGGCGGCGCGTCGGGGCCGGAATGACGGGTGTGACCGGCCTTCTTGAAGGCGGTGGAATTCTCCACATCGGCATCGGCGGCGCAGCCCCAGTCGAGTGGTTCGTCCTGGACGTAGCGCTTACCGAGCCGCCAGGCGGTCTCGGCCTTGGCGAGTTCCGCCCCGAGATAGAAGGCGTGGGCGCCGTCGCTCGCCACGTCGAGATCGGGGAAGAAGGCCATCGCGTCGGTGCCGACCCTGTGGATGTCGCGGTTGTAGACGTGGATCCCGTCCTCGGCGACCGCGATCCGGTAATTCGGGTCGCGGACCTCGACCGCGGCCTGGGCGACCTCCGCGGCATTCTGCACGAACGGACGCTTGTCGTGGAGGGCGAGCAGAGCCCGGCCGTAACCCTTGGGCAGGGCGGAATCGGCTTTCGCCGCGTACATCACCCGCCTTGCGGCGTCGTGCTCCTCGACGGTGCGGCGGGTATGGTTGGAGACCTGGACGATCAGCGCGTTGCCGATCGACAGCTCCGAGCACATCCCGACCAAGAGCGCGGTGACGCCCAGCGAATCCGCCTCGGTCAGCTCCGTCAGGTTGCCGGTGCCCATCATCATCTGGATGTCGGGCCAGCGGGCGCGGGTGTCGCGGTAGCGGCCGATCGAATCCACGAAGCCGTGGTGGATCGGCTCCAGGATCGGATCCGCCAGGAACGGTTTTCCGGCCTTCAGCATCCGCTCGATCGCCTGGTCGAGGGAGGGCAGGTCGTCCGGGCGCAGGGGCACCAGGATCGGCACCGCGTCGGTCTCGAAGGCGAGGTCCAGCGTGTCGATGTTCAGGCTGAGCAGGTAGTCGGCCCCGGCACGGGCGCCGCGGGCGAGTTCGTCGAGGGAGAACGAATCGACGCTGACCTTCAGGCCCGCGCCCTTCAGGGCGGCCACCGACTCTTCGAGGTGCGGGAAGGTCGTGTCCGGCAGGCCGCCCAGGTCGATCACGTCGGCGCCGCGGCGGGCGAGGTCGAGCCCCTTGGCCAGGATCTTGTCGGGCGTCATCTTCGAGGCGTCGACGATCTCGGAGAAGATCCGCAGGTCGTGCTTCGACAGGTCGACCTTGCGGCCGGCGAGTCCGAGCCAGACCGGCAGGTCGACCACCTCGTCCGGGCCGCGCTCGACCGGGAGGTGGAAATGCTCGGCCAACCGGGCGGTATCGGCCCGGCAGCGGCCGGGCAGGACTATCCGGGTCGCGCCCTCGGGGATGTCGACCCGGCGGCGGATGATTTCCTCGGTCATCAGCGCGGCGACCTTCACGCCGGCATCCGCGATGCTCCAACGGATGCTCGACGGCAGGCCGGCCGCGACCTTTTCGAGCCGCGCCCGGGCGAGGCGTCCGGTGACGAAGACGATGTGCTCGGCCGGACTCACGCGGCCACCCGCTGCCGGAGCGTGACCTGCTTGGTCGGACCCCAGATCTCGATCGGCCCACCGTAGCGGGCCGCGAAAGCCGGGAAGGCGGCATCGACCAGCCCGCGCCGGGCCAGGAGGGCAGGGGCCTCGTCGGCCCAAGCGTCGGCCGACTTCACCAGCACGCAGCGACCGGCGCGCAGGCGCGTGGCCAGCCAGAGGGCGAGGCTGTCGGAGGTGACGTCCCAGCTTTCGGGGATCTCGGGATGGCCGGCGCGTAGGGTCGCCGGGTCCCAGACGCTGGCCGCGGCTGTATCGGCCCAAGGCTCGACGCTGTGGGTCAGCCGCGGCTCCAAACTCCGAAAAAAATCGGCCATGCGGCCCATCGCGTCGAGGGCGCGGCGGTGAGCCTCGGCATCGTCGAAGCCGTCGCGGATCTGGTCGGCCCGCACGGCCTCCGCGAAGGCGCCGCCGCCCGGAACGACGACGCAGCGCCCGTGGACGCCCGCCGCCGCCTCCGTCAGCAGGGCGCCCAGCCGCACCGGGTCCGCTTCCAAGCTGCCGCCGATCTTGAGGATCGTCGTCACGCGGCATCCCGATGGGTCGGCCGGAGGGCGCGCACGGCTTCTGCGACCCGCAGGGGGTCGATGCCATTGTGCCTGTCGAAATCGCGGCACAGGCCACCGCGGAAGCCGAAATAATCCGGGCGATGGCCGCTCAGGACCGGGAGATCGGTGACACGCAGCGAGCCCGCCAACCCGCTCATCAAGCCATGGGCGCGGCAGGCCGCCGTAAAGGCCCCGAGCGTGCCCGGCTCGGCAAGGTCCGTAAGCCGCGCCCCGGTCTTCCCGGCAGTGTCGACCATCGCCCCCGCGAAACCGGCCCGCGCCAGGGCCGGGACTAGATCGGCCACCGGCCCGTCCTCGGCGAACAGAACGGCGATCAGGCGGCCGGGCGCGGCGGCGGTCAGCCCGCCGAGGGCTACCGTATCGCACCGCAGCGCCGGGCCGAGCCCGACCTTCACCCAATCGACCCTTGTCCGTGCCATGGCGGCGACGCACTCGAGCGTCGGGTTGGCCACCGCGCTGGTCACGGCCGCGCCCGCGACCCGGGCGACGATCTCGCCCACTAGTCCGGCGTCGAGGGCGCCGAGCGCCCCGCGCTCCGGGTCCTTGGCATCGATCAGGTCGGCCCCGGCGAGCAGGGCGGCCTCGGCCTCGGCCGGGTCGCGGACGCTGACGAGGAGCCGGGGCAGGGGGGCTGGCGAAACGGGGAACGCGGACACGGATCTCTCAAGGACTGGCTGCGCTAGGTCACGACTTGCCGGGCAGCGGCTCGGCGAGCAGGCGGTTCTTCACCACCCAGCGCATGGCATGCGCCCAGGTGTCGTCGGTATCGGCCCGGATCGTCACCTGCCCGCCGCGCACCATCTTGCCGGTCTGGGCCTCGGCGATGGTGACGGTCAGGTTGAAGATCTGGCCGGATCCCTTCTCCACATAGCCGGTCACGACGAGGTCCGCACCCAGGCTCTTGGCGATGTCCGCCGCGCAGCCGTTGCACTTGTAGAGCGGGCCCTCCTTGGCGACCACGTCGGATTTCGACGCGGTGTCGACGATCTCAAGGCCGGCCTGATCGTGCAGGGCGTTGCGCAGCTCGTCGGTGACCAGCGCGAGCTTCTTCGTGTCCATCGGCCGGGCCCTTGTGCCGTAAGTAGCGCCGGGATCGAACAGCTCGACGGGGAAGATCGCGGCCTTCTCGGCGGCGGCGGCGGGACCGGCGAGGAGACAGGCGGTCACCGCGCAGGCGAACAGGTGGCGCATCCTCGGGGCTCCCTCTCGATGATTGTTGCCATGGCGGTCGGCGCGTTCGAGTCACTATAGCTCGGGCGAAGGGACAAATTGGCAATGTACATCGCCGCGTCCTTGGCCCACGACGCGAACGTGAACGCCCGACGGAGAAGCCGCGGTTGAGCGGCCGGATCGGAAGCTGCTAGAGGCCGCGTACATGCACGATCCTGCACATGCTCCGGCCCAGCCCGTCCGTCAGCCCGCGCGCTATTGGCACCCCCGCGCGCTCAGTCTTCGCGTTCTCTTCGCGGGCTGCACGCTGCTGATGCCGCTCGCCGCGCCCGCCCAGCAGCCGGCGCCGCAGCCGATCGACACCCATATCGGGTTGCTCTACCGGCCCGAGCCGGCGCCGTCCTCGTATGACGCCGAGGCCGCCCCGGAGGACGAGGGGCTGGCCGGCGCCAAGATGGGCATCGCCGACAACAACACCACCGGCCGCTTCACCAAGCAGACCTTCGCGCTCGACGAGATCGCGCTCACCGACGAGAAGCCCGACGCCGTGGCCGCCGCCAGGGAGCTGGTGGCCAAGGGCGTGAACTATCTGGTCCTGGCTCTGCCCGCCGATGCGGTGCTGGCGGTGGCGGATGCGGTGAAGGGCACCGGCGCGGTGGTGCTCAATGCCGGGGCGCCCGACGACCGCCTGCGCGGCGCCGATTGCCGGGCCAACGTGTTCCACATCCTGCCGTCCCGGGCGATGCTGACCGACGCCATCGCGCAGTACCTGACGGTGATGCGCTGGCGGAAGATCTTCCTGATCGTCGGCCCGACCGAGGCCGACAAGGCCTATGCCGACGCGATGCGCAACTCCGCCCGCAAGTTCGCCCTGAAGCTCACCGCGGAAAAGCCCTGGACCTTCGGGCCGCTCGCCAAGGCGCGGGGCGATACCCCGACCCGGGCCGAGGCGATGGTCTTCACCCGCGGCCTCGACTACGACATGGCGATCGTGGCCGACGAGGAGGGCGACTGGGGCGATTACGTCTCCTACCGCACCGTCGATCCGCGCCCCGTGGGCGGCACCCAGGCGCTGACCTCGACCACGTGGTCGCCGGTGCTGGAGACCTGGGGCGCCGCGCAGGCGCAGAACCGTTTCCGGCGGCTCGCCTCCCGGTTGATGCGCCCGCTCGACTATCAGGTCTGGGCTGCGGTCCGGACCGTCGGCGACGCCGTGACCGCCAAGAAGACCAACGATCCGGCCGTGCTGACCCCGTACCTGGTCGACCCGGCTTTCAACCTGCCGGCCTACAAGGGCGTGTCGCTGAGCTTCCGTCCCTGGGACCACCAGCTGCGCCAGCCGGTGATCGTGGTGCAGCCGAAAGCCCTGGTCTCGGTGGCGCCCGAGCAGGGCTTCCTGCACCAGCGCACCCCGCTGGACACGCTGGGGGTCGATCTGCCCGAGACCACCTGCAAGTTCAAATGAAAGCGTGCATCGCCTGCGGCGTTGGCGAGGGGCCTGCGCCCTCGCAACGCGCGGGCGATGCTCTACAATCGGACTTCGAGAACGTCCTTCGAGGACGCCGGGACGTCACAAGGGAAGGAAGTCGTATGCGCCGCCGCGTCGAGGCAGGTCTGAGTGGTGTCGCCCTCGGAGCGTGGTTCGCCCTCTGCGGGCCGGCCCTGGCCTTCACCGCCTACGTGACCAACGAGAAAGGCAACTCGGTCAGCGTCATCGACACGACGACGATGGCCGTCACCGCGACCTGGAAGGTCGGGCGCCGGCCGCGCGGGATCACCGTGTCGAAGGACGGCAAGGAGGTGTTCGTCTGCGCCAGCGACGACGACCGGATCGACGTGCTGGATACGAGCTCGGGCAAGGTCGTCCGCTCCCTGCGCTCCGGCCCGGATCCCGAGCAGTTCATCCTCGATGCCTCGGGCAACCCGCTCTACGTCGCCAACGAGGACGACAGCCAGGTCACGATCATCGACATCGAGAAGAACAAGGTGCTCGCAGAGGTGCCGGTCGGCGTCGAGCCGGAGGGGATGGGCCTGTCGCCGGACGGGAAGATCCTGGTCAACACCTCCGAGACCACCAACATGGCCCACTTCATCGACACCAAGACCTTCCAGGTGATCGACAACGTGCTGGTCGATGCGAGGCCGCGCTTTGCCGAGTTCACCGCCGACGGCAAGTTCCTGTGGGTCTCCGCGGAGGTCGGCGGCACGGTCAGCGTGATCGACGTGGCCCAGCGCCGGGTGGTGAAGAAGATCACCTTCAAGATCCCGAGCGTGAACGACGAGGCGATCCAGCCGGTCGGCATCCGCATCACCAAGGACGGCACCAAGGCGTTCGTCGCGCTGGGACCCGCCAATCGGGTCGCCGTGGTCGATGCCAAGACCTACGACGTGGAAAAGTACCTGCCGGTGGGCCAGCGCGTCTGGCAGCTCGCCTTCACGCCCGACCAGAAGATGCTGTTCACCACGAACGGAACCTCGAACGACATCTCGGTGATCGATGTGGCCGCCGAGAAGGTGGTGAAAAGCATCCCGGTCGGCCTGCTGCCCTGGGGCGTCGCCATCTCCCCGAACTGATCTTTTGGGTTTGGCACCGGAGACCCGCACGGCGGGCGCGTCCGGGTGGGACCGCACGAACCACGACACGACCGCCGAACCGGCGGCACAGGGGTAGGAACGACATGGATCGGACGTTTCGGATCGCAGCCCTCACCTTGGCCGGCCTGTTCGCGGCCGGGCCGGCTTCGGCGCTCGACCTGACCAAGAAGCGCGAGAACCTGCCCGACCTCGTCCTCGGCGACGATCAGGGCAACGATTTCGTGGTCGAGAACAAGGACATCACGCTCGAATCCGGCAAGGCCTACCGCCTGCGCATCGTCGCCAAGGGCCACCAGGAGTACAAGTTCTACGCGCCCGAGTTCTTCCGCTACATCTGGTTCAACCAGATCGTCATCGAGCACAAGGAGATCCACGGCGGCGGCGCGCCCGATCACTTCGAGTTCGACGATCCGGGCGAGATCGCCGTCGAGTTCGTGGCGATCAAGCCCGGAACCTACACCTGGGCGGCGCGCGGCCTGGAGGCGAAGGGCATGACCGGCACGTTGACGGTGAAGTGATGGGCGCATTGATTCCGGCCTCGCGCCTCGCCGCGCGCATTGCCTTCCCTCACTGCGGGGTAGGGTACCCTGCGGAGCAGGAGGAGAGTGGGGCAGCGCGACGGTTCAGGATTTCACGCCTGTCGCGACCTGCCCGGCACCGGCGCTCCCCCCTCCCGACTTGTGCTGACGCGGCGGCCACCCTGCTCGGAAGTGGCTACCGGCTTCACGCATCGAGCTTGCCCACACGAGAGGCGGGTGAAGCGCGGGTCCCCTCTCCCGTGCGGGAGAGGGGGCGCGTCGCGCCTCGCCGCAGACGATGCGGGAACATCGTAGCCCGGAGAGGGGGGAAGGCGTTCGCGTTCGCGCTGTTCAGCCTTGTTCTGACCGCACCCGCCCTCGCGGCCGACGACGCCGCCTCCTGCGCCGAGGGCATCACCATGATCCGCGACGCCCTCGCGGCGAACCCGCCCGAAGCTGCGTCGCCCAAGCTCAAAAAAGCCCTCCGGGTCGCCGAGCGCGAGCAGAAGGAGGCCGAGTTCGACGAGTGCCTCGACGCCGTCGCGGATGCCCGCAAGGTGTTGGGCCGATGAGCGAAGCGGCCCTGCTGGTCGAGCATGTCGGCCACCGGTTCGGCGCGCGGACGGCGCTCGACGACGTGTCGATCACGGTGGAGCGCGGGCGCTTCGCGGCCCTGCTCGGGCCGAACGGCGCCGGCAAGACGACGTTGTTCTCGGTGATCACCCGGCTCTACGCCAACCAGAGCGGCCGGGTCGCGATCTTCGGCCACGGGCTCGACCGCGAGCCCTCCCGGGCGCTGGCCCGGCTCGGCGTCGTGTTCCAGGCCCGGACGCTGGATACCGACCTCACCGTCGAGCAGAACCTGCTCTATCACGCCAGCCTCCATGGGATCGTCCGCAAGGCCGGGAAGCTGCGGATCGGCGCCCTGCTCGACCGCGTCGGCCTGGCCGACCGGCGCCACGACAAGGTCCGCACGCTCTCGGGGGGGCAGTCGCGCCGGATCGAGATCGCGCGCTCGCTGATCCACCGGCCGGACCTGCTGCTGCTCGACGAGCCGACGGTCGGGCTCGATCTCGAATCCCGGGCCGACATCGTGGTGATCGTCCGGGCGCTGGTGCGCGAGGAGGGGCTGTCCGTCCTGTGGGCGACCCACATCTTCGAGGAGATCGCTCCGGAGGACGACGCCGTGGTGCTGCACCGCGGCCGGATCGTCGCCCGGGGCCGGGCCGGGGATATCGGCGCGCCGGGCGAGGGCCTGGCCGACGCGTTCCGCCGTCTCGTCGCCGAGCCGGGGAGGGCGGCGGCGTGATGGACGACCGCACGATACGCGCGCTCTCCCTCCCCCCTCTGCGGGGGAGGGTGGGCCGGCCGTCAGGCAGGGTCGGGAGAGGGGAGCGCCGTATCCGGAAGGTTCGCGACGCCGACCACATCCTGCACCGTCGCGCTGCCCCTCTCCCGACCCCCTCCGGGGGCCACCCTCCCCCGCAGAGGGGGGAGGGGAAGGCGCGTGTTTCTTGCCGTAGCCCTCGCTACGAAATCAAGCGCGTCTGCCTGCGTATAGGTCCGCTCACATGACGACGCCCCTCGCCACGGCTGTTCCCGCGACCCCGTCCCAAAAAACCGCCCGCCAGATGGGCCGGCTCGATACGGTCGGCTACCTGATCTGTCTGGGCGGCATCGTCCGGCGGGAATTGCTGCGCTTCTTCAACCAGAAGGAGCGGTTCTTCTCGGCGCTGGTCCGGCCGCTGGTGTGGCTGTTCATCTTCGCGGCGGGCTTCCGCAACACGTTGGGGGTCTCGATCGAGCCGCCCTACCAGACCTACGTTCTGTACGAGGTCTACGTGGTGCCGGGGCTGGCGGTGATGATCCAGCTGTTCAACGGCATGCAGTCCTCGCTCTCGATGGTCTACGATCGCGAGGTCGGCTCCATGAAGGTGCTGCTGACCTCGCCGTATCCGCGCTGGCTGCTGCTGCTTGCCAAGCTGATCGCCGGCGTCTCGGTGTCGATCGTGCAGGCCTACGCGTTCCTGGCGGTGGCGTATTTCTGGGAAACCGACATCCCGACGCTCGGCTACCTCGCGGCGCTCCCGGCCTTCCTGGCCTCGGGGCTCATGCTCGGGGCGATCGGGCTGTTCCTGTCCTCGCTGGTCCGCCAGCTCGAGAATTTCGCCAGCGTGATGAACTTCGTGATCTTCCCGATGTTCTTCGCGTCCTCGGCGCTCTACCCGCTGTGGCGGATCCGGGAATCCTCGGAAACGCTCTACTGGATCTGCGAGTTGAATCCGTTCAGCCACGCGGTCCAGCTCGTGCGCTACGCCCTCTATGTCCAGTTCGAGCCGGTCGCCTGCGCGGTCGTCATCGGCGTGACCCTCGCCTTCTTCGGCATGGCGGTCGTCGCCTACGATCCCGGTCGCGGCATCATGGCCCGCCGCGGCGGCCCGGCCGGCGATACCAACTGACGGAACCTGAGCGATGAACCGCCTTGCTGCCCGCGTCCTGTTCCCCGCCCTCGGCCTCGCGCTGATGGCAGGACCCGTCCTCGCCCAGCCCCGGCAGGACCCGGACTGGCCCTGCGTCCAGCGCAAGGTCGCGACCCTGAGCTCCGGCCAGTTCTGGACGGGGCCCGACATCGCGGCGGCCGGCGACTGGGGCACCGACAACGACGCGGCGGTGCTCGCCCAGAAGATCGCTTCCAGGCGCACCGAGCTGTCCGAGGTCGGGCCGCTGCTCGACGGCTTCGTCGGCAAGCTCGGGGCCGACAAGGACACCAGGGACAAGTCCCTGACCCACGTCTACGCGGGGGTGTTCGAGATCATCAACGGCGAGCGCGACAAGGTCATGGGCGGGATCGCGCGCTACGCCCAGGGCCAGCGCCGCATGGCCGAGCGGATCCGCGACGAGGCCGACACGATCAGCCAGACCAAGGACGCGCCGAGCGCGACGGACGCCACCGAGCTGCCGAAGGATCAGTCGGACCTGGAGACCAAGTTCGCCTGGGACCGCCGCATCTTCCAGGAGCGCAGCCAGTCGCTGACCTATGTCTGCGAGGTGCCGCAGCTGCTGGAGCAGCGGCTCGGCGAGATCGGCCGGATGATCCAGGCGCGGCTCTGAGGCGAGGCGCGCGGGCCGCGCGGCGGCATTGCCGAAACATCCCGCTCGATTTGCCGAAATGTCCCTAAGCTGCTGAAATCATTATAAAAACTGTTGCCGTTACATCACGGCCGTTCGCGTTCGACTTCGGTATTTCCGAAAGGTTGCCGAAACCGGGCGCCCGTGGTGTCCAGTCAATTGTGTCTATTTCCGTCACCCGCCAAGAAAGACCGCAAGCTCGACAGCAACGGGCGCGGGTTCAAGGCAAGGGGATTGGAATGTCACTGAGGGCGCTTCGGAGCAGCCTGGTCGCGTCGGCGTCGGTTCTGGGCGGGGTGATGCTGCCCTGCGCCGCGCAGGCTCAGAACGCCGTGACGCTGGGCGAGATCAGCGTCGTGTCGACCTCGCCGGTCGGCGCGGGCGGCGGCAATTCCAGCGGCGCTCAGAACCTGAACACGCTCGGCCAGGTCGTTCCGACCGCGCCCGTGGGTCCGGTCCGCCTGCGCGGCTCCGAGCAGCCGCTGAACAAGATCCCCAGCACGGTCGAGACGGTGACGCCGCGGCAGATCGATGTCGATCGCGGGACCGACAACATCCTCGCGACCTTCGCCCGCGAGACGCCCGGGGTGAACCTGAACGATTCGCAGGGTACGGCGAACCGCGCCGACCTCAATTATCGCGGCTTCACCGCCTCGTCGGTGCAGGGCGTGCCGCAGGGTCTCGCCGTCTACCAGAACGGCATCCGCATCAACGAGGCCTTCGGGGACGTCGTCAACTTCGACCTGATCCCGCCGCAGGCGATCCAGCGCATCGATGTGGTCACCGGCAACCCGGTCTTCGGCCTCAACGCCATCGGCGGCGCAGTCAACATCCAGATGAAGAACGGCTTCACCTGGCAGGGCACCGAGATCACCGCCTTCGGCGGATCCGATGGCCGCACCGCGGGCTACCTGGAATACGGCAAGGTCTCCGACAACTGGAGCCTCTACTTCACCGGCGACGGCTTCAACGACCGCGGCTGGCGCTACGAGAACCCGGCGACGATCGGCCGGCTCTACGGCGATATCGGCTACCGCTCGCAGGACTCGGAGTTCCACCTGATCGGGCTGGCGGCGCGCAGCTTCTACGGCGCCGCCGCCGCCACCCCGGTGGATTTCACCCATGTCGACCCGCGGGCCATCTTCACCTACCCGCAGACGCAGACGACGGAGGTCGGCTCGATCCAGCTGACCGGCCGGGTCGACATCTCGCCGACCTGGGACCTCGCCGGCAACGCCTACTTCCGTCGGTTCAGCGAGTCCTATGTCGACGGCAACGACGGCAATTTCGAGCAGTGCAGCTCGCGGTCGAGCTTCCGCGGCTTCCTCTGCTTCCAGGATGACGGGTTCAGCCCGTCCGCCGGCCAGTCACAGCTGGCTTTCCGCAACCAGTTCCTGCTGCTGGGCCAGCAGAACCAGCGGATCCCCTACCGGGCCAACATTCCCTACGGGACGATCGACACCACGCAGACGCAGGCGACCGGCTACGGCGGCTCTTTGCAGGCGGCCAACCGGGACCGGATCTTCGGCCTGCCCAACACCTTCGTCATCGGCGGCAGCGTCGATGCGGCTGACTTCTCGTTCAAGTCCCAGAGCCAGCTGGGCGTGATCAACCCGAACCTGTCGATCACGACCGATCCGAACAACCCGTATTACGGGAACATCCCGGGCCTCGGCACGGAGATGATCCGCACGTTGGGTGCGATCGGCATCGCGCCCACGTCGGTCCAGGGCTCGAACCTCTACCTCGGCCTCTACGCCACCGACACGCTGGACCTGACCGACCGGCTGTCGCTCACCGCCGGCTTCCGCCTCAACTACGCGCACATCCAGACCCGCGACCTGACCGGCTTCTCGCCGGACGTGAACGCGACGAACGAGTTCTTCAAGGTCAACCCGCTGGCGGGCCTCACCTACCAGTTCGACCCGGCGCTCAACCTCTACGGCAGCTACTCGGAGTCGAACCGCGCGCCGACCCCGTTGGAACTGGCCTGCGCCAACCCGAACCAGCCCTGTCTGCTGCCAAACTCGCTGGTGGCCGATCCGCCGCTCAAGCAGGTCACCGGCCAGACCTACGAGGTCGGCTTCCGCGGCGTGATCCCGAGCTTCCTCACGGGCGGCGCCCTGACCTACAAGGCCGGCGTCTTCCGCACCGATCTGAAGAACGACATCATCCAGATCGCGGTCAGCGGCAATGCCGCCCGCGCCTACTACACCAACGTGCCGGCGACGCGGCGCCAGGGCATCGAGGTGAGCGCCGAGTACGTCGTCAACCCCGACCTGCTCGTCTACGCCAACTACGCGCTGATCGACGCGACCTACCAGTTCAACGACACGCTGTCCTCGCCGAACAACCCGCTGTCCGACGACGGGGCGATCTTCGTCAAGAAGGGCAACAAGATCCCGCTGATCCCGGATCACCAGATCAAGGCCGGATTCGAATACAACATCACGCCGAACTGGCGCTTCGGTCTCAACGTGTCGGCCTTCTCGTCGTCCTACTTCCGCGGAGACGATTCGAACCTGAACCGCAAGCTGCCGGCCTATTACGTGATGAACTTCACGACGAAGTATCAGGTCACCAAAAATCTCGAGATCTTCGGCCTGATCACCAACCTGACCAACAACCGCTATGCCACCTTCGGCACCTTCGCGGAGACAGGCGCCGTGACGAACAGCCTCTCGATCAGCGACCCGCGGACCACGACCCTGGCGCAGCCGCTGTCGGTCTATGCCGGCCTGACATACCGCTTCGGTCCCGATCCGGTCGCGATGGCGCCGGAGCCGATCATCCGCAAATACTGACGCACCACGCGGTCAGGGCAGGGCGCTCCACGCGGTCTTCGGACCGGGCGGGGCGCCCTTCGCATTTTCGACGCCCGAAACGGGACGCCGTGCGGCCTCACGTCTCAGGAACGTGCCCCGGCGCCCCGCGTCTCTTCCCGGAGCGACAGACGCCTCGGCCGGCCCTCGGCGATCCCCGCGGATCGCGGCCGGGCACATCCCGAACCCTGTGGAGAAACGCCTCGATGATGATGAGATTCGCCCTCGCAGCCCTGGCTCTCGCCGCCGCTACCCCGGCCTGGGCGACCCCGTGCGCCGACGAGGTGTCCACGCTGCAGAAGCGCCTGGACAGCGCGGGCGCCGCCTCGGTGACCGGCACGACGCCGCCCGGCGGCACGACCTCGTCGCATTCCGACAAGGCGCTCGCGACCCCGCCGGCCCTGACCAAGGGCGACGCCGCCGTGAAGCCCACCGCGTCCGGCGTCGACGAGGCGAAGAAGCTGGTTGCGAAGGCCGCCGCCGAGGACAAGGCCGGCAATGCCGAGGCTTGCCGCAACACGATCCTGCAGGCCAAGGAGAAGGCCGGCGCCCTGCCGTAGGGCCTGACGAGGTCGGTGTCCCGGAGGGACGCCGACCGATCCGCTCAATACGCGTTCTCGGTCTTGAACAGCGCGAACGGCGTGGTCAGCAGGATCTGCAGGTCGAGCAGCACCGACCAGTTCTCGATGTAAAACAGATCGTGCTCGACGCGCCGCTGCAGCTTCTCGGAGGTGTCGGTCTCGCCGCGCCAGCCATTGACCTGAGCCCAGCCGGTGATGCCGGGCTTGACCTTGTGGCGGGCGAAATAGCCGTCGACCACTTGGTCGTACAGGGTGTTGGCGGCCTTGGCCTGGAGCGCGTGCGGACGCGGCCCGACCAGCGAAAGGTCGCCCTTCAGGACGTTGAACAGCTGCGGCAGCTCGTCCAGCGAGGTCTTGCGGATGAAGCGCCCGACCGGGGTGACCCGGGGGTCGCCGCGCGTGACCATCCTGGCGGCGCCGGCATCGCACTGATCGACATACATCGAGCGGAACTTGAACACCTCGATCAGCTCGTTGTTGAAGCCGTGGCGCTTCTGCCGGAACAGCACCGGCCCGCGCGAGGTCAGCCGCACGGCGAGCGCCACCGCGATCATGAGCGGCGACAGCGCCAGCAGCATCATCAGGCCGACGCAGCGGTCGAACACGGCCTTCACCACCACGTCCCAGTCGGCGATCGGCCGGTCGAACACGTCGAGTACCGGCACCGAGCCGAGATACGAGTAGCTGCGCGGGCGCAGCCGCAGCTTGGCGGCGTGGGCCGAGAGGCGGATGTCGATCGGCAGCACCCAGAGCTTGGCGAGCATCTGGAGGATCCGGGCCTCGGCGGTGATCGGGATCGTGAACACGATCAGGTCGAGCCGGGCGTGCCGGGCATAGGCGACCAGATCGTCGACGTTGCCGAGCTTCGGATACCCGGCCACCACGTCGGAGGACCGATCGGCGTTGCGGTCGTCGAAGACGCCGACGATGCGGATGCCGCTCTCGCTCTGGGTCTCCAGCGCGGCGATCAGGTCCTCGGCCGGCTTGCCGCCGCCGACGATGGCCGTGCGGCGATCGAAGCGGCCGGCGCGGGTCTGCCTGTCGATGATGCGGGACAGGGCGAAGCGTCCAGTCAGCAACGCGGCGAGGCCGGTGCCGTAGAACGCGCCGAGCCACAGCCGCGAGTAATGGTCGGCGATCTTGGCAAGCACCAGGATGGCGGCGACCATCAGGAAGGTCATCGACCAGGCCGCGATCAGCCGGACCGCCGCCTTGGCGAAGGTCCGGAACGCGGCAATCCGGTAGCCGCCCGCCGCCTGGATCAGCGCCACGGTGAGGATCGCAACCAGCCCGATCACCCCGGCATAGGTCAGCCCGAACGGGACCCGGCCGCGCAGCATCAGCAGATGCAGGAGGGCGCCGAGACTAAAGATCAGGGCGGCTTCCAGGGCCCGCACCAGCCCGGCCACGACGACCGGCGAGATCGCCGCAGGCCCGGGCGCGAGCGTCTCCGCGGACGGGACCGCGCTGCCGCCACGGGCGACGGCAGCCTGCCCGCCGAGAGGTCCGGTGGCGTCAAGAAGATCGCGGATATCGAACGCGCTCATCGATCGGCTCCTCCCGGGCACGTTGCCGGGTCTCACGCTGCCTCATCTGTTTCCGAGACCTGGAAACAGATGAGGTTCTGAGCGCGGACCCTTGCACGGGGCATAATAGAAAACCTTAAACCCGAGCCGATCGGCGTGTACGTCCCTGAAAGCGGGCTCGGAATTGAGCTCACAGGCGCGTGCCGCCGCGTTCAGGCCGTGCGCGCCTGGGCAAGCTTGCGCGATCCGACGGTGAGGCGCTCCTCCCGGGCTTGGAACGCCGCGGCATAGCCCGACACGACATCGGCTCCCATCCGCTCCAGCGAGAACCGCTCATGAATGGATTCGCTGAGCGCCCGGACGCGCGCCGCCAGCATGTCCGGAGCTTCGTCGAGAACCTGGCGGATCGCGCCGGCGAGCGCCTCGGAATCGCGGGACGGGACGAGATCATCGGCCAAGGGCCCGAAGATTTCCGGGATGCCGCCGACCCGCGTGGCGACCAAGGGCTGGCACGCGGCCGCAGCTTCGAGGACGACGTAGGGCAGGGATTCCGCCAGCGACGGCACCACCAGGATGCGGCCGCGGGCCAGCACCGACCGGATCGCCTGCGGCGGCTCGAAGGCGGCCACGTCCGAGAGGCCGAGCCGCTGGACCATGGTTTGCAGGCTCTCGGCGTCCGGCCCGGAGCCGACCATCAGCAGGCGCAGTGCCCGGCCCTCGGCGCGCAGCCGGACCAGGGCTTCGAGCAGGTAGGGCAGACCCTTTGCCTCGCGCAGCTCGCCGACATAGAGCAGGTCGGCGGCGTCCGGGGCCAGGGGGACGGGGGCGAACTCGGCGTCGGCGATGCCGTTGTGGACGATGCGGGTCACCTGCACCGGCCCGCCGACGAAGGCCCGGTGCCGGCCAGCGACGTACTCGCTCTCGAACAGGAACGCATCCGTCCGGCGGGCGAGCACGGCTTCGGCCGCCATGTAGGTCCGGTGGAGCGCGCTGCCCGGCCGGTAATTGTAGCTGCCGCCATGCGGCGTGTAGGCCCGGATCGCCGAAGCGGGCGCGAGCCGCGCGTAGACACCGCCCTTGGCGCCGTGGCCGTGGAGCACGGTGGCACCGACGGCGCCGGCCCGGCGCGCGACGGCGCGCAGGCAGGTCCAATCCGAGAGGTGAGGGTTGCGCCGCATCGGAACCCGGAGAAGCCCGAGTTCGAGGGACGGCATCAGTTCGGCGAGGGCGCGCGCGCCGCGCTCGCCGCCGGTCGTCGCGTCGCAGACGATGCCGACGGCGTGGCCCGCCGCGGCCTGAAGGCGGGCGAGGTCCATCACGTGCCGGAACAGCCCGCCGACAGGCGCGCGGAACACGTGCAGGATACGGTGACGCTGAGGGATTCGGGTGTCGTTCGGCTTCGCAGCCACGGTGTCGCTCCCGGGAATAACAGTCCCGATAATGTGGAGCCTTGATCGTCGCAGTAAACTTAAACGGCCATCCGCTCGATCGGCCTTTTCAGCGAGAAGGTAAGCGGAGTTTTACTGCTGTGGATCGATTTACGTCAGCTGCAGGCCGTTCAGGCTGGCCCAGATCGTTCCGTAATGGCAGGCCGTCGCGGCGAGCACGAAGCCGTGCCAGATCGCGTTCTGAAACGGCAGGGTCCGCCAGACGTGGAACAGCACGCCCACCGAGTAGAGCAGCCCGCCGATCGCCAGCAGCCACAGGGCGGTGGGCTGCAGGGCCGCGATGACCGACTCGTAGGCGAGCAGCCCGCTCCACCCGAGCAGCAGGTAGAGGGCGATGGACAGGCGATCGTACCGGCCGGGCAGGAAGAGCTTGACCGCGATCCCGACCAGGGCGACCAGCCAGATCACCGCCAGCAGCAGATAGGCGCGGGTGCCGGACCCCACCAGCGCCACCAGCGGCGTGTAGGTGCCGGCGATCATCAGGTAGATCAGGGCGTGATCGGCCCGGCGCAGGAGCCATTTCCGCGGGCTGACCGGATACAGGTTGTAGACTGCGGAGACGCCGAGCATCAGCACCAGGGCGGTGGCGTAGAGGACCACCGCGGCCCGCTCGCCGAACCCGAGATGCGCCGTGAGCGCCGTGGCCACCAGCGCCACCGCGCCGGCGAGGCCGAGGACGACCCCGAGGCCGTGGATCACACCGTCCGCCACGATCTCGCGCGGCGTGTAGTGCCACGTCAGAGTCAGCGGGCGACCATCCTCCGCGAGAGACATCATGAAGCCTCCTGCTACGCCTGCAGCCTAAAGCTTAAGAGCGCTCAGTCGTTCCCTATGCAAAGTGCTGACACGGAGATTATCCCAAGGTTCTATTGCTCCATGGTAAAAGTCTTGTTCGGCGTGGCTGCGCCGCCGCACCGCGGATCTCAGGCGCCGCGCCCCGCCAGCCCCTCGAAACCGAGGGCCGATTCCCTGGCCGATGGCCGGACCAGGCGGGCGCCGCGGCTCAGCCGGGCATGCACCACTGCCATGGTCAGGACCGCCATCGCCAGGACCTGATGACCGAGTGCCGCCCAGAGGGGCACCGCCAGCAGCAGCGTCGCGATTCCGAGCGCCATCTGCGCCAGTGCCAAAGCCGCGACGCCGGCGGCGCGCCCGGCCGCGCCGGCCAGACCGGTGAGCCGGGCATCGATCGCGTGCAGGAGCGCGACCACGACGATCAGGTAGCCGGACACCCGGTGGTCGAACTGGACCAGAGCGTGGTTGTCGACGAAATTCTCGATCCAGGGCCGGATCGCGAACAAGCTGTCGATCGGCGGGACGAGAGCGCCGTCCATGCTGGGCCAGGTGTTGAACACGAGCCCGGCATGCGATCCGGCGACCAGGCCGCCGAGGAAAATCTGCACCAGGACCAGCGCCGGCAGCAGCGCCGCGACGGAACGGATGCGGCCCGGCGCGGGCTCGGGGGCGCCGTTGCGCTCGCCGGCCGCGAGCCAGACCAGGCCGGCCAGGATCAGGCTCGCCATGGTCAGGTGCAGGGCGAGCTTCAGGGGCGCCACCGCGGTCATGCCCGGCTGCAGCCCGGACGCGACCATGATCCAGCCGATCGCGCCCTGGAACCCGCCGAGGATGCCGAGGCCGAGCAGACCGAGCCCGAGGCGCCGGCTGATCATCCCGCGCCACCAGAACGCAATCAGTGGCAGGAAGAACGCCAGGCCGATCAGCCGGCCGAGCAGGCGATGGCCCCATTCCCAGCCATAGAGCACCTTGAACGACGGCAGCCCCATCCCCTGGTTGAGGATGTTGTATTGCGGCGTGTCCTTGTACTTGGCGAATTCCGCGGTCCAGTCCGCCTCCGACAGCGGCGGCACGATCCCGGTCACGGGACGCCACTCCGTGATCGACAGGCCGGACCCGGTCAGGCGCGTCGCGCCGCCGACCGCCACCATGGCGACCACGAGGGCGGCCACAAGGTAGAGCCAGGCCCGCACGGCGCCCGATCGATGGTCGCCCGAGACTTTCATCGTGCATCCCTCATGCGGATGCCGGGATGTCCCGGCCCTCGCGACGCGTTAGGGGAAGCGCGGGACGCGGGCAACGTCGGCGCTGCCGCAGCCCGCGGCAGAGCGCGCGTTGCCAACCGGACCCGCGAGCGATAGCCGTCTCGGCACAGGGAGAGACGAGGCTGTGGGAATCGTGATGCGCCGCCGCACCCGCACGTTGATCGGCACGGTCGCGATGCTGGCCTTCGTCTGCCTCTACGGGCCGCTGGCGATGGCGCTGGCCGACAGCCGCATCGCCGAGACCCCGGCCGCGATCCAGGCCGTGCTCTACTCGATCCTCGGGATCGCCTGGATCTTCCCGCTGATGCCGCTGATCCGCTGGATGGAACGGCCCGATCGATAGCGGCGACCCCTCGATTTCGCCGCACTCGGCCGCCAAAAGCGTCCGATCCGCTGTCGAGACCCCCGTCCGTGTATCGCTTGCCCATGCGCCTCAAGCATCTGGCCGCACTCGCCGTGCTGCTCGCGCCGCTGCCCGCCGTCGCGCAGGGCACGCCGCGCTCGATCGCCGAGTGCGAGCGGCTGAAGAACGATCTAGCCTACAACCAGTGCCTGGCGATGTTCGGACCGGCCGCCAAGAACGTGGCCGGCGGCTACGCCTCGGCCGACGCGGCCGCCGCGCCGGCCTTGGCCGAGGCGCTGCCCCAGGCCGATGAGGCCGTCGAGACCACGCCCAGCCGAAGGGGCCGCTACCGGTCGCGACGCGGCGGCCGGCAATACGCCTCCTTCACGACCGGCTACCGGCATCGTCGCCGACGCTGACGCTCGCGGGTCCTGGGCGACGGCAACCTTCAAGGCAGACGCCGCTCCTGAGCCCTCTCGTGACGACGTTGGTTACGGGGTGCGCGAGGCAGGAGATCCGGCTTCGGGATTCCAAGGCGACCGTGTCGGCAATCATCGACCAAGGCCGTTCCCGCCGCCGACCTGATCGCCTGGATGGATCGCAACAGCGCCGGCCTTCACCCTTCGGTGGTCACCATGGCCGAGAGCGTGGACGGCATCGCCAAGAGCCATCGGGAGGGGGCTTCTCTCGGAGTGGCTAAAGACCCTGCTGCATCTGTATGGCGCCAAGGTGCTGCCGATCGATCCCGCTATCGCAGGGCACATCGGTCGGCCGGCCGATCTGGCTCGCGGACAGGGGCATGCGCCCGGCTCGGCCGACCTTGCGATCGTCGCGACGGCTTGGCGTCATGGCTGGACGATCTTGACCCGTCACGTGCGGCGTTTCAGGCCGCTGGGCGCATCCGCGCACGATCCCGTCGACACGCTCCCGCCCGATGCGTCGTGAGCGCGGTCTTGGGTCAGGCCTGTTTCGAGTGCCGGACATGCTCGGCGTCCGGCAAGAACCGTCAGGCGACGTTGAGCCGCCGGCCCCGGTTCCAGGCCAGGAACGGCACCCCGGACAGCAGCCCCGCCAGCGCCGCGCGCGATTGATGGCAGCCGTTGATCGAAACGCGCGGCAGGGCATGCAGGTGGCCGGCATGCTCCGCGAAGAGGTGCCCGGGCCGGGTGGTCACGGCGGTGGCGAACCCGTGCTCCTGGGCCAGGGCGAATTCCCGGGGGCCGGCCGAGGTCGGGTCGCCCACCGGGTAGGAGAGATGCTGCACGGGCCGGCCGAGCTCGGCCACGATCCGGGCGCGGCCCTCGGCGATCTCGCGCGCCGCGGTCGCCGCATCGTGCTTGGCGAGCATCGGGTGGCTGACCGTGTGCGCCCCGATGGTCACCGCCGGGTCCCGGGCGAGGGCCCGCAGCTCGGCCCAGGACAGGCACAGCTCGGCCGCGACGGCGCCCGGCGCGAAGCCGGCCTGTCGGCAGAGGTCGGCGATCCGGTCCAGCAGCTCCGCCTCGTCGCGAAGCCGCAGGTCGCGATAGATGGCCTCGAAGGCAAGCGCCTTCTCCTGGGGGCTGCGGGCCGGGAGATCGAGGCCATGCGCGCCGATGGCGATCCGCACCCGGTCGAGCTGCGCGATCGCCCGCTCCAGCTCGATCCACCACAGGCGGCCGCCCTGGTCGGCGAAGCCGCTGGTGACGAACAGGGTCCAGGGGACGCCGTGGCGTTCCAGCACCGGGCGCGCATGCGCGACGTTGTCGCGATAGCCGTCATCGAAGGTCAGGACCGCGAAGGGCGGCCCGTAATCCCGCGCGGCGAGCCGTTCCGGGACCGCGTCGAGGCCGATGATGTCGAAGCCGCGGGCGTCGAGTTCGCGCAGGGTCTGGTCGAGGAAGTCGGGCGTGATGCTCAGCAGCCGGTTGGGCGCGAAGGCCGGGACGGGATCCGGGCTGACATGGTGGAAGGTCAGGATCACCCCGAGGCCGCGGGAGGCGGGGGCCAGCCAGCGATCCGCCCCCAGCGCCTGGATCGCGCGGAAGCCGGACGCGAACACCCGATGCTTGGCACGCGACGAGATCATGGCACGGACCCGTTCGGGCCGCACGGCCCGGGCGGAACAGCCATCACCCGCCGAGGTAAAGAAACGCCGAATTCGCGCCCGGTCTGCAGTTCAGCCGGAAGGTTGTATTAGCCAAGGTCGCGATTTGCCGGGTCACGCCGCGATTCCGTGCCGTCGAAGTCACCGGCCATTCAGCGCATGACGTTCAGGATCGGCCATGGGTTTGGACCTTGCGCGGTTCAGCGGGGAGATCGGGTATGGCGACCGGCGTCCAGGTGGCGGGAACGGACATGATCGGTGCGCGTGCGTCCGGAACCCTGACCGCGGAGGTGTTTTCCGATCTCGCCGCGGTGGAGGCCCTGTGGCGACGGCTCGAATCCGATCCGGCGAGCCTGCACACGCCGTATCAGCGGTTCGATTGGGTCCGCGCCTATCTGCGCGCGACCGGTACCGCGGCCGAGGCCCGCATCCTCGTCCTGCGGGATGCCGAGGGCCGAGCCCGGATCCTGCTGCCGCTGGTGCTCGAGCGGACCTTCGGGATGACCGTGGCGCGGATCGTCGGCGAGACGCACGCGAACTATCACATGCCGCTCTTCGCCACCCGCGACGCGGCCGCGATCGCGCCGGGCGAGGTCACCGCCGCCCTGATCCGCGCCGGCCGGCCGGCCGGCATCGACGTCTTCGCGCTGCAGCATCAGCCCCGGATGTGGGAGGGCGCGGCCAACCCGTTCGCGGAGGGCGGCGAGCCCGAGGCCAGCGACGCCTATGGGCTGATGCTCGGGCCCGATCCCGAATCGACAATCCGCCGGGTGTTCAGCGCCGATGCCCGCAAGAAGCTGCGCTCGAAGGAGAAGCGCCTGATCGGGGCCCAGGGCGCCCTGGCCTATCGTCGGGCCGAGACCCCGGAGGAGGCGGCCCGGTATCTCGCGGCGTTCTATGCCCACAAGGCGGTCCGGTTCGCCGGGATGGGCATCGCCGATCCCTACGCCGCCGAGCCGATCCGCCGGTTCCTGTCGGCGGCCGCGTCCGGCGCCGAACCGGCGGTGGAAATCCATGCCCTGTGCCTCGCCGAGAGCGGGCGCGTGCTGGCGACCTTCGGCGGCGCTGTCAGCGATCACCGCTTCAGCGGCATGATGACGGCGTTCGATCCCGATCCGGACATCGCCCGGTTCAGCCCCGGCGACCTGCTGCTGCAGCACCTGGTCGGCGACCAGACGGCGCGGGGCCGGCAAGGCTTCGATCTCGGGGTCGGCGAGGCGCGCTACAAGGCGAGCATCTGCGACGAGACGATCGGGCTGGTCGAGACGATCGTACCGGTGAGCCTGCGCGGCCGCGCCTACGGGCTGGCCAAGCTGGGCCTGACCCGGGCGAAGCGGCGGATCAAACGCGATCCGCGCCTCTACGCCGTCGTGGCGCGCCTGCGGAAGCACACGTGGCGGTCGTGACGCCGGTTTCGATCCCGGTGCGCCACGGGCCACGACTGGGGCTCGCCTGATCCCGATCGGTGCCCCCCAAACGATCCCCTCGTCCTGAAAGGTTGTGCGTCGTCCGCGACGTGGCTCGCGGCGGACGACCCAGCGCCCCTCGGAAGGTCCATCCTGGCTGACGAAGGCAGGGGGGGGGCACGTTCCCCGAAATTGAGCGCCGAAGCCGATGACGAAGCGCGACGCGCCCCCTCTCCGGTGCGGGCCACGTGGTTCACACAGCTCCTGCTGCGAGGCGCAATGCGCCCTCTTCCGCCTTGCGGGGAGGGGAAAGCGCCTGCTTTTCAAGATGTGAGTGTCAACCTGAGAAGTATGAATCCCCTAGAGCGCTCGCCGCCGAAGTGGATACCGGTTCGGCGTAAGCGAGCGCGTTACATCAAAGACTTAGAGCCGTTCCCCGTCGCAACGCGATCGGGAACGGCTCTAGCCCGCACGAGAGAGGGGGCCAGCGCCTTGCCCCAAAGCACATCCCGAAATTTGACGGCCGGCTTACGGGCGATGCTCTCGTTTCAGGCGGCGTTGAGCCGAAGTTCCGGTGCCGGGCGGTCGGCGACGGATCCGAGCTCGGCCGAACGGTCCTGCGCCACGAGGATCTGGCCGGCGCCGGCATCCTCCGCGATCGCGTAGAGATCGGCCAGGGCCGGATTCTCGGCGGAGGCGTTCGACGCGATGACGACGCTGTCCATGTAGCCGGCCACCAATTCGAGCAGGTCGACGGCGCCCGGCGCCGCCTGGACCCGGCAGACGACCCAGTCATAGGCCTCCGCCATGGCCTCGAAGGTCAGGCTGAGGGCGTCCGGCGCGTCGAACAGCACCTCGGCCTCGGCGCGCCCGGCGGCGATCCGGTGCAGGCCGCTGTCGCGCGCGGGCTGGATCACGTCGAGGAAGGCGGCATCCCCCGCCACGAGATCGGTGAAGCCGAGTTCGGTGCTGGCGCCGTTCAGACCGACGGTGACGAGGCTCGTCCTGCGGCCCAGCGCATGCACCAGCGCATCGTGCAGGGCTCGGTCGCCGCGGGAGACCTCCGTTTCCATGACCAGGATCCGGCGACCGGAGCGATCGCCGGGTTCGCGGGCCACCGCCGAGATGCGAGCGATCAGAGGCGCGAGGTCGTAGGCCTCCGCGGGCGCCCGCGGGGCGGCCGGCGCCGCCGCCGGAGCCATGGCGGCCGCACGCTCGGCATCGTCCGCAGAATCGGACCAGTGCGCCGGCGGCATCGCCTCCGGAAAGGCGAAACCCGGACGGTCCAGCTCCGGTTCGCGCCGCGCGCGCCGGTCCGCCGGATCGAACGTGGAATCCGAATCCCGCGCGTTGCGGCTTCCCTCGGCCAGGAGGGCGCTGGCGAGCACGGCACCGACTGCCAGCATCAGCGTCACGAGCGTCGTGAAACCGATGATCGGCAGCTTCTTGGGGAAGGAGGGCAGTTCCGGGGTCACGGCGCGCGAGACGATGCGGGCATCGGCGGGCGTGGCGCTCTCGCCATCGCGGGCGGCCGCCTCGCGGTAGCGGGACAGGTAGGATTCGAGCTGCTCGCGCTGTGCCTTGGCCTCGCGCTCCAGCGCGCGGAGCTGGATCTCGCTGGCATTGCCCTTCACGACCACGTCCTGCTGGCCGTCGACGGCGGCCTGCAGGCTCTCGACCCGGGAGCCGGCGATCTTGGCGTCGTTTTCAAGCGTGCGCACGACGCGCTCGGCCGAGGTCTTGATCTGGGCGTCGAGATCCTCGAGCTGGGCGTGCAGCTCCTTGATCCGGGGATGGGCCGGCAGCAGCGTGCGCGATTCCAGCGCCAGCTGCGCCCGGACGGCGATCCGGTTGTCGACGATGCGCCGGATCACCTCGTTGTTGGCGACCTCGGTGATCTCGAAGGCGCGGCCGTCCTTGATCAGGTCCTTGATCGCCTTCACCCGGCCGGCGAGGTCGGCCTTCAGGATCCGGGCCTGGGAGAGCTGACTCGACAGCTCGCCGAGCTGCTGCGTCGTCAGGGGCTGGCCGGTGGCGCCGCCGCTGCCGACCAGGCCGTTCTTGGCGCGGAACGCCTCGACCTTCGCCTCCGCCTCCGCGACGCGCTTGCGCAACCCGTCGATGTTGCCGCCCAGCCAGGAAGACGCGTAGCGCGCGGTATCGACCTTGTCGGCCTCCAGCGAGGAAATGTAGAGCTGCGCGATGGTGTTGGCGCCGTCGGCCGCCAGCTTGGCGTCCTTGGCGCGGAACTCGATCGCCAGGATGCGCGACTTGCCCGCCGGATAGACCAGCAGGTGGTCGAAATAGGCATCGAGCACGCGGTCCTCGGCCGGGCGGTCGAGGGGGTTGGCGCCGATGCCGAGCATCATCAGCACGCGCTGGACCGGGCCGATGCCGCTTGAACCGGGATCGAACTCGGGATTGCCGACCAGCTTGAGCCGGCGGATCGCCTCGCGGGCCAAGTCGCGCGACATGACGACCTGGACCTGGCTCGCCACCGCCTGCTCGTCGATCGGCGCGAGTTGGTCGGTGCGCTCCTGGGCGGTCCGGGCGAAGGCCGGGTCCCGGCTCTCCAAGATCAGCTTCGCCTCGCCGGTGTAGCGCGGACTCACCACGTTCACGAAGACGCTCGCACCCAGCGCCACCACCAGCGTCGGCCCGACGATCCAGCCGATCGACCGGCGCAGGATCTGCGGCACCTGCGCGAGGCCGACGCCGTCCCGGGCGCTGGACTGCTGTGCGGGCGCGGCAAGGGGCGAGCGCAGGCTGATACGGGACATGAGACGCTCTGAGCACCAAGGACGACGGGACGACAAGCAATGCCGTCCGGCCGCTATTAGAGGTCGTTAAGGTTGCTTGAGAGTTAAGGCCGGCCGCGCGCCGATCTGTTCGGGATAGGGCCGGCGCGTGATCAAGGTTCATTAACCTTAACGGCCTAGACCGAGCTGAATTGGCACCCATGACGGCGATGGTGATGAACCGGCGCGCTCTGCTTCTCGCTCTTGGCTCGACTCTGGCGCTCGGCGGCTGCCTGCGTCCGACCTTCCGCACCGACCAGCTCGATGCCACCGGCACCGGCTCGATCGGCGCGCGCTACCCGCTCTCGGCGGGCGACAAGCTGCGGGTGATCGTGTTCGGCCAGGACAACCTGTCGAACATTTATGCGGTCGACGGCGCCGGCAAGATCGCGATGCCGCTGATCGGCACCGTCCAGGTCGGCGGTCAGACGACCGGGCAGGCGGCCCGGGCGATCGAGGCCAAACTGTCCTCGGGCTTCGTGCGCGAGCCGCACGTGACCGTGGAGGTCGACACCTACCGGCCGTTCTACATCCTGGGCGAGGTCACGACCTCAGGCCAGTACCCGTTCGTCAACGGCATGACGGTGGAGACCGCGGTGGCGATCGCGGCGGGCTTCGGGCCGCGCGCGGCCCGGGACTACGCCGTGCTCACGCGCGATACCGGAAGCGGTCTGGTCTCGGGCATCGTGCCGATGACCTATTCGGTCCGGCCCGGCGACACGATCGTGGTCAAGGAACGTTTTTTCTAAGCGGACGCGGCCGTGGATTACGGCGCGGTCTTCCAGACGTTGATCACCCGCATCGCGGTCTGCTGGGGCGGGATCGGCGTCGCCATCGGCGGCGTGGATTGCGGTCCGCGCGCCACGACCCGGCGCGCCTCGCTGGCGGGCGACGCCCCGACCGGCGTGAACAGACCGGCCAGCTGCTTGCGGGTCCCGTTGCTGACGAAGCGCGAGGTGTGCACCGGCTCGAAATCCCGCATGGCGTGGCGCGTATCGGGATTGCCGGTGAACACCTTCGCGCCGGTGTTCAACACGACGATATCTCCGGGCAGCAGCGTCTCGTCCTTCATCAGGGCGGCCGCCGCGCCGCCCTTCATGTCGATGGGCGTCTGACGGTCGCTGACTTCCGCCTCCTTGGCGCGGATCCGCACCGGGAGCGCCGCGTACCGGGTCTGGAGGCGGTGGCGGGCGCTGCCGAGCCGCGGCGTCGCCCGCCGGTAGACGGCGCGGTCCTGGAGCGCCGCCGGGGGCTGGGCCTGCTGGACCGGCTGGGGCGCCGGCCGTGCGCCGAACAGCATCTCGAGGAAGCCGACCTCGGCCGCCTGCGCCCGGCAGACTGTTCCGGCGAGGAGCCCGGCGGCGGTGATGACGGCCAACGTGCTGCCCGTACGAAACCTCATAACGTCCTCCGGAACCGGCGTCGCGTTCGAGCGCCGGGCATTCAACCGCAAGCTGCGCGGGAGGGTTCCGGAATATTCAAGGTCCAGCGGCGAACTTCGTCGAACTTAAATACGGATGCGGTCTTCGACCGGTTCGACGCGCGATCTATTGTGCAAAATCGTTCTTCCGCCGGACCGTAATGGACCCGACGGCGGCGCGGTGCGCAGGCCGATCCGGCCTAAAGCCGTTCCCGATCGCGTTGCGATGGGGAACGGCTCTAAGTCTTTGATGTAACGCGCTCGCTTACGCCGAACCGGTATCCGCTTCGGCGGCGAGCGCTCTAAGCCGGGGCGACCTGCTCGCCCTCGCCGATGCAGTCGAGGGCCCGCTCCACGGCGCCGACCGCGTCGAGGAGATGCTGAACCGTGCGCTCGACCTCGAGCGCCGGACGGCCCATCGCTGCGGCGCGGGCACTCACGTCCTCGAGCTGCTCCAGCAGGGCGAGGAGGTCGCCGGCCACGGTCACGACCTCGCAGCGGGCGAGGCGGGTGACGGTCGGGCGCGGCCGGAAGGGCAGGACGTTGCTCATCGCCGACGGTTCTGGCCCGAAAGGACCCGGATTCGCCAGGGGGCGAGGCCGTACTTCCGGCAATTGCCGTCCCCTATCCGCCGCTAACGCGTGGAAAGGTAGATTTTCCGTGGCCGCCGCGCATCGGAGGCGGCGGAATCGGTTTACGCCTCGCCGCCGGTCTTGACGGACTTGCCGCCGCCCTGACCATGCCGCCTCCGACTTTTCACCTTTCGATTCGGCGGCGGATAGCAATCCCTCGCGCGGTTCGGCAGCGCCCAGGATCAATCATGCGCTTTACCCTTCTCGCGGCCTCGTTCCTGGCTCTCGGCGGGCTCTGTGCCTGCAACACCGACAGCCCGGATGGGCGCAGCGGCCTCGCCGAGAGCTTCAAGCTCGACAATTACCGGGCCTCGAACGACACCAACGGCACCCAGACCCGGCGCGACGTGAACCGGGCCTACACGCAGCCGACCCTGCCTTCGATCGGCAACCGGGGCTTCTGATCCCCAGCGCCGCGTCCCGGATCTCAGATCCACGACGCGGCGCTCGGGTTTTGCTCACGCATCGTCATCTTCCGAAAGCCGGCTACCACCTTTCGGGACGATGCTCTGGCCGCTCAGCGCTTCGCGATCGCGTCGGCGAAGGCCGTGATGCGGTTGCGGGCGTAGACCGGCAGGCCGGCGCTGATCGAGTTGCCGGTGTTGAAGCTCGAATTGCCCATCAGCACCTGGGCCGGCAGCAGGTTCTTCAGCACCGGCACCCGGGCATATTCGGCCTTGCGGTCGAGGACATCGGCCTTGATCGCCAGCGCCATGTAGGTGGTGACCACGGTCTTGGTCGGATCGTTCGGCATCGGCTGGAACACGGCCAAAAACTTGCCGAAGCGCAGGATCTGGTTGACCCAGAAGATCGTCTGCTCAAGGCCGCCGGTGACGGTGGTGTCGATCTTGGTCAGAGCCTTGAGCGGTGCGCCCTGGTCGGGGCCGAGGACCCGCAGCTCGCTCTGGAACGAGACGTACTCGGCGATCTTCTTCGCCGAGCCCTCTTCGAGCTTGTTGGCGAGCTTCACGCCCAGCGGCAGCTTGCCTTCGAGGTCGTAGCGCGATTCGATGCAGGCGCCGGCCCCCTCGCACCACGGCCGATCCGGGCGCTTGGCGAAGGCGGCGGCCGGGTCCTTGTTCGGCGTCACCTCGCCGACGGTGATCGCCTTGTGCTTGATCGCCGGGTCCATCTTCTGGACGAAGCCGAGAATGGCGAAGGCCTGGAGGTCGATCGCCTCGGGCGGCCGCGGCACCACGAACCGACCCTCGGCCACGTAGACCTTGAGGGTCTCATGCCGCGGCTTGGTCACGCCGTTCACCGTCACCGTGTAGTCCGGCTCCTTGTAGCCGGGGAACGGCGCCAGCACCGCGGCCTCGGCCGGACGCGTCCGCAGCCAGTCCAGGTATGGGATCAGCCCATTCTCCGGCGCCGTGGGGTTGTCGCGGTGATCCGTGAACAGGACCTGCCCGGGCTTCAGCGTCGCCGGATCGAGGGCGGTGACGGACGGCACCTCCTTGATCCGCTCCGACCCCTGCGCGGTGTTTGCGGCGGGCGTCTGGGCGCAGACCGGGGCGGCGGCCGTCAGGGCGAGGGCGAGGGCGGCAGGAAGCTGCGTGCGCAACGGGCGTCTCATCGATCGAGGGGCGGTCAGTAGCCCGGGTCTTCGCCGAACAGGTAGTCCGGATCGCGGCGGCGCGGGCGGCGCGCATCCTCATCCCCGAAGGGTGAGCGTGCGGTCTGGCCGGGCCAGGGCCTGTAGGCGTCCTGACCGTAGGAATCCAGATCGCCCTGCGCACGGCGGCTGCGCGGTCTCTGGCGCTCGCCGAACGGATCCAACGGATCCGGCGCTGCGCGCTCGCCGGTCATGGTACCCTCGACATCGCCTGCGACGCTGGCCCCGTCCTCGCCGCCGGTAAGGTCGCCGTCCCCGGCATCGGGCCGCATGGCGTAGAGGGTCTCACGCGGCACCAGGCGGAACTGGGTGTCGGCCATCTTGCCGTCGCCGCTGGTGCGGAAATGCTCGACGAAGCCGCCCCCCGCGACCCGCTGGCCGCTATGCGGGTCGATCGGCAGGTCGGCGATGAACGGGCGCGCCTCGGAGGAGGGGCCCCGCAGGGGCGTCTTCGGAATGCCGTTCGCCCAGGCCGCCTGCAGGATGCTGGAGGCGATCGGCACCGAGACATGGCCGCCGGTTTGGCCGCGGCCTAGCGTCTTGCGGCTGCCGTCGGCGTTGTCGTAGCCGACCCAGACCACCACGGTGATCTCGTTGGTGAAGCCCGCGAACCAGGCGTCGTTCTCGTTCTCGGAGGTGCCGGTCTTGCCCGCCACATAGGCCGAGATCTTGGAGAGCGCGGCGGCGGTGCCGTGCTGGGTCACGCCCTGCAGCATGGTCTTGAGCTGGTAGAACGCGACCCGGTCGGCCGAGCCGATCCGCACCGGCTCGCGGGGGGCGTGGGTGTAGAGCGCCTTGCCGTCCCGCTCGACCGATTCGAGCGCGTAGGATGCCGGGCGGGCGCCCTCGTTGGCCACCGCCGCGTAGAAGCCGGCGAGATCGAGCATCCGCACCGGCTGGGCGCCCAATACGAACGGGTAATAGGGCTCGCACTCGGCATAGATCTGCGCTTCGAGGGCGATGTCGCAGACCCGCTTGAGGCTGGCCGGCGCCTTCGGGGCGATACCGCCCTGGAGCAGCCGGGCGGTGACGAGGTTTTTCGAGAATTCGAGGCCTCTGCGCAGAGTCGTCGGGCCGGAGCCGCCGCCCTCGTAATTCTTCGGCGACCAGGATTCGCCCGAACCGCTGATCGGCGGGAGGGTGACCGCCGAATCGAGGACCAGGGTGTTGGGCTGGAGCCCGGCATTCAGCGCGGCCAAGTAGGTCAGCGGCTTCAAGGTCGAGCCGGGCTGGCGCACCGCCTGGGTGACCCGGTTGAGCTGGCTCATCGGATAGGAGAAGCCGCCCGCCATCGCCAGGATGCGGCCGGTCTGGTTCTCCAGCACCAGGGCGGCGCCCTGGACGGTCGGCCGGACCCGGAGCTGCGCCCGGGGCGCGCCGCGCCCCTCGGCGAGCTTCACCCGCACCACGTCGTAGAGCTGCAGCTTGCCCCGGGCGATGCCCGGGTCGAGGATGGCGGTGCGGCCGTCGGCGAGGCCGACCTTCACCGGACCGCGGCCGGCTTCCAGCACCACCGCGACGGGCCAGTGCACGTCGTACAAAGTCGGCCGAGCGCTCTCCAGCGCCCGCAGCCAGACGGGCTTGACCTGGGGAACCGCCGCGACCTTGGACCGGGACGCCTTGCCGCCCGGTTTGGCCACCTCCGTGGGTGCGTCCTTGGCGGCTTCCGCCCGGGCGCCGGTCACCCCGGGTGCGGCCTGGACCGCGCCTTCGGGCGCGGGCGTCGCCGCCTGGATGCGGCGGATGCTGTCGGCGAGGTTGAGTTCAGGGCCACTATAGGTCTGCCGTCCGGTGCCGCGCTCGTAATTGGCGAGCCCATCCTGCAAGGCCCCCTCGACGGCGCGCTGGAGCCCGGCATTGATGGTCGAGCGCACCGTGAACGAGCCGGCGGTCAGGGAGTCGACGCCTGCGAAGGTGCGCGCCTCGCGGTTCAGGTAGTCCACGACGTAGAAACCCGAATCGCGCCGTGTCGCTTCGACCGGCTTCAGCCCGAGATCGGCGTTGACCGCAGCGGCCATCTCGGCCTCCGTGATCGTGCCTTCTTCCTTGAGGCGGGCGAGCACGTAGGCGCGCCGCTCGCGCGCCCGCTCGGGGTATTTGTCCGGGCTGTAGAAGTTCGGACCCTTGGGCATGCCGGCGAGGAGGGCCGCCTCCGGCAGGGTCAGCTGCCCGACCGACTTCCCGAAATAGCTCTGCGCCGCCATCTCGATGCCGTAGGCGCCGCGGCCGAGATAGATGCCGTTGAGGTAGAGCCCGAGGATCTGCGGCTTCGTCAGGATCCGCTCCAGGCGCGACGCCACGATCATCTCGCGGATCTTGCGCTCGTAGGTGACGTCGTCGCCCACCGAGAGGTTCTTGACCACCTGCTGGGTGATGGTCGAGCCGCCGGCCGGACGCCCGGGCGAGGCGAGGTTGCCGATGAAGGCGCGGATCACCCCGCGCTCGTCGATGCCGTGGTGGCTCTCGAAGCGTTTGTCTTCCGCGGCAATGAACGCCTTCTGCACCAGGTTCGGCACCGTCGTGATCGGCACCACCAGGCGGCGGCCGTTCGGCTCGAAGGTCTCGGCGAAGGGCTTGCCCGACCCGTCGAGGATCCGGGTCATGCCGGGCAGGACCTTGTCCCGCAGCGCCTCGGCGGTGGGAAGGTCCTTGGTGGCGTTGTCGTAGAACTCGATGACCTCGCGGGCATTGAACGGCGAGATCGCCGGATTCTCGCCCTTGCAGAACTGCTTGTAGCTCGTGTTCAGCTCGTCGAGGTTGAGCCCGTGCAGGATCTTGGGCGCCCCGGGCCCGGCGACGCTCGTCGGATCCTCCATGGCGGTGGTAATCAATTCGTCGAGGTTGATGTCCTCAATGTCGAACGCCTTGCGCATATGGGCGCAGCCGTCGCGCAGCAGGCGCACGACCTCGGCCTGGTCGGTGAACGGATCGAACTGGGTCCGCACCGCGTCCGGCCGCGTCGTGACCTGGCTCAGCGTCAGGGCCGTCGCGAACAGCTTGATCAGGATGGCGTTCATGCGGTCCGGATTCGAGGGACGAGATCAGTTCACGGCTGGAGTCGCGCCAGGCCGAGGCTGGTGGATAGGCGCTCCACAACGCGGCTGATTTGAGACAGCCCACGGCAACGCTTTCGCGAGGCTCGACGCTCGTCGTGCGCGGCGACGACGAGGAGCGGCCTGATCACCGATCTCTCGTACAGGAAGGCGGTCATTTCCTGCCTCCGCAGAGGGCGACCGGCCCCAGGTTCACGGCCAGAGTGACGTGTTGCTGCCATACCCAATCGGACTACAATTCCGGGCGTAGGCAGGAGGTGCATATGGCACGCGACGGTATGGAGATGCAGGTTCGGACCGACACCGCTCTGACGACGGCTTTCACTGAAGCGACACAGCGGGAGCACACCACACCCAGCGACGCCGTGCGCAGATTCATGGAGCTGTACGTGCGCGACAGCCTGCAGCGCGAGGCTGCACGGCAAAGCCGATTGGTGGCTGCCGCTCCGGATGAGGCAGAGAGTATGGCGCTGCTTCAGAAGGTTCAGGACTTCGGGGATGATTGATCGGCAAAAGATCGTCGCGCTCGCCGTCAAAGGTCCCTATACGAGTAAGCCCCGCCCCTGGCTGATCGTCCAGAGCAATGACTTTCTGGAAACGGATAGCGTTACCGTTTGCATGCTGACGGGTACGTTGGTGCAGGGGGCGCCCATGCTGCGCATCGACGTGGCGCCGAGTCGAGAAAATGGGCTCGACCATGTGAGCCAGGTGCAGATCGACAAGATCGCCACCGTGCCACGCGAAAAGATCGATCACTATATCGGACGGCTGGAAGATCACATCATGAAGCCGGTGGAAGATGCCGTTGTATTCCTCCTCGACCTCAAGCCCTGATCGCCTCCGCAACGGGGTCTGTCATCCTTTGATGGCATGGGGGCGCACCCGTCACCGGCTCGCCCTCGCCAGCCCGGCGCGGTAAGGCTCGCGCCGCAACGAGGTGACGCATGGCCCGGATCAAGCACTACCCCCCGGACGCGACGATCGCGGACGTGCTGGAGAACCTCGAAGATCCCGAGGGTTATCTCCGCCAGGTGCTGGTGACGATGCGGATGTGCCAGAAGCATTACGGCGACGCCTGGGTCCGGATCGGGGTGACCGGCAAGGCGCTGGCGCCGTCGTACCGGATCGATCGGCCCGACGCGTCGTCCGCCCCTACGGAGGCGGGAGCCGGCGAGCCCGGCACGGCGATCTTCGGCGCCTATGGCGGGCGGTCCCACGACCGGTTCACGCAAGTGAACACCGCCGAGACCCGCTGGAGCAGCCGGTCCCTGGGCATGGCCGAGATGCTGGCGCTCCACGACAGCCTGCGCCGGCCCAAGGACGGCACGGCCTGACCGCACCCGGCGGGGTGCCGCGCGCTTCCTTCTGCGCTAGAAGCGGATCGAGAGCGCCGACGGCGGCGCGGCCAACCCGCGGAACCCCATGCCAGGAACGCCCCGCGCCGGGATCATCCCGGTCACGCCCTTCCAGCAGAACTGCACGCTGATCTGGGACGACGCCACCAAGGTCGGCGCGGTCGTCGATCCCGGGGGCGATCTCGACCGGATCGAGGCCGCCATCCGCGAGCAGGGCGTGCGCGTGGAGAAGATCCTGCTGACCCACGGCCATGTCGACCACGCCGCCGGCGCCGACGAGTTGCGCGAGCGCCTCGGCGTGCCGATCGAGGGCCCGCACTTGGCCGACAAGTTCCTGCTCGATTCCCTGCCCGAGACGGCGGCCAATTACGGGCTCGGCGAGGCTCGTTCCGTGACCCCCGACCGCTGGCTCGACGACGGCGACGCCGTCACCGTGGGCGAGCTCGGCTTCGACATCCTCCATTGCCCGGGCCACTCGCCCGGCAGCGTCGTGTTCGTGAGCCGGGACGCGCGCTTCGCGCTGGTCGGCGACGTCGTGTTCAAGGGCTCGGTCGGCCGCACCGACCTGCCGGGCGGCAACCACGAGCAGCTGATCCGGGCGATCAAGGACAAGGTCCTGCCGCTCGGCGACGACATCGCCTTCATTCCCGGCCACGGGCCGACCGGCACGCTCGGCGAGGAGCGCGTCTCCAACCCCTTCCTTCAGGGCTGACACCATGGACAAGCGCCGCATCGGCCGCTCCGACCTCCGGGTCGCGCCCTTCTGCCTGGGCGGCAACGTCTTCGGCTGGACCGCGGACGAGGCAACCTCCTTCGCGATCCTCGACCGGTTCGTCGCGCGCGGCTTCGACTTCGTCGATACCGCCGACGTCTATTCGCGCTGGGCGCCCGGCCATCAGGGCGGCGAATCCGAGACGGTGATCGGGCGGTGGTTTTCCGCGCGTCCGGGCGCGCGGGACAAGGTCGTGCTCGCCACCAAGGTCGGAATGGATATGGGCGAGGCCGGCAAGGGGCTCTCGGCCAAGCACATCGAGGCGGCCTGCGAGGCGTCCCTGCGGCGGCTCCAGACCGACCGGATCGACCTCTACCAGTCGCACACCGACGATGCCGACGTGCCGCTGGAGGAGACGCTTCGGGCCTACGAGCGCCTGATCGCCGCCGGGAAGGTCCGGACGATCGGGGCCTCGAACTACGACGCCGCGCGGCTCGCCGAGGCGCTTCGCGTTTCGGCCTCGTCCGGCCTGCCGCGCTACGAATGCCTCCAGCCGGATTATAGCCTGGCCGAGCGGGGCTACGAGGCGGAACTCGAACCCCTGTGCCGGGCGGAAGAGATCGGGGTGATCGGCTACTTTTCCCTGGCCGCGGGCTTCCTGACCGGAAAATACCGGTCCGCGCAGGATGCCGCGGGACGGGCTCGGGAGAATCGTGTCGCCAAGTACCTGACCCCGCGCGGGCTGGCGCTGCTCGACGTGCTCGATTCGGTCGCCCGGGATCACGGCGCGACGCAGGCCCAGGTGGCGCTCGCCTGGATCATCGCCCGGCCGGGCATCACCGCGCCGATCGCCAGCGCGACCTCGGTGGCGCAGCTCGACGACCTGCTCGGCGCCGCCGAGCTGAGCCTGTCGCCGGACGCCATCGCCCGTTTGGACGCGGCCAGCGCGGGCGGGATCGAGGGCTAACGCGGCGTTAAGCGCGGAGCCTCAGAAAAGCGGGTGCACGGGCCCCCGCGAGCCCGTAAAATCGTGCAATCTCAACGCGGAACCCCTATATCGGGTGGACCAAGCGAGAGCGCAGGCGTGGCGCCCGACGGCGCGAGTCCCTCCGTCGCGAACTGGTCCGCCTGCCCGAGGAATTTCATGGCCGACATCCCCCCGAACGAGCCCGCCGAGTATGGCGCGGAATCGATCCGCGTGCTGAAGGGCCTCGACGCCGTCCGCAAGCGCCCCGGCATGTATATCGGCGACACCGACGACGGATCGGGCCTGCACCACATGGTCTACGAGGTGGTGGACAACGCCATCGACGAGGCCCTGGGCGGCCATGCCGACCTCGTCACCGTGCAGCTCAACGCCGACGGCTCGGTGACGGTGTCCGACAACGGCCGCGGCATCCCCACCGACATCCACAAGGAGGAGGGCGTCTCCGCAGCCGAGGTCATCATGACCCAGCTGCATGCGGGCGGTAAGTTCGACCAGAATTCCTACAAGGTCTCCGGCGGCCTGCACGGCGTCGGCGTCTCCGTGGTAAACGCGCTGTCGTCCTTCCTCCGGCTCCGGATCTGGCGCAACGACCAGGAGCACGCGATGGAGTTCCGCCACGGCGATGCCGTGGCGCCGCTCAAGATCGTCGGCCCTGGCAACGGACGGCGCGGCACGGAAGTGACCTTCCTGCCCTCCACCGACACTTTCACGATGATCGAGTTCGATTACGGCACGCTGGAGAAGCGTCTGCGCGAGCTCGCCTTCCTCAATTCCGGCGTGCGCATCGTGCTGACCGACGCCCGCCATGCCGAGCACAAGCGCGAGGAGCTGTACTACGAGGGCGGTATCGAGGCGTTCGTCCGCTACCTCGACCGCTCGCGCAAGCCGATCGACGGCATGGCCAATCCGGTGGTGGTCCGCGCGGAGCGCGACGGCATCCGGGTGGAAGTCGCGCTTTGGTGGAACGATTCGTTCAACGAGACGGCCTTGCCGTTCACCAACAACATCCCGCAGCGCGACGGCGGCACCCATATGGCGGGTTTCCGGGCGGCGCTGACCCGCCAGATCACCGGCTACGCCGATTCCTCGGGGGTCTCCAAGCGCGAGAAGGTCTCGCTCACCGGCGAGGATTGCCGCGAGGGCCTGACCGCGGTCATCTCTGTGCAGGTGCCGGACCCGAAATTCTCGTCGCAGACCAAGGACAAGCTGGTCTCGTCCGAGGTCCGGCCGGCGGTGGAGAACGTGCTCAACGAGGGCCTGTCGACCTGGCTCGAGGAGAACCCCCAGCAGGCGCGCTCGGTGATGAGCAAGGTCGTGCTGGCGGCCTCCGCCCGAGAGGCCGCCCGCAAGGCCCGCGAGACCGTGACCCGCAAGGGCGCCCTCGATATCGCCTCGCTGCCCGGCAAGCTCGCCGATTGCCAGGAGCGCGACCCGTCGAAATGCGAGATCCTGCTCGTCGAGGGCGATTCGGCCGGCGGCTCGGCCAAGCAGGGCCGCGACCGGGCGTTCCAGGCGGTGCTGCCGCTGCGCGGCAAGATCCTCAACGTCGAGCGGGTGCGGGCCGACCGCATGCTGTCCTCGGCCGAGATCGGCACGCTGATCACCGCGCTCGGTGCCGGGATCGGGCGCTCGTCCACGGACCGGGAAGGCTTCAATCCTGAAAAGCTGCGCTATCACCGCATCATCATCATGACCGACGCGGATGTCGACGGCTCGCACATCCGGACCCTGCTGCTGACGTTCTTTTTCCGCCAGATGCCGGAGCTGATCGACCGCGGCCACCTCTACATCGCCCAGCCGCCCCTCTACAAAGCCGAGCGCGGGCGCCGGGCGATCTACCTCAAGGACGAGCGCGCCCTGGAGGATTACCTGATCGACCAGGGCACCGACGGAGCGATCCTGCGGCTCTCGACGGGGGCCGAGTTCACCGGCCCGCAGCTCAAGAGCCTGGTCGAGGAGGCGCGGGGCTTCCGCAACGTGCTGCTCGGCCTGCACACCCGCTACGACCGCTCCGTAGTCGAGCAGGCGGTCCTGGCCGGGGCGTTCGACGCCGAGGCGGCCTCGCGGCCGGGCGAGACGGAGGTGCTGGCCGACATGACCGCGCGCCGCCTCGATCTGATCGCCGACGAGATCGAGCAGGGCTGGCAGGGCGAGACCCACGAGGGCGGCTATCGCCTCACCCGGACGCTCCGCGGCGTCAAGCAGGTCGCCACCCTGGATGCCAGCCTGATCTCGTCCCAGGAGGCGCGCCGCCTGTCCGAGCGGGCCGACGCGTTCCGGGAGATCTACGGCGAGCCCGCCACGCTGATGCGCAAGACCGACGAGACCGTTCTGCACGGCCCCGTCGCCCTGTTCGAGGCGGTGATGGCCTTCGGCCGCAAGGGCCTCCAGCTCCAGCGCTACAAGGGCCTGGGCGAGATGACCGCCCAGCAGCTCTGGGAGACGACGCTGGATCGCGACGTGCGCTCGCTGCTGCAGGTGAAGGTCAAGGACACGACCGACGCCGACGACCTGTTCGTCAAGCTGATGGGCGACGTGGTCGAGCCGCGGCGCGAGTTCATCCAGGAGAACGCGCTGAGCGTCGCCAACTTGGACGTGTAGCGCGGCGTTGTTGTGATTTCTCGGTAAATCCCGTCTCCACACGCGGGTCTCGTGTACCGATCTACTGAGAACGATGCCTCTCGTGGACGCGAGGCTCGCGCTTGGTCATCGCGAGGTGGCGGCGATTGCGGACGATCCAGCATAACGCGCGACCGAGGTCGCGTCCTCCTCATGCAGGACGCTGGCGCCCCCGGCTGGAGGATGTTCTCCAGGGGGCTGTCGCCCCGGTGAGGAAGCAAGTCGCAGGGGGTTTCGTCCTGTTCGCGATCTGCCGGAGCCTTGCAGACGGTTCACGCCCCTGAGACCTTCGATGCGTCGAGCACAGCGTGCGCCATCTCAGGAGTCGCTTTCAAGACGACCGTGTTCGTCACCAGCGTCTAGCCGAACGCAGCAGGAGATAACCCGCCTTAATTGACTAGGAATTGGAGATATTATATTCGGGCAAAAGTTTAGCAATAAATCGGCTGGCCTGGAGCGCATCCGATGGAAATGCCTTGCCGGAAATGGGGCGGACGCAGGTCGACAGCGCTGGCGCTCGCTCTGACATCCTCGCTGTCCCTCTCTGCCTTGGCACAGAGTGAGGACAGTCGTCATCGCTCCGATTCTATTGTGCCCATCGGCCGAAACGATACGGATTCGGCGCAGGGCAGAACGTCGGATTTACTGATCACGACCCATGACGCCTCCGGACCGATCGGCGTAGCCCTCCCTCTCGACATCAAGCTCGTCCGCGTCCGGAACGTCCATATCGAAGCGATCAAACTGCTTGGGCTTCCCCGGGGGGCCACGATCAGCGACTCCACCAATACGTTTTCGTCGACCGACGACAACAACGACGTCGATGTCAGCGCGTGGGATCTTTCGAGGATCCAGATCCTGCAGAGCGACGCGCGCGAGAGCAGCTTCTCGCTCGCCGTCGCGGCGATCTGGACTCCGGAGACCGGGGGACACATCGATGTGACGTCGAGCCGCCTCGCGGTCAGTTTCACACCGGAGGGGATGGACCGCGACCGGGCGGCCGGCGGCGAGCCAGGCCACGCGAAGCAGGCGTCCGCCCAGAACCGCGAGACGACGCCGCCCCAGCAGGCCGTTGCCGCCATCGCCAACCCGGCCGCGCCGGCCTCCGATGTCGTCGTGCCGGAAGCGGCGCCTGTCGCCCCCCGTGACAGCATCGCGGCGACCGACCGCCCGGCGCCCCCCGCCGTTCGTGCCGAGAAACCCGGTGCCGGGACCGAGACTGCGAGCCTTCCAAGGCCCGCGATGCCCACGCGTCCACCGGCGGGGGCCGACCCGCTGGTCGAGCGAGCCAGGGGCCTGATCCGGCTCGGCGACATCAGTGGTGCCCGGCTGCTGCTGGAGCGCGCCCAGGCACGAGACGCGCCGCACGCGACCTTCCTGCTGGCGCAGACCTGGGACCCGGCGATGCTGCGGACCTGGCACGTGCGCGGCCTGCGGTCGGATCAAGACCTTGCCCAGAGCCTGTACGCGAGGGCCGCGCGCCAGGACCGGGCGGATGAGCGGCGCCTCGCCGCCACGGGTCGCTGAAGACCCCTGACCACGGACGGCCGACAGATCAGCGAGGGACGTATTCATGCCGAGGCTAGCGAGATTCGCCACGCTCATCGGGCTCGCCGCCCTGGTGGCGGGGCCTGCCGCGAGGGCCACCGAGCCGGCCTCGGCGCACCCCGATTCCCTGACGGAGACCGCCCTCGGCGACCGCATGAACGCCAACACCGTCACGGTCGTGACGGGAACCCCCGGCGGGACCTATTTCCGGATCGGCGCCGACCTCGCCTTCGTCCTGGACGATGGCGACAAGCTGCGGATCCTGCCGATCCTCGGCAAGGGGGCGGGCGAGAACGCCTACGACATCCGTTTTCTGAAGGGCGTCGATCTGGGCTTCGTCCGCACCGATACGCTGGAGCAGCTGCGGCAGGACAAGCGCCTCAAGAACATCGAGCGGTCGATCCAGTTCATCGCTAAGCTGTTCAACGATGAGTTGCACATCATCGCGCCGAACGCGATCAAGACCATCGGCGATCTTGCCGGCAAGCGGGTCAGCTTCGATGTCAAGGGCAGCGGCACCGATTACAGCGGCCGCGCGATGTTCCGCGAACTCGGTATCACCGTTGAGGCGATCAACGTCGACCAGCCGACCGCGCTCGAAATGCTGCGCCAAGGCGAGATCCAGGCCGTCGTCTCCGTGGCGGCCAAGCCCGTGGCCTTCATCGCGGGCTTCGATCCGGGGGACCGCTTCCACTTCGTCAAGGCGCCCTATCCGGACACGATGAACGAGGCCTACGTCCCCGCGACCCTCACGCCGGCGGACTACCCGAAGCTCGTTAGCGGTGACGCCGTCGAGACCGTCGCCGTCGGCACAGTGCTCGGAGTCTACAACAGCCCGCGGGGATCGCCGCGCTACGAGAAGCTCGTCCGCTTCGTCGACGCGTTCTTCGGCCAGTTCGAGAAGTTCCTGGCCCCGCAGCGGCATCCGAAATGGCGCGAGGTCAACTTAGCGGCGTCGGTGGCCGGATGGACGCGCTTCCGCCCCGCCCAGGAGTGGCTCGATCGACACCACGAGCAGGACATCGCCTCGCAACCGGATCTCGATCGGTTCTTCCAGGCGCAGGCCGACCGGCAGGCGGGTAAGGAGGAGATCTATCAGGCCTATCTGAAGTGGCGCCAAGCCCGGTGACAGAAAAGGCAGCGTGCCCGAGTCGGCTCGCATGACCGAGATGGTTCGCGGTGATCCTCCGGGCTCTGCCGCGTGTCGGGCGCATCATGATCGCTCGAACGACGCTGACGGCTGAAGACCTTCGGCACGCGGCGCGATCGAGCGGGAACGTTGCCCGAGAGGCGAATTCGGGTTGCGCTGTTTGGAGCGTCACGCCGACCTCGTGATCGAGCACCCGCCTTAGTCTCCGCCGGTTCGAGCCGAAAAGTTTCGTGACCGCACCGATTGCGAGCGCTTCAATCGGGACCTGGTTTATCGCGGTGTGCCGTCCAAGCGTCACCCCAGTTTGCGCGAACCGCGTGACGCCTGCACCGGATGATCGGCGCCACAGCCGCTGGCCTCGCATTCGATCGAGCGCCCGTAGCGATCTGCATCCTTGTCCGAGCGATCTTCCGCCCGTCTCGATGCGCGTGTCATGACGGCCCTGCGCTCCCGAGACCGCGGGCTCATTGGGAATGCCGGCACGCTTTTGCTTACATGAAGGTCCAGCACAGGAGCCGATTCGAATATTTTGGTACAGGCATCGTCATCTTTTTATATAAAAATCAGCAACTTAGGCATATTTATGCTCAAAATCTGACCTACTTGTCTTTGAAAATTGAAATAAGTCAACAATTAAAAGTTGATATAAAGCATAAGTTCGTCGTGTATCGCATTGTCATTTTGGATTTATCTGTCCGATGATATCTCGGCGTCCGAATTTTCGAGCCGAATCGGCTCGCACCGGACATCGTCGATGCGCCTCACCATAAGAACCCGCCTGATTGCGCTTCTCACCGTCCTCGGCGCCCTGTTGTTGGGTGCGACGGCACTCGGCAATCTCGCGCTCTACTGGAACACGAAGAGCCTGCAGACGGTCTTCGAAGATCGCGTCGTTCCCCTCGGCCAATTCAGCGGCTTACGCGATGCCTATGACGCCATGACCGAGACCACGCGAACTCTGCGGGACGGAACAGTCGATCCGCACGCGGGCGTTCAAGCCTTCCAGCGCGCCCAGGCCCAGGTGAAGCGGCAATGGGCTGATTACCTTGCCACCTATCTAACGCCCGAAGAGAAGGTTCTAGCAGCAAATCTTCAGGCGCAGATCGACCGGAACGACGTGATCGTCAACGATCTCGTGCGGCATGCCGATGCGAACGCGACGAGCGCCTACGCCGATGCGCACATCGCGTTCCTGAGCGCGATGACCCGGACGCACGCACTTCTCGGCAAGCTGACGGCCTTGCAGATCCGGGTGGCGCGCCAGGAATTCGAGCAGGCGCGGACAACGTCGAGTTGGACAAGCGCCCTGCTCGTTGCCTCTCTCGTCCTCGCGACCATCGCCATCGCGTACGGCATCGTCACGATCCTCTTGCTGGTGGCGCGGCCCCTCACCGGCATGACCGCCACGATGACCCGGCTCGCCACGGGGGACTTCGAGGCGCCGGTGGCCGGCGCGGACCGCCGGGACGAGATCGGCGCCATGGCCGGCGCGGTGCAGGTCTTCAAGGACGCCCTCGTCGCCAAGCGCCGGGCGGACGCGGATGCGGCCGTGGAGAACGAGGCCAAGACCCGCCGCGCGCAGGTGCTGGACGACGCCACGCACACGTTCCGCGCCGAAGTCTCCAAGATGATCCAAACCTTGTCGACCGCCGCGGAAGAGATGGAGGCCACGGCCCAGGTGATGAGCCGGACGGCCGATCAGACGGCGGCCCAATCACTCAGCGTCGCGTCCGGGGCGGAGCAGACTTCGGCCAACGTGCAGACTGTCGCGGCGGCCAGCGAGGAGTTGGCGGCGTCGATCAGCGAGATCAACGTCCAGATCGTCCGATCCTCCGACATGGCGGAACGCGCCGCCAGCGACGCCGTCCAGACCAACACGATCATGCAGGGGCTGGCCGATGGCGCCCAGAAGATCGGGGCGGTGGTCGCACTGATCACCGACATCGCCGCACAGACCAATCTCCTCGCCCTGAACGCGACGATCGAGGCGGCGCGCGCCGGCGAGGCGGGGCTTCGCCGTCGTGGCCGGCGAGGTCAAGGACCTCGCCGCGCAGACCGCGAAAGCCACCGAGACCATCGCTCACCAGATCACCGCCATCCAGGGCGAGACGCACCGCGCCGTGGAGGCCATCCAGGCGATCTCGGCGACCATCGTGGAGCTCCGGGCGATCGCGCTCGGCGTCACCGCGTCGATGGAGGAGCAGGGGGCGGTCACCCAGGAGATCGTCCGGAGCGTCACGCAGGCGGCCCAGGGGACGCAGGCGGTGACGACCAATATCGGCGCCGTCACGGCCGCCGTCGGCGAGACCGGGACATCGGCGTCTCAGGTCCTCACCGCCGCGACGGAATTGTCCCGCCAGTCGGAGCGACTGACCGAAGGCGTTTCGGACTTCCTGGCCAAGGTCCAGGCCGCCTGAGCGCGAGTGTTACGCCACGTCCCGCTGCGGGAGGCGCATCAGCGGCTGGCCCATGCGCAGCCGGGCCCCCTCGCGCAGGCTCGGCCATAGCGTGAAGCCCAGCGGGGCCAGCACCACGATGGTGGAGCCGTGCTCGAACCAGCCCATCTCAGCGCCCTTCTCCAGGCGGGCCGTGCAAGGCAGGATGCCGCCGCCGGTGCGGCGCAGGGCGACCCCCTCCGGCAGGAAGCCGAGGCGCAGGCCCGCCACCAGGATCGCCGCAACCGGCACCAGGGTCACGGCCTGGCCGGCGATCCGCAGGCGCAGCACCGCCCGCTCGTTGCGGCAGAACAGGGCCTCGACGCGCTTCAGCGCGATCGGGTTCACGTTCCAGGTATCCCCCCAGATGTGGCGGACCGATTCGACCCGCAGATCGTGGGGCGCGTGGAAGCGGTGATACATCCCGGCGGTCAGCCGCAGGGTCGCGTAGGTGCCGCCCTCATGGGTGCGGGCCAAGTCCGCGTCACCCCCGAGGAGGTCGGCGAGGCTGTAGGACAGGCCCTTGATCTGGAGCAGCCGGCCGGCCTCGATCCGGCCATGCGCACCCAGGATCGCGTCGCTGGGGCTCACCAGGATCGTCGGGTCCTCGGCGACCGGGCGGGCACCGGGGCGCAGCGCGCGCACGAAGGCGGCGTGGAGGCTCGGGAATCGGGTGTCCGCGGCGTCGCTCAGGTCGACGTCGCAGAACAGGCGCCAGGTGGCAATCGAGAGGTCGCGCACCAGCGGCTGCTCGATCCGGCTGAACCAGCCCATGAACCGGGTGGCGAGCCGGCGCGGCAGCCGGTTGGTCAGCAAGAAATTCAGATCCTCCTGGGCGCCGAGCTGCGCCAGAGCGCGCCGCAGCCGCGATCCCGCCGAAACCGTCATCATGCCGTGAATTGCCTCCGATACGGCGTGGGGCGATGTCCGCACTCCTCGCCACCCTGTCCGCCACAGCCGCAGCCGCGGTGATCGCCCTGCCCAAGGCCGCGCAGCGCCTGCAGCTGTCGCGGGCCAAGCATCCCTCGCTCACAGGCCACGCCCGGATGGCCCGGCGCGTGGCCGGGCTGATCCCGCATTACGCCTATTCCGAGCGCGCCTTCTTCCGCTCCGACGATCCGGACGAGACCGTGGCGCTGCGGCGGGAGAACGGCTTCGCCCGGCTGTCGGATCTCTACCGGACGCGGTTCGCCCGCACCCGGGCCGAGACCGATGCGGTCCGCGACGGGCTGTCGGACCTCCAGTTCACCGGCCTGTACCGGGTGCCGTTCCAGTATGCCCGGCACGTGCGGGCGCATCTCGGGGCCGGGGCCTTCGCGGCGGCAGCCGAAGGCGTGACCGTCACGGATCTCGACGGCAACGTGTTCTACGACCTGGCCGGATCCTACGGCGTCAACCTGTTCGGCGTGGATTTCTACCGCGCCTGCCTGGAGGAGGGCGCCGCGAAGGTCGGCGCCCTCGGCCCGGTGCTGGGGCCGCTGCACCCGGTGGTGACCGGCAACGTCGCGCGGCTCAAGGCGCTGTCGGGCCTCGACGAGGTTTCGTTCCACATGTCCGGCACCGAGGCGGTGATGCAGGCGGTGCGCCTCGCCCGCTACCATACCGGCCGGCGCCGGATCGTGCGTCTCTGCGGCGCCTATCACGGCTGGTGGGGCGAGGTGCAGCCCGGCATCGGCAACCCGGTGCCGACACGCGATACGCTCACCCTGGCCGACATGTCCGAGCGGACGCTGCGGGTGCTCGCCAGCCGCCGGGACGTCGCCTGCGTGCTGGTCAACCCGCTCCAGGCCATGCACCCGAATGCAGGTGCGCCGTCCGATTCCGCGCTGGTCGATAGCGGCCGCAAGGCCGCGTTCGATCGCGCCGCCTACACGCAATGGCTGCAGGAGCTGCGCGCGGTCTGCACGGCCAACAAGATCGTGCTGATCCTCGACGAAGTCTTCCTCGGCTTCCGCCTCGCACGCGGCGGGGCGCAGGCGTATTTCGACGTGCGCGCCGACATGGTGACCTACGGCAAGACCCTGGGCGGCGGCCTGCCGGTGGGGGTCATCTGCGGCCGCGCCGACCTGATGCGGCGCTTCCGGGACGACCGTCCGGTGGACATCTGCTTCGCTCGCGGCACCTTCAACGCCCATCCCTACGTGATGGGCGCCATGAGCGCGTTCCTCGACCGGCTCGAGACCCCGGAGGTCGCAGCCCTCTACCGCGACCTCGACGCGACCTGGGAGGCCCGGGCCGCGCGGCTGAACGGGCTGCTGGCCGAGTCCGAGCTGCCGGTACGGGTGGCCAACATGTCCACGGTCTGGACGGTCCTCTACGCGCGGCCGTCGCGCTACAACTGGATGCTGCAATTTTACCTGCGCGCCGAGGGGCTGGCCCTGTCCTGGGTGGGGACCGGCCGGATGATCTTCAGCCTCGCCTATGACGACGCGGCGTTCGAGGCGGTCGCCGCGCGGTTCGTGGCGGCGGCGCAAGCCATGCGCGCGGATGGTTGGTGGGAGGGCGGCCCCCCGACCGACAAGGCGATCCGTCGGGCGATCCTGCGCGAGGTCGCGGCGGTCCGGTTCGGCAAGCTGGGCGCCCGTTTCGGCCTGAAGGCGCCGGAACAGGCCTGATCTGGGTTTCCAAAGGGCCGCCGGCGCTTTGGCGGGGTTCGGGGCTTGCAGCCCCGAGCTTGCAGTGCTCTGGCCTGCACCCGCAAAAGGTCGATGACCTTTTGAAACCGGGACTTTCCCGGCATCACCGAGGCGGGGGAGCCTCCCGCCCGGCGATGCCCAGGTGACGTTCAGGCGCCGTGCTCGTGCGGCTCGTGCTCCTCGACCAACTCACCATGCAGGAGTGCCAGCGGCGCCTTGTGGTAGAGCTTGATGTCGTGGAACGGGTCCGTGAGGATCTTGGTCGCCCAGACCAGCCCGGTCTGCACGTCGCGCAGGAAGAACAGCTGCACGGTGCGGAACAGCAGCCCCGCCCCGGCCAGCCACAGCCAGATCCAGCCGACGTTGCGGATCAGGTCAGCGGTCGTCTGGTGGGGAGAGATCAGGCCGAACAGGGTGGGATCGAAGTAGAGCGGCAGCGGCGACAGCGCCCAGATCGCCAGCAGCACGATCTTGCGCTGGAGATTGTAGCCGACCTTGATCTCTTCCTTGTGCTCGTGCGTCGCGTTGTTGACGTGGTCGTAGCCCTTTGGCTCGAAGAACAGGTGGCCGGCCTGCCGGCTCGTCATCGCCAGGAGCCAGCCGATCAGCGCCGCCGTCGCGGGGTCCTTGAAGGCCAGCGCATAGGCGACCAGGAAGCTCACGGCGCTGACCACGTGCAGGCTCTGGTTGATCCGGTTGTGGTGGTAGTAGCGGTGGTCGTCCCAGCGCTGGACGCGCAGCGCCTCAAGAAAGCTCGCCATGGCGTTCTTCTCCGATCGATCGTGGTTGGGCTGGTCAGAAAACGTGCGCGCTCACGCGTCGCGCTTGCGCAGGCGGATGAGGGAGAAGTGACCGAGCGGTGGCAGAGCGCGGCGCTCGACGACCTCCACCGGGGCGGTCGCCGCCCAGGCGGCGTAGCGCGCCCAGGAAAACTCGGTCCGCCAGCCGAGGCGGCTCGTGACCGGCATCAGCGTGTGCTCGACCAGGCGGCGCAGGCCGCCCTCGGCACCGATCCGGGTGGTGATGACGATCTCGCCGCCGGGGCGCAGCACCCGGGCGAACTCGTCGAGGGCAGCCTCTGGGTTCGGCACCGCGGTCACGACGTACTGAGCGACGACAACGTCGAAGGAGGCATCCGCGAAGTCGAGATGCTCGGCATCCATCACGGCAAGGCGCTCGACGTTGCGCAGGGCGAGCCGCGCCACGCGGCTGCGCGCCTTCTCCAGCATGGGCGCCGAGATATCGATGCCGACGATGGCGGCGGCCCGCCGATAGGCCGGCAGCGACAGGCCTGTGCCGACACCGACTTCGAGGACCCGCCCGCCGATTCGCTCGGCCGCGGCCGCCGCCAGGGTCCGGCCCTGGGCGAAGACCGGGCCGAACACCAGGTCGTAGACGGGTGCCCAGCGACCGTAGGCCTTGGCGACGCCGTCGCGATCGAGGTCGGGGCCGAGCGTCGCCGCCCGCGGTGAACCGGTGCTTTGCGTTCCGAGGGCCATGAGGGTCCTGTCTCTCGCTGTCTGTCAGGCTGAGGCACCCGACCGCCGGCGCTTTGCGGGCCGAGGGATCCGGGATTCAGGGAAGACCGGGCTCAGGCCCGGATACGGATCACACTGGGTTCGAGCCCCGCCGCACGATCCAGTCGCAGCGCCGGTTTCGACGGTGCCGACCCGAAGGCGCGAAACGGATCGCGACCCATGCAGGCGGCCCGGTCGCTGGCGGGAGGTGGACGATTTGCCGATGACATCACAGACATGGTGAGGCCGCGGTTAGCAGAAACGGCGGCGCCGGAGGCGCCAATCCAAGCGGAACGTCATCGGCCCCACACCGTATCCCCGAAGCAATCTTTCCGCCGGCAAAGCTATGATTGTCGTTTGACGATGTTGTGACATCAAAAAAGTGTCGTCTACAGCCATTCACTTCGCTGGCAAAGCATTGATCCGGCGAGAACATCGCATCACGCTCCAGATCGTCTTTGGAAAGCTCCTTAGATCAGGGATGCGTCGATCCGGATACGGCCGAACCTGTGCTGTGGCCGGCCGGGCGGCGCGGGCCTCGATCGGTCGGCCGATGCGTTCACGATGATGAGAAACACCGGCCCGGACGTCTCAGCGGTCTTGCGGGCTTGCGCTATGGTCCGAATACCACAATGCGGCCGGACGGTGTGTCCGACATCATCTCGCCCTGTTGTCGACGAGATGTTCCCCGGTACTCGGTTGAAGACCATGGCGCGGCTTCGCGCCGAAGGAGTGTTTCGCGTGATCGAACAAATGCGGCGTATGACCCTTGCTGTGGCGGCGGTCGCCGGGCTCGCCGGCATGGCCGGGCGGGCGGAAGCCGCGCAGTGCGGCAACAACGCGGCCGGGTTCGAGGCCTGGAAGCGGGACTTCGCCCAGGAGGCGCGCGGCAAGGCCAGCGCGGCGAGCCTGGCCGCCCTGGAGGGCACGAGCTACTCCACCGCCACGATCTCGGCCGATCGCGGGCAGCACAGCTTCAAGCTGTCCCTGGAGCAGTTCCTCGCCAAGCGCGGCGGCCCGACCATCGTCTCGCGCGGGCGGCAGCTCAAGCGTACCAACGCCGCCCTGTTCGAGTCGATCGAGCAGCGCTACGGCGTTCCCCCGGGTCCGCTGCTGGCGATCTGGGGCATGGAGACCGGCTTCGGCGCGGTTCGCGGCAACGTCAACACCCTCTCGGCGGTGGCGACCCTGGCGTATGATTGCCGCCGCTCCGAATACTTCACGGACCAGCTCTACGCGGCCTTGACCCTGGTCGACCGCGGCCTGCTGTCGCCGAGCACCCGTGGGGCGGCGCACGGCGAGGTCGGTCACACGCAGTTCCTGCCGAAGAATGTCCTGACCTACGGCACCGGCGACCTGAACAATGTCGGCGCCGCCCTGTCGTCGACCGCCAACTTCCTGAAGGCGCATGGCTGGCGCCCGGGTGCCGGCTACCAGCCCGGCGAGCCGAACTTCGTGGCGATTCAGGGCTGGAATGCCGCGCCGGTCTATGAGCGGGCGATCGCGCTGCTCGGAAAGCAGATCGACAACGATTGAGATCTATTCGCGATCGGATGCGCCCCGGACTTGGAGCGTGAAACCTTTATCCGCCCGAAAATGGTCCTGATCGATCCTGAATCGACCACGCCGTTGCCCCAGAAAAGCCGGCCGGCACCCGCTGTTTCGTCCCGGCGGGGCCGGCCGGCCCATCGTACCTGCCACCGGCTTTTTAGGCCGCGGCGACGATGATCCGGCGGGCGCCCGCTCCGCGATGAGAGCATGGGCGCCCGCATGGCCATCGACCCCGCGCCGCTGGACGGCCTCACCACCCGGACCGCGCGCCGATCCTGCGCCGCCCCCCTGGCGGCCCTGACCGCCGCGGTGGCGCTGGCCGCTCTGGGAAGCGGCGTCCCGCATTCGGGGAGGCCGTCGGCCGACCGGCGGGTCAATCCCGATACCGAGATCGCGGCCGCCGAATCGCCCCCGGAGGCCGCACCGCTGGCGGTGAATCCGGACACCCCGGGAGCCGAGGCTTGGCGCGACGCCACCGGCGGCCCCCTGTCACGCTGGGCCTGGACCCAGATCGAGCCGCCCGCGCTACTGCCGATCCCGGAAGCGGCGCCCGCACCGGAGGTTCAGGGTACCGAGCCGCCGCGCACGGCGATGACTGTGCCGCTCCCAATTCCGCGCCCCCCCGAATTCCGATCCTCGCGCGGTCCCGATCTCGCCCGTAGAGCCGAACGGCGCATCGCCCGCCGCGAGTCGCCTCCGGCGCCGATGCCGCCCCGGGAGGACGATCGCTCGTTCCTGGAGAAGCTGTTCGGCGTCGAGCGGACGCCCGCGCTGGCCTACGCGGCCCTCGAGACCCGGCCCGCGGATCTCGTACCGCAGAGGCGTATCTCGCCGCCGCTCGCCCCATCGGATGCGCGACCCACGGCGGGGACGGCCGTCTACAACATCGCGGCGCGTGTCGTGACGCTGCCGAACGGGGAGCGCCTCGAGGCGCATTCCGGCCTCGGCGAGGGCCTCGACGAGCCGCGCCTGGTGAACGTGCGGATGCGCGGCCCGACGCCGCCCGGCACCTACGACCTCACGGAGCGGGAGCAGCTGTTCCACGGCGTGCGGGCGATCCGCCTCACCCCGGTCGGGGGCACCGAGGCCATCTATGGTCGCGTCGGCCTCCTGGCCCATACCTTCATGCTCGGCCCGCGCGGCGATTCGAATGGCTGCGTCTCGTTCCGCGATTATGACCGGTTCCTGCAGGCGTTCCTGCGCGGCGAGGTTCAGCGCCTCGTGGTCGTGGCCGGCACACAGGATTCGCTGCCGAGCCTCGCCGAAACATTCACCCGCACCCGAATGGCCCGCAACGGCACTTGAGCCCGAGCGGCCGCCAAGCCCGGCGACGGCACGTCCCCTCGCACGATGCCTCCGCCGGGACCGTGGAAACCGCTGGGGGCGCCTATCGAAATCCGGTGTCCAGCATCGCCTCGACCGACCTCACGAAGCGGCTGCGCGTCTCGGGTGTCGCCTCGCGCAGATACGCGGCGATGAGCTTGAGAAGATAGGCCTCGGCCTGGTCTCCCATGCCTTGGGTCATCAGCGTGCCGGGATCGTCGCCGAAAAAGGCAGATACGGGCAGCCCCAGGGCTTCCGAGATGCGCGCGAGCTGGTGCTTGCACCCGGTCTCCGCCCCGTCGCCCCCCCCATTCATGAACGCGTCTCCGAGTGCCGCACGCGGACCAGACTGGCATGCCGTATTCAAGCTGATGGAAGCCCATCAACGCGGATCTGATCCCCGGGTCAACATGCCTATGCGTTCGATATTCAATATCGGTAATAAAAACCCACATCTGAATTCGGCCCACGTGGCAATTTTGTACCGTCGCGGCTGACTATCACCGGCGGACATTACGCGCTTCTCAGACAGCATCCCGATCGGGGGAAGCCGCATCGGCATAGGCACTGTCGGAAGGAAGCTCGCAATCGTGTAGAACGAAAAGCAGATCTGGCTAAATTAGTCTGCTAGGTTGCAATATATTAGAAATATTCCACGTAATAAATTGTAGTTCGGAAATTTCGGACCTGTGATTTTTCTCCGAGCAGGCCATGCGTCTTGGCACAAACCACGGATCGCCTGAGCCGCGAAGACGCCGGATCGGGCTCGCCGCAGCTCTCAGATCCCCAGACGTCCGATAGCCGGAAGCTTGATTCCGGGGCGGCGCAGATCGATCCCGGCGACGCCGCCGAGCAGGTTCAGCTCCAGGCCTTCGACCCAGGCGAGCGTCAGCCCGACATAGCCGCCGAGGTTGAGCCGGATGCCGGTGCCCGAGGGCGTCCACCCGATCCATCGTCCGTCGTAGGGAAAATCCTTTCCGATCGCCGTCGCCGGAAGGCTGGCGCGCATCTCCGGCACCGCCGCCATCACGGCCGCCACGAAGGTGTTCGAGTTCGGCCCCGGCCAGACCACGTAATCGCCGGGCCGGGCGTAGCGGTATTCGGTTACGGCCTTGCGGATGCGCGTGAGCATCGCCTCCGCTTCCGCACCATCCGCGGCGAACACGGTCTCGGGCGCGTTCCCGAACCAGCGCCCATCGGGCACGAAGCGATCGATCCAGATCGGCTGACCCCAGGCCGTGTAGTCGAAGCGGCGATAGCGGCCGTCGCCGGTGCCCTTGATCACAATCCAACTGTGCGTCGCGACGATGCCGCGCCAACTCACCGTGCGGGCGGAGAAGATCCGCACCACGGCGCCGGGATGGGCCTCCGCCGGCGGGAGAAGGCCAGCGCTGGATCGGTCGGCCGAGCGCCAGTCGCCGCCCGCACGCAGCCAATACCGCGTCGCCGAGACCGCAACCGGCACGAGGAAGACGACGACGAGCGCGAGGAGCGCGAACCTGAGCAGGAACACGGGACTGGCCGGGCTATGGCGGAAGACGGGACAGATGTAGGCCGGCGCCGCGTCCATTGACATGCGGCCGAACGGTGCGGCGCGCGTTAGGCCGGCCGGGACAGCGCGTCGAGGAACAACGTGGTCGCAAGGAGGTCGGCGCAGCCGCCCGGGCTGAGGCGCGCCGCCACGAAGTCGCGATGGATCGCGATGGCGCGGTCCCGCCAATCCGGCGCCGCGATCCCGCCGGCATCGAGGAAGGCCGCCGCCGCAGCCTGCGCCCGCATCAGACCCTCGGGGCCGCCGCGGTGAAGCAGGTTGGTATCGTCTAGGACGGCCATCAGCGCGAAGAAACATTGCACCCGGGCGGCCTCGGGATCGTCCGGCGCACGGGCCCGGCCGAGGCGCAGCGCCGGCAGGCCGACTTCGCGAATGGTCGGAAAGCCCGCGGCCGCCTCAGCACTGGCGCCTCCGACGCCGTAGCGGCGCGCGGCGCGGCCCCCATGGCTGTCGGCCGAGGTCGGCGCCCGGGCGATGGCGCCGCCCCACAGCCGGCCCACGGCCTCGGCCCAAGCTTCGGCCGGGGCCGGTGCATGTCTGGCCACGCCCACGGCGGCACAGATCAGCCCCAGGGAGAAGATGGCGCCCCGATGGGCGTTGACACCACCGGTCGCCGCCAGCATCGCCGCCTCGGCCCTCAGACCGATCGCCCGGAGCCCGGCCATCTCGGAGGCGCGTCTGCCGGCGGCGACGAGCTCGGCGAAATAGGGCCGGATCGCCGCCGCGCTGCGGCGCAGGGTTCCGGCATCCATGTCGTGGTGGCTGCCCGAGTCGACCGGGCTGACGAGGCCGGGCTTCGGCCAAGTCTCCAACTCGTCGATCAGGGCCGCGTGGGCGAGATCCGCGACGCGCTCGTCCCCAAGTTCCGAGGAGCACGGCGTTTCCTGGACGCACAGGTCAGAAATGCGGTCCCTCCCGCGCAGCATCGATGGATCGTGATCCGCGGGCCGGCCCAATCAGCCGCCGCGGCGGATCGCGAAGGCTCGGGTCGGGCAAGCTGCTACGCACGGCCTGCTCAACCGTCAATTCAACCGCTTCGCCTCATAGCCGCAATGTCCGATCGCGGCTTCTTGCACGGCCGGCCTCGAGGGCGCTCCAATCCCTCAGAACAAGCCGACGAAGCGGTCCGGCAACTGCCACAGATCCGGCACCTCTGCCCAACTCTTGCGCTCGATTGCGTCAGCGAATATCCTCTTCGTCGTTTCAAAGAGATCTTCGCCGCGTCGCAACTGGACGCGCCTGCGCGCCAATCCGGCGACGTCCGACTTGATGTGGTCCAGAAAAATCATAGGCGGGATGGCGTGATGCGAGTCCGGGATGCCGACCGGTGCAGCGGCATTGCGCTTCTTCTGACGCTCGAACAAGATATCGTTGTCGCAATGGGCCAGATGGAACAGGAATAGGTCACCGAATTTCGGTCGATGCTCGTGGACCACACAGTGAAAACCGATATGCCAGTCCGTACGCTTGGAGATAAGCGTCGCCTTGCACAAGGATGATATGGGGCGGACATATCTCCTCTGAAGCGATACAGGGCGTTGAAGATCGATCGGCGCCTCGCCCTCGACATGGCGGACATCGGCGCCGAACAGGTCGAGGACCGCCGGCACTTCACGAGCCGCAATGTATTGGGACAAAGACGGTGCCACATCGGGATCGACGACGACCAGTTCATCGGCATCTGTGAACAGCACGCACTTGAAACCGAAAAACAACGCAGTACAGAAGTCTCGGATCGTGTTGACGCGCTCCCATTCGTCCAGCGGCGTTCTCGGAAGCCGGATCAGGTTTGCGTTGATCCCGCGGGTCGAACCATCGTCGGAACCATGGTCGAGGACGTAGCAGTTCTCGGCCCCGACCTGCCGTTCGTAGTGCCTTAACCATAGAGGCAACATCATCGTTTCATTAAACGCCATGGTCACCACGGCGAGCGGCCTTTTCTCCACCGGACATTTTCCTTCGAGACGGCATTTCGATAAGCCGCCGCCATCGTACGCCGCGGGACGCTAATCAGGAGCTAAGCTGGATATGGAGCGAGCGCCGCAACTTCTGCGATCCTTGAGCAAAGACGCGCGGATCATCGAGATCGGCCCCAGCTTCAATCCCCTTGCCCCGAAATGCGACGGTTGGAACACGATCGTGGTCGATCACGCTTCGCGTGAGGCGTTGCTCGAGAAATACCATGACCAGGCGATAGACCGGATCGAGGCGGTCGACATCGTCTGGACCGGCGGTTCCCTGGCCGACGCGGTCCCGAGCGATCAGCATGGGACGTTCGACGCGTTCATCGCCAGCCACGTCATCGAGCACACGACCGACATCGTCACCTTCCTGCACGCCGCGGAGACGTTGCTGAAGCCGGACGGCGTCGTGATCCTGGCCGTCCCGGACAAGCGCAAGTGCTTCGACTGCTACCGGCCGCTCTCCGCCACCGCCGACGCGATCACGGCCTTCCTGGAGCGACGCGACCGGCATACGCTGCGGACGCATATCGACTACGCCCTCAACATGGCATTGAAGCCGGGAGGGATCGGGGCTTGGGCCGCCAGCGACGTCCAGTCGGCCGAGCCGGCCAATCCGCTGACCGACGCGCCGCACTGGCACGCCGCCGCGCAGCGTCCGGATTATACCGACGCGCATGCCTGGGTGTTCGTGCCGTCGAGCTTTAGCCTAATGATCCTGGAAGTGTCGCTGCTCGGCTATCTCGACCTGCAGGTCGAGGACCTGCAGGAGCGGCACGCGACGGAATTCTTCGTCTGGCTCCGCAAGGGCGCGCCGCGCCTGTCCGCCGAAGAGGCCCGGCGTGAACGCACCGCGCTGATGCAGAGCGTCATCGCAGAGCTTGCCGATCAGGCGCGCCAGTTGCCGGACGGACCGCTGAGTGAGACGGCGGCCCTGCTGCGTGACCGGCTTCTGAAAGCCGAGTATCGCGCGCAGGCCCTGCGACGGGTTCTTTCGGCCGTGCAGGCCAGCATCGGCAGGCTGGGCCTGAACCGCGGCCGCTTTCGGCAGCTGATCGCGTCGGCGGGCCGGGAGGTTCCGGCGAATGCGCTAGCCCCGATCCAGCACCACATCCTGCTGGACGAGGCAACGAAAATCCTCAACCGGAGGAAGACGGCCGACGGTTCGGCGGCGACCGGCAACGACGATCCGGCAATGGCCGAGAACGCGGTTCTCGTCGTGCCGATCGGCGCGGCCCAGTTCCGCGATCCGCTGCTGGCTGCCGAACTCGCGCGGGAGCGGCAGCGGTCGCTCGCGGTTCGGGTCGTGCTCCAGGCCGTGCTGACGAGCCTGCGCGCCCATTCGTGGGACAAGAAACGCTTCAAGGCGCTCATCGCGAAGGCCGCTCAAGAGACGCCGAACGAGGGGCCCGAATCGGCGCGCCACGCGGTGCTGGCCGAGGAAAGCCGGAGGGTCTTGGGCGTGGGGCGCGCGTAGAATCTGGGTCGGCGACTCAACGCGCCGGCGGCTCCCAGATGCCGAGGGCGGATGCGTCCACGGGGCGGGGCAGGAGCCCTTCCGCCCGGAAGGCATCGGCGATCGTTTGCTGCTCGGACAGGGCGGCCCGCGTCACTGGTTCCACCCGGTAGCTGCGGCGCGCATTCGCCCGCAGGATCACCTCGGGCTCGATTTTCCAGAAGGGCGCGAGAAGGGCAGCCGCATCGGCCGGCTGCGCCTTCACCCAGGCGCCGGTCTCGGCCAGCTGGCCGAACAGGGCGGCGAGCACCGGGCCGTTGGCGGCCACATACGGATCGGCGGCGAGATAGTAGCGCTTGTACAGCGAGAGCCCGGCACCGTCCCGCAGGACCCGCGCGCCCGATTGCTGCTGGGCGGCGGAGAGGAACGGATCCCAGGCGACCCAGGCCTCGACGCCGCCGCTGGTGAGCGCGGCCCGGCCGTCGGCCGGCGTCAGGTAGGCCGGAACGATATCCTTGAAGGTCAGGCCGGCCTCCGCGAGGGCTGCCAGCAGCAGATAGTGGCTCCCGGCGCCCTTGGTGACGGCGACCCGCCGGCCGCGAAGGTCCGCGACGGTCTTGGCGGAGGACGTGCCGGGCACGAGGATCGCCTGTGCGTCCGGGGAGGGCGCTTCCAGGGCGATGTAGCTGATCCGGGCGCCAGCGGCCTGCGCGAAGATCGGGACGGTGTCGGCCACGTCGGCCGAGACGTCGATCTGCCCGGCATTGAGCGCCTCCATGATCGGAAGCCCGCTGGTGAATTCGTGCCACGACAGCCCGGTGCCGAGCGGCGCCAGCGCCCGCTCCAGATTGCCGTTCTGGCGCAGCAGCGCGATCAGCGTCGAGGAGCGCTGATAGCCGATGCGGAGGGTCGCGGCCGAACGGGCTGCGCGATCCGGTGCGAGGAGCGCAGCGGCGGCGAGACCGGCGATCAGGCTTCGGCGGGAGGCGGGCATCGTGTCATCCAGGGCGCGGGCATCGCGGGCAACCTAGCACCGATGCCCGCGAATCCCGGAGGCGAACCGCCTGCCTGCCGCAATCGGCCGATCCGCGTGAGGCATGTGGCCACCGCCTGGATCTACGCAATCAAGCGGTCTGGCCGAGGATTTCCAGGATCGTCCGGCGCATCCGGACGAGGTCGGGATCGTCCCGGTGCCGCGGATAGGGCGCATCGACCGGAAGCTCCGCCCGGATCGCGGCCGGGCGGTCGCCCAGCACGATCACCCGCTCGGCCAGGATCAGAGCCTCCTCGACATCGTGGGTGACGAGCACCGCCGTGAAGCGCTTCTCCTGCCAGAGCCGCAGGATCTCGGCCTGCATCGCCAGCCGGGTCAGCGCATCGAGCTTGCCCAGGGGTTCGTCGAGGAGCAGCAGGCGCGGCTCGTTGACCAGCGCCCGGGCGAGAGCCGCCCGCTGCGCCATGCCGCCGGAGAGCTGGTGCGGATAGGCATCGGCGAAGCCGGAGAGACCGACGAGCCCCAGCGCACGATCGATGCGCACCGCCCGAGCGGCACGGCCGACGCCCTGGGCTTCGAGCCCCAGGGCCACGTTCCCGCGCACGGTGCGCCACGGGTACAGGGTCGGGTCCTGGAAAACGAGCAGCCGGGACGGGTCCGGCCCCTCCACCAGTTGGCCGTCGACCGTGATCACCCCCTGGTCCGGCGGCTCCAGGCCGGCGACCAGCCGCAGCAGGCTGGACTTGCCGCAGCCGGAGGGGCCGAGCAAAGCGACGAACCCGCCCGGCTCGACGGCGAGGCTGACCCGGTCGAGCACCGGCAGGGGGGCGCCGCGGATGTCGAAGGCGTGGCTGACCGCCTCGACGCGCAAACTCGCACCGAGGGCCTTTGCCACGACCGTCCGTTGTTCCTGCGTGGCGGCTACCATTGCACCAGCCCCTTCTGCCAGGCGAGCAGGCGGTCGCGCAGGCGGAACAGCAGCGTGATCAGCGACGAGCACATCAGCGCCATCACGATCAGCGCCGCGTACATGTTGGCGTAAGCCGCCCAGCCCTGGGCCCATTGCAGGTACCAGCCGAGGCCGGACTTCACGCCGAGCATCTCGGCCACGACCAGCACCGCGAAGGAGCCGCCGAGCCCCATGAACAGCCCGACGAAGACGTGCGGCAGCGCCGCCGGAATCGCCACCCGCAGGATCAGGAAGCCGCGAGAGGCGCCGAGCGTCCGCGCCACGTCGAAATAGGCCTTGTTGACCCCCGCAACCCCGGACTAGGTCAGCACCGTCACGGGAAAGCCGGTGGCGAGCGCCACCAGGAACGTGCTCGCCGACCACGAGGACGGGAACACGAAGAAGGCGAGGGGCAGCCAGGCGGTCGCCGGGAGCGGCCCGACAAAACGCAGCACCGGATGCGCCCAGTAGCCCACCGCCTTGGACGTCCCGATGGCGACGCCGAGCACGAAGCCGATCCCCGCGCCGAAGGCGTAGCCGCCGGCCAGCAGGATCAGCGAGTTCAGCGTGCTGCCGCCAAGCTTTTGCCAATCATCGACGAAGACCTCCAGGATCGCCTGGGGCGGCGGGAAGAACGGCATCGGCAGCAGATCGAGCTTCGCCGTGACCAGCTCCCAGGCCAGCAGCGCGACGGCCAGCGCCGTTAGCCAGGGGCTCCGGTGCCCGAGCCGCGCCCCGAAGGTCCCGAGTCGGCAGGCGAGCAGACCGAGCGGCAACAGCGCCAGACCGATCGCCGCCGCGCCCTGCGCGAAGACCGCCGTTCGGGGGAAATCGCCCGCCTCGGGCAGTTCCAAGGTCACGCCGGCGAGCACCAGCCAGACGATACCGGCCGCGAGCACACGCCAGGGCGGGGAGGTCAGGCGCGCGGGCACGGCGGCGACATTGCGCGGGGCCGTGCCCGCGGTGATGCTTCCGGACATGAGACTCCTCAGCTCAGCACGTCGGCGTAGATCCGCTCGGCGAACTTCGCCGTATCGGTCGAGCGCTTCAGGACATTGACGAGCTTCAATTCGTCGCCGTAGAGGGCGAGCTGTTGCTTGAGCCTGCCGCCGACAGGACTGTCGCCGTGCTGCTGCCCGCGCAGCATCGCGGCGAGATCCTGGATGGAGCCCTTGCCGCCGTAGCCGGAGAACGCCTTGGCGGCCGCCTCGGGGTTCGCGTGGACGGCGTGCCCGCCCTCCAGGATCGCCCGGGTGAGGGCAGTGGCGACCGCCCGGTCGTTCCGGAGCAGGCTGCCGCGGACCGCCACCACGCAGCAGGTGCGGTCGGCGTATTCTCCCGACAGGTTGGTCGCGACTTCCGTGAAGCGCGGGTCCTTTAGCCAGATCCAGGTCCGCGGGTCGCCGTCGGCCAGCGCCTGGGCCTCGCCCTTCTGCACCGCGAGGTTCAGCAGATCGGCCGGGTATTGCCGCCACGCGACGCCGCTGTCCGGGTCGATCCCGGCTTTCGCCAATTGCAGGCTGAAGAAATTCTTGGCCGGGCTCGCCTGATCGCTGATCGCGATGGTCTTGCCCTCGAGCGATGCGATGTCGGTGATACCGCTCGTCTTGTTCGCGAGGAGCCTCAGGCAGCCGCCATGCAGGCCGGCGGTGATCCTGACGTCGAAGCCCTGTTCCAGAGGCTTGAGCCAGCGCAGGGCCATGCCGATCCCGGCATCGGCCTTGCCGGTGGCGATAGCTTCCAGCAGCGCCTCGGTGGCACCGCCGAAATTGACGAATTCCACGTCGAGGCCGTGCTTGGCGAAGATGCCCTGCTCCTTGGCGAGCGGCGCGGCGGCGGTGCAGATCGCCGTGGCGTTCCAGGCCAGCTTCACTGGCCGGAGCGGCCCCGAGGGGGCCTCGGCCGATGCCGGCCGGCAGAGCGGACCGGGATCGAACCGCGGGCCTGGCCCGGGCGCCCAGGCCTGGCCCGCGCCCATACCGAGGCCGAAGGGCGCGGCCATCGCGGCGGCGCCCGCCCGCAGCAGCAGGCGGCGCGAGGGCATCCAGCCCGAGTCTTTGGTCCCCGGATGTGACGGGTCGTCGATCATCGCACGTCTCCGGGCCGCGCGACCGCGCGGCGAGGTAAGTCGACGCACGACGCGGCCCGACCGCGCGGCCGAGCATTCCGTGCATCCTCGATTTGGGTGAGTGATCCGTCGAGGGATCAGCGGATCCAATATTCAATCAACTCGACGCCGATTCAATGGAAGCGTTTTCTGATCTTTCCGCAGACTCGCAAAGATCTTCGCTTGCTGGCCCAGGAAACGCAGACGATTTCCAGCGCCGTCCGGGCGGGTGCCGATGCGGAGACGCGATCCCGGAATCGATCCACGGCGGCCGATGGCGTCAGGCCGAGCCGACGCGATACTGCCGGGGCGGCTCCGTGCCGTTCACCGCGAAGGCGCCGACGATCCGGTCCCGGTAGATCCGAGGATTGTGTGAGGCGATGGTGCGGGCGTTGCGCCAGTAGCGGTCGAGACCGAGCCCGTGCTTCACCGCAGAGGCGCCCAGCGCATCGAACAGGATGGTGGTCGCCTCCAGAACCAAGTTCGTCACGACGGTGACCGCTTGGTTGACCTCGACATCGGCGAGGGCCGTGGCGCGCTCCGCCTCACCGGTAGCTTCAACCCCCTGGCAGACCGCGTCGCGATGCAGCTCGGAGGCCCGCTGCAGCGACTCGGCCGCCTTCAGTGCTACGGCACCGGCCGCGTAGGCGTTGCCGCGCACGCGCCCGACGACGGCCAGGATCTGGGGATCGTCGGCGGTCCGCCCGGCATTGCCGTGGCTGTAGATGCGGGTCCGCTCGGCGACCAGGCGCCCGACATCCTCGGCCGCGGCCCGGCCGATCCCGGCGAGCGTCGCCAGATGGACGAGCTGGAAGAACGCCATCGCGTAGGGGAATCTGTCCGGGTCCGGCTTGATCAGCTCGGGCGCCAGGACGACGTCGTCGAGCCGGATCGTGCCGCTCGCGGTGAGCGCCTGTCCGAACCCGTCCCAATCGTCGACGATCTCGACGCCCGGCGCTCTGGTCGGCACGGCCGCCACGATGGCGGCGCCGTCCTCGTCATCGGCGGAGAGGTGGATGTAGTCCGCGAACAGCGACCCCGTGGTGTAGAACTTTTTGCCCGACACGACCAGGTCGGCGCCCCGGCGGCGCACCACCGTGTCGAACTGGCCGACCTTCGCGGCGCCGGTCTCGGAGACGCCGCTGCCCACCGTCTCGCCGGCGGCGATCCTGGCGATCCAGCGCGCGCGCCAGTCCGGCGCCGTCGAGCCGAGCACGTCTTCGGTGAACCCGAAATGGGCCCGCAAGGCGTTGGTGACGTTGGAATCGGCCTGCGACAGCTCGATCAGCAGATTGAACAGCTCGGGCAGGCTGGCGCCATGGCCCCCGGCCTCGACCGGCAACCGCAAGGTGGTGAAGCCGGCCTCCTTCAGCCAGCCGATCTCGGCATGGGGCAGGCCACGCGTGCGATCGCGCTCGACCGCCGTGGCGCGGATCTCGGCGAAGACGGGCCGGAACCGGTCGGCCAGTTCTTCATAGCGCTCGCTCGGGCCAGCGCCCCAACCCGCATCCCTCTGCGACATCGCCTGAAGCTTCCTATCCTGATCGTCGCGACCGGTGCCGGAGGACGTTCGGCGCGAGATCTAAGGATTCGGCAAGTCAGACCACAATCTCAAGCCGTCACACAGAAAAAACGACCGTTGTCGATCGATTTGGAACCGTGATCTCTTTACGAACACCTGTGTGAACAAGTGTTTCGGGCGACGGGCATGCGAGGAAAACAACGTTCTCGCCTGTAAACCGCGCGGTCGAAACGGGTCGGCCTTTTCGAGAAGGCCGCGAAACCGCGGTCCGAAAACGACTCGGCGAAGCCGCCTGATGGCCGGTAGCGGGACGCGTCGTCGGGACTTCTTCGAGCTGATGCAGTCGCGCCCGCTACCAGCTCGGCAGCACGGTGCTCCCGAACGTCCTCTCGATGAACGCCTTGACCTCCGGGCTGCGATAGCTCGCCACGAGGGCCTTCACCCAGGGCTGGTCACGGTCGGCCTCGCGGACCGCCAGGAGGTTCACGTAGGGTCCCTTCGGTTCCTCCTTGAGGATCGCATCCGACGGTTTCAGGCCGGCCGGCGTGGCGAAGTTGGTGTTCACGGCCGCGGCGTCGACATCGTCGAGGGATCGGGGCGTCTGCGCCGCGTCGACCTCGATGAACCGGAGTTTCCGCGGGTTCTCGACGATGTCGGCGACGGTCGGTTTGAATCCGGTGCCGGGCTTCAGCTTGATCACGCCCTTGTCCTGCAGGAGCAGGAGCGAACGGCCGCCATTGGTCGGATCGTTCTGGATCGCCACCGTGCCGCCGCTCGGCACGGCGTCGAAGCTCTTGTGGCGCTTCGAGTAGATCCCGAGCGGGAAGTTCACCGTCGTGGCGACGCCGATGATCCTGTAGCCGCGATCGGCCTTCTGGTTGTCGAGGAAGGGCTGGTTCTGGAACGAATTCGCCTCGATCTCGCCGGCCGAGAGCGCCTCGTTCGGCACGACATAATCCGAGAATTCGATGATCTGCAGGTCGAGGCCGTTGCGGGCGGCGACGGGCTTGGCCGCCTCCAGGATCTGCCCGTGCGGCCCCGGCGTCGCGCCGATGCGGACACGCTTCAAGGCCTCCGCGTGGCCGGCAGCAGGCAGCAGGCAGCAGGCAGCAGGCAGCACGATTAGGGCGGCAAGCACCAGGCGACGCAACATGACGGACGATCTCGCGATTTCGGTATCGAACATGTGTATGGATCAGCTTTGGCGATGGCGCCGGTTGAGGCGGCGCGCGAGGCTGTCGCCCGCGGTCTGGAACACCTGCACCAGCACGATCAGGACGACGACGACCGCCAGCATCATGTCGGGCCGGAAGCGCTGGTAGCCGTAGCGGATGCCGAGATCGCCGAGCCCGCCGCCGCCGACCGCGCCGGCCATGGCGGAATAGCCGATCAGCGATACCACCGCGAGGGTGACGCCGAGGACGATGCCCGGCAGCGCCTCCGGGATCAGCACCTTGCGGATGATCTGCGCCGGGCTCGCCCCGAACGCCCGCGCGGCCTCCACCAGCCCATGATCGACCTCGCGGATCGCCGCCTCCACCAGACGGGCGATGTAGGGCGCCGCCGCCACCGTCAGCGGCACGCTGGCCGCGTAGGTCCCGATCGACGTGCCGGCCACGAGCCGGGTGAACGGGATGATCGCCACCACGAGGATGATGAAGGGCGTCGAGCGCGTGGCGTTGACGATCATGCCGAGGGCGGCGTTGAGTGCGGGCGCCGCCAGTAATTCGCCCCGCCGGCTGGTGGCCAGGAACACCCCGAGCGGCAGGCCGAGCAGCGTGCCGATGATGGCGGACAGCGCCACCATGGTCAGCGTGTCGGCGGTAGCCTGCACCAGGAGGTTGAGGAGTTCAGGCGACACGGGCGGCCTCCTGAGCGACGTCTTGCGCCGGCGGGAGATAGCCGAGGAAGGCGACCGGGATGTCCAGCGCGGCCAGGTAGGATTGAGCTCGGGCTGTGACGTCGGGTCCCGGGGACAGACCGATGGCGAGGGAGCCGAAACGCTGGCCGCCGATCTCGTCGACCGCGCCCGCGAGGATCACGGCCTCGATCCCGGTCTCGCGGGCCAGCCGGGCGATGATCGCGGTCTCGGCCTGCGGCCCACGCAGCGAGAGACGCAGCACCGGCACGCCGCCGGGGCGCGGATCGGACGAGATCCGCTCCGCGAGGCCCGCCGGCAGGTCGAGCCCGACCTCGCCGGCGAGCAGGCTGCGCGTCACCTCGGCCTGCGGCCGGGTGAACACCGCGTAGACCGAGCCGCGCTCGACGATCGCGCCGTGATCGATCACCGCCACGTCGTCGGCCACCGCCCGGATCACCGACATCTCGTGGGTGATGAGCACGATGGTCAGGCCGAGATCGCGATTGATACGCTTCAGGAGCGCCAGGATCGACCGGGTGGTCTCCGGGTCGAGGGCGGAGGTGGCCTCGTCGGAGAGCAGCACGTCGGGCTCGGTGGCGAGAGCGCGCGCGATGCCGACGCGCTGCTTCTGGCCGCCCGACAGCTCCGCCGGGTAGCGGCCGGCCTGGGCTTCCAGGTTCACCAGGGCGAGCAGTTCCGCCACCCGGGCGCGGATCGCCGCGCGTTTCCAGCCCGCAAGTTCCAGCGGGAGGGCGACGTTGTCGGCCACGGTCCGCGAGGACAGCAGGTTGAAGTGCTGGAAGATCATGCCGACCCGGGCGCGCACCTGCCGCAACTCCCGCTCCGGCAGGCTCGACACTTCCGCGTCACCCACCACCACGCGGCCGGTGCTCGGGCGCTCCAGGCCGTTGATCAGCCGGATCAGCGTCGACTTGCCCGCCCCCGACCGCCCGATCACGCCCAGGATCGTGCCGGCCGGCACCGTGAGGTCTATCCCCGAGAGCGCTGCGAGCTGCGCCGCGCCTTTCCGCGCCGGATAGGTCTTCGACACGCCCTCGAACCGGATCTGAGGTGTGTCGGCGGATTCACGGGACGGCGGCAGGGTGGACACAGCCTGGGGGTGCTCCTTCTGATCCGGGCCAATCGGTCCGCGACTTCGTCGGGCCGTACGGAAGCGACCTGTATGACGTTCCGCGTCGAGCAGGGTCAAGGAAAGGCGGGCACATAGTTTTCCGGCTTCGCAGAAGCAAAATTTTCCAATCGCCAATTGAGAGGAATGATCTTCTCACGACAATCGCCTGAAGCTGTGGCGTTCAGTCGATGAGGCGTCACAAGGTCTTCCAAGCATCGGGCTGCCCAAAAATATCCATCCTGCATGTTGCGGCCGATGGAGCAGGTCTGTCTTCCGAATAGCGTCGAATTCGAAATCTTGTTTCATTGATCGATCACCCCGGCGCGGGCATCAATAGTCGTCGCCCGCTCCTGGCGCCCATGAACCGGGCATGCCGGTTCCTGCATTGACGCGGACGGGCACGGACCGACCGGAGACCACGATGACCGACGATACGCCCGCAGGACGGTCCCCGTCCCGCCGGACGCTCCTCATGGCCGGCCTCGGGGTCGCGGCGCTGCCCGTCGCGTCACCCGCCGTGCATGCGGCGGCGCGCGAGGTGAAGATCAGCATGCAGCGCTCTTCCGTGCTGTTCACGGTCCTCAAAGTGAAAGGCACCCTGGTCGACCGCTTGGCTCCGCTCGGCTTCACGCCGACCTGGCACCTGTTCACCAATGTCAACGAGCCGATGAATGCCGGGGCCGTCGACATCCACGCCGACGTCGCCGACGCGGTGCCGATCTTCACCCAGTCGGCGCGGGCGCCCCTGACCTTCTACGCCCGCGAGCGCGGCGCGCCGGCCGCCGAAGCCATCATCGTGCCAGCGGAGTCACCGATCCGCAGGGTCGCCGACCTCAAGGGCCGCACGGTGGGCGTGGCTCCGGGCTCCGGCAGCCACTACGTGCTGGCCGCGGCCTTGAAACGCGCGGGTCTGCGCTTCGACGACATCCGCCCCGCCTATCTCCAGGCGCCCGAGGGCGCGGCCGCGTTCGAGCGGGGCAGCCTCGACGCCTGGTCGATCTGGGACCCGTTCCTCGCCTTTGCCGAAGCCAAGCGGCCGGTCCGCACCATCGCCGACGGAACCGGCCTGACGAGCTACCACCGCTATTACATGGTCAACGACAGCTTCGTCGCCGAGCAACCCGCGGTGGTCACCACGGTGTATCGGGCGCTGGTCGAGGCCGGCCAGTGGATAAAGGCCAACCCGGACGCGGCGGTCGCGCTGCTCGCTCCCGTCTGGGGTGACCTCCCGCCCACCGTCGTGGCGGCGGCCAATGCGCGGCGGACGTACCTGGTGGAGCCGGTGGACAGGGCGCAGCTCAGCGAGCAGCAGGCGATCGCCGACACTTTCCTCGAAGCCAAGCTGATCCCGCGCCGGATCGATGCCACCGATGTCCGGATCTGGACGCCACCGGCCGTGAGGGGCTGAGGCGATGGTCGACGCACCCCGTTTCGGTATCTGGGCCGCCGTCCATGGCTCCCGGGCCGCCCATCACGATCCCGAAGAGCCGGACGACGCGAGCTGGGACCGCAACCGTGCCCTGGTGCTCGAGGCCGAGGCGCTAGGCTTCGATTCGGTGCTGGTGGCCCAGCACACGATGAACCCCTACGACACGAGCCGCGACCAGCTCGAAGCCTGGACCGCCGCGGCGGCTCTGGCCGCCCTGACCCGGCGAATCGAGATCATCGCGGCGATCAAGCCGGGCCTGTACCATCCGGTGGTGCTCGCCAAGATGGCGCTGCAGGCCGAGCATATCAGCGGCGGCCGCTTCGCGCTCAACCTCGTGAATGCCTGGAACCGGGCCGAGTTCAAGCGGGCCGGCCTGCCGTTCCCGGCCCATGACGACCGCTACGCCTACGGGCGTGAGTGGATCGGGCTCGTGGAGCGGTTGATGCGCGGCGAGCGCGTGACCGTCTCGGGCGCGCATTTCCAAGTCGAGGATTACCAGCTTCGCCCCGCCGGCACCTATCGGCCGCGGCCAAAAATCTATCTCGGCGGCGAGTCGGAGCCGGCCCGGGCGCTGGCGGTCGACCACGCCGATGTCTGGTTCATCAATGGCCAGCCGCTGGACGACGTTCGCGGGTTGATCGCCGACGTCTCCGGACGCCCCGCGGCCAACGGCCCTCTGAGCTACGGCCTCTCGGCCTTCGTCATCGCTCGGGAGACCGACGCGGCGGCGCAGGCCGAGCACGCCCGCCTCCTCGCCCTGGCGCAGGGCGACGCGGACTTGCGCGCCGACACCCGCGCCCGGACCGACGCGGCCAGCGTGATGTTCGCCAAGACCGACGCGGCGGCCAGCCGCCATGTCGGCACCAACGGCGGCACCGCGGCCGGGCTGGTCGGCAGCTACGAGACGGTGGCGGCCCGGATCCGCGCGTTCCACGAGGCCGGCATCGGGCTGTTCATGCTGCAGTTCCAGCCGTTCGAGGCCGAGATGCGCCGGTTCGCCGAGCATGTCCGGCCGCGCGTCCGCTGAGTCAGGGGTTCCGATGCGCACGCGGCGCGAACTGCACTTCAACGTCAACCTGCTGCATTCCGGCGTCTATCCCTCGGCCTGGCGGCTGCCGGGCAGCAAGCCGGACGCGTTCGTCGACATCGACCATTACGTGCGGGTCGCCCGCGTGGCGGAGCGGGGTAAGTTCGACGCAATCTTTCTGGCCGACACGCCGGCGATCAACGACCGGATCGACCACCGGCCATTCATGGCGCTCGAACCGACCATCGTGCTGGCGAGCGTGGCCGCCGCGACCACCCATGTCGGGCTGATCGCGACCGCCTCGACCAGCTACAACGAGCCCTACAACCTCGCCCGGCGCTTCGCGACGCTGGACCTCGTCAGCCGCGGCCGGGTCGGGTGGAACGTCGTGACCACGGCGGACGCCGCCGCGGGCCGCAATTTCGGCTACGCCGGTGTCTCCGAGCACGGTGCCCGCTACACCCGCGCCCGCGAATTCACCGACGTGGTCCACGCCCTCTGGGACAGCTGGGAGGACGACGCGCTGGTGGGCGACAAGGCGAGCGGCCGCTTCGCGGACAGCGCCAAGGTCCACGCCATCGACCATCGCGGCAACCATTACAGCGTCGCCGGCCCGCTCACCGTGCCGCGCTCGCCTCAAGGGAGGCCCGTGACCGTCCAGGCCGGAGGCTCGGAGGACGGCCGCGAACTCGCCGCCGCCACCGCCGACGCGGTGTTCTCCCTGGCTCAGACCATCCCGGACGGCGCGGCCTATGCGAGAGACCTGGGCGCCCGGGCGGCGCGGTACGGCCGGGATCCGGCTTCGATCGTCGTCCTTCCCGGCCTCGCCACGGTGATCGGCTCAACGGAGGCCGAGGCGCGGCGGCGCCAGGACGAGCTCTGGGACCTCGTGCCGCTCGAGTACAGCCTCACCCGTCTGGCCGGCACGCTGCGGATCGCGCCCGAGCAACTCCACCTCGACAAGCCGCTGCCCGACCCGCTGCCGCTGCCTCCCGACGCCAACCACACAATGTTCGCCGGCACCGTCGCGCTGGCCCGGCGGGACAACCTGACGGTGCGCGAGCTGCTCCGCGCGCTGGGCGGCGGTGTCGGGCACCGCATCTTCGTCGGCAGCCCCGAGCAGATTGCCGACGACATCGAAGCCTGGTTCCGGGCCGGCGCCGCCGACGGCTTCAACCTGATGCCGGACGTGCTGCCCGACGGGTTGGAAACCTTCGTGGACCACGTCGTGCCGATCCTGCAGCGGCGCGGCCTGTTCCGGCGGGACTATGCCGGCCCGACGCTGCGCAACCATCTCGGCCTGGAGCGCGCGGCCTGGAAACCTGTCGGCAGCCATCGTTGACCCGTTCCGAACCGTCGCGATTGGTATTGAGCCGGATTGTCACGGCTCAGCTTTCCTATCGGCCTGTTCGGAGCGTAAGGAGCGCGCTCGCCCGACGCATCGGGCTGGAGCGGGCGATCGGGTCTCCTGAGGCCCCGATGGACAGGCAGAACCTCAGGAAACCGGACCCGTCATGGCGCGCACCGTATCCTCAAAGCTCCCGATCCTCGCGCTCGCGCTGCTCGCCACCGCCTTCGGCTCGGGGGCGCGCGCGGATGCGACCCTCGACCGGATCAAGGGTCGGCAGAAGCTCACGGTCGGCATCATCCTGTCGGGCGCGCCCTTCGGCTACATCGACCCGCAGAGCCGCACCGAGAAAGGCTTCAACATCGATCTGGCCCGGGCGCTCGCCGAGAAGCTCGGCGTCAAGTTAGAACTCGTCACCGTCACGCCGCCCAACCGCGTGCAGTTCCTGCAGCAGGGCAAGGTCGATATCCTGATCGCCAACATGCAGTTCACGGAAGATCGCGCGAAGATCATGGATCACGTGCAGACCCCGTACGACCGGGCCGGCGGTGCCGCGCTCGGCCGCAAGGACAGCGGGATCAAGGATTGGACAGACCTCAAGGGCAAGCCGGTCTGCATTTCGCAGGGCTCGAACTACGCGCAGCCGCTGGCGGACATCTACGGCGCCGAGGTGAAGGGCATCCCGAGTCAACCGGAATCGATGCTGGCACTCCAGGGCGGCAATTGCGTCGTCGCGGTCCACGTCGCGCCGACGATCAAGCTGCTGCTCGCCGACCGCCCGAACGAGTGGAAGGACTACGCCATCGTCATCCCGACCGAGCTGGAGCCCGCCGACTCCGTGATCTGGCTGCGCAAGGGCGAGCGCGACACGGGAGCGGCGCTCGATGCGGCCGTCCGCGATCTGCACGCGTCGGGGGCGATGCTGGAGATGGCCAAGGCCAACCGGCTCGTCGATCCCACTTTCCTGGAAGAGGCGCGGCGCAAATTCGCGTCGCCCGCCAAACCGTGATCGCGTCGCTGCCGACATGATGGACGAGGCTGTCCGGAGCTTCATCGCCCTCGCCGGTGCGGTGGGCCTGCATTACGACTTCCTCACCAGCACCTCCGAGGTCCGGCAATGGATCGGTGGGATGGGGACGACGCTGATGCTCGTCCTCCTGGCGATCCCGCTGAGCCTCGCCGCGGGCTTGGCCTTCGCGGCGGCCCTGACCTCCGGCCGGCTTTGGCTCGCCGTGCCGGTGCGGGCCTATGTCGAGCTGACACGCAACACCCCGACCCTCGTCCAGCTCATGTTCGCGTTCTTCGCGCTCAACATGCTGCTGTCGAAGGCGCTCGGCGGCGCGGCGAACAACCCGTTCACGCCGTTCTTCTGGGTGGTGGCGGTGACCGGGCTCCACATCGCCGCCTTCCACGCGGAGGCTTTGCGCGGCGGGATCGAGGCCGTGCCCTCGGCCATGGTGGAGACCGCCCACGCCATCGGCTTCTCCGCCTTCGAGGTCTTGCGCTACGTAACGCTTCCACTCGCCCTGCGCACGGCCATGCCGGCCATCGTCAACAACCTGGTCAACCTCGTGAAGCTGACGACCATCGGGTCGGCGATCGCCGTCGGCGAGGTGACCTACGCGTCGATCATGATCTGGACGCAGCGCGACAACGTCCTCGAGCTGATGATCGTGATCCTCCTGTTCTTCGGGCTGATCAACACGGTGCTGTCGCAGATCGGCCGCTACGTGGAGCGCCGGCTGGCCGTTCCGGGATACGGCGTTTGAGCACCGCGGCGCTTCCCGTGCGCGGCCGCGCCGCCCTCGGGCCGGCCTGGGCCTGGCTGGCGCTCGCGGCAGCGGGCTGCCTGCTCTGGTTCGGGCTCGACGCGCGGCTCACCCGCGAACTCCTGGACTGGCTGCCCTACCTCGCGTCGGGCTTCGTCATGAACATCCTGATCAGCGTGCTCGCCATGGGTACGGGGACGTTCGCCGGGATCACGCTGGGGGCGATGGAGCTGTCGGCCTCGCGGCTCATGCGCGCGCCGGCTGTGGCTTACGTGCAAGTGTTCCGCAACGCCCCGCATCTCGTGCTGATCTTCGCCACGACGTACATCTTCCCGTTCGAGATCGTGGTGGCCGGCAACTACCTACCCTTTCCCGATTGGCTGAAGGCGGTGTTCGGGCTTGCGATCCCGGCGAGCGCCTACGTGGCGGAGATCGTCCGCGGGGCGATCCAGTCGGTCCCGACCACGCAGTGGGACGCCGCCAAAGGCGTCGGCATGTCCCGCGGCCAGACACTGCGCTGGATCATCCTGCCCCAGTGCCTGCGCCGCGCGCTGCCGCCCTGGATGAATCTCTACGCCTCGATCACCATGAGCACGGCCCTGGCCTCCCTGGTCGGGGTCCACGAACTCCTCCACGCCGCGACCGACGCCAGCACCGCCGTCCGCCGCGACGACTTCACCATCGCGGTCTATCTCATGGTGCTCCTCGCCTTCTTCCTCTTCTGCTACCCGATCTCGCGTCTGACGCGGCGCCTCGAACGCCGCTTCGCGCCGCGCTGAAAGCTGAACGCCGCCCCATGGCACAGGAGCTCACCCCTCGGCCGATCCTCGTCGAACTCCGGGACGTCCACCTGTCCTTCGGGGCGGCCGAGGTGCTCAAGGGCATCGATCTGACGGTCGCGAAAGGGGATGCGGTCTCGATCATCGGCCCGTCCGGATCGGGTAAGTCCACGATCCTGCGCTGCATCAACGGCCTCGCCCAGCCGAAGGCGGGGCGGATCACGGTCGCCGGCACGCGGGTCGACACCCTGCGCACCGAGGCCGAGCGGATCGCCCTGCGCAAGCGCATCGGCATCGTGTTCCAGCAGTACAACCTGTTCCCGCACCTCACCGTGCTGGAGAACATCACCATCGCGCCGACCCGCATCCTCAAGGTGCCGCGGGCCGAGGCGGAGGCCCTGGCGCGCGACCTGCTGGCCCGGGTCCGCCTTGCCGACAAGGTCTCGGCCTATCCGGGCGAACTGTCTGGCGGCCAGCAGCAGCGCGTCGCCATCGCCCGGGCGCTGGCGATGCGGCCCGAACTGGTCCTGTTCGACGAGGTCACCTCGGCCCTGGATCCCGAGATGGTCGGCGAGGTGCTCGCCGTCATCCGCGAGCTCGTCCGCGACGGGCTGACCAGCATTCTCGTCACCCACGAGATGCGCTTCGCCGAGGAGATCAGCGACACCATCGCGTTCACCGAGAACGGCCGGATCGTCGCCCAGGCACCGCCCGCGGAACTGTTCTACCGGTCGGGCAACCCGCGCATCCGCCAGTTCATCGGCGGCTTCCAGGGCTACCGGGACGCCGTGCAGGACCGGGAGGGGATCTGATGGCGAACCCACGCACTGCCGCCCTCGCCGAAGCGATCGTCGCTTCCCGCCCGGACACGGATCCCGCTGCGATGACGGCGGCGCGCGTCGCCCTCGTGGACTTCCTGGCCTGCGCGCTGGCGGGAAGCACCGACCCATCGATCGCGATCCTGCGAACGACATTCGGCGATACGCCCGGCCCTGCCGTCGTCATCGGCTCCGACAGGTCGGCAGACCCGTTCCTCGCCGCACTCCTCAACGGCCATGCGGGCCACGTGCTCGATTACGACGACGTGCATGCGAGCGTGCGCGGCCACCCGACCACGGTGATCGTGCCGGCCTTGCTGGCCGCTCTCGACCCGGAAGCGCTGCCCTCCGCAGATGCGTTCCTGGCCGCCTACTTGGTCGGCTTGGAGACGATGGCGCATCTCGGGCGCGCGATCGGCCCCGCCCATTACGAGCGCGGCTTCCACGCCACGGCCACCCTCGGCCCCCTGGGGGCCACGGCGGCAATCGCGCATCTGCGCGGCTTCACCGCCGAGACGACCGCGATCGCTCTCGGCTTCGGGGCGACGCAGGCGGCGGGCTTACGGCTGCAATTCGGGTCCGACGCGAAGCCGCTCCATGCCGGGCTCGCCGCCCGCAACGGCCTGACGGCGGCGCTCTTGGCCGGAAACGGCCTGTCCGGCGCCGACGATTGCCTCGACGGCGCGATCGGATTCCTGCAGGCCTATGGCTTCGGCGAGGAAACGCCCGAGCGCGTCCGCGAAGGCTGGGGTGCGCCCTGGCAGATCATCCGCCCCGGCCTGACGCTGAAGGCGTTCCCGTGCTGCACGGCGGCCCATCCCGTTGCGGTCGCCGGTCTCGCCTTTCACCGCGAGGGCATCCGCGACGCGGCGCGAGCGACGATCACCTTCCCGCCAGGAGGTGACGCGGCCCTGGTGGTCCGGACGCCGCGCACCGGCATCGAGGCCCGGTTCAGCCCGGAATACATCCTGGCCGCGGCCCTGGTGGATGGTGCGGTAAGCATCGACCATTTCGACGCGCGGCCGGTCCGCGCCGATCTCGCCGCCCTCGCGGCGCGGGTCGAGCGCCGGCACGATCAGGCCGCCCGCCGCCTCTCTTCCGATCCGAGCACGCGCTTCGTCGTGGTGGAGATCACGGACGCGCAGGGCCGCACCAGCCACCGGCGCATCGACGGCCTTCCGGGGCTCGCCGACGCCGACGACAAGTTCCGGGACGCGACTGCCGATTTGGAAGCATTGCGTCCGGTGCCCGACCGCGTGCGCACCATGCACGACGCAACGGATCTCGCCCGTCTCCTCGACCGCCTCGCGCAGCCGCTGCGACCATAACCGCCCCGTCCGCCTCGACCCATGCCCGTGAGCCCGACCATGACGATGCCCCCGCGACAGATGCATCTCGGCCTGTTCTTGCAGGGAGCCGGCCATCACGTCTCGGGCTGGCGCCACCCGCGCGCCGAGGCCGGCAGCGAGAATTTCGACCTTCTGCGCCGGGTGACGCAGCTGGCGGAAGAGGCCAAGTTCGACATGGTGTTCCTGGCGGACGGGCTCACGAGCGCGGTCGACGCCCACCCCTCGATGATCGCGCGCTTCGAGCCGCTGACGCTGCTGAGCGCGCTGGCCATGGTGACGCGCCGCATCGGTCTCGCGGCGACCTCCTCGACCACCTATGGCGAGCCCTACCACACCGCCCGCGCCTTCGCGTCGCTCGACCATTTGAGCGGCGGACGGGCGGCCTGGAACGTCGTCACCACCTCCTACGCGCGCACCGCCAGCAACTTTTCGAAAGAGCATCCGGCGCATGACGAGCGCTACGCAGTCGCCGAGGAATTCGTCGATGTGGTCTGCGGCCTCTGGGACAGCTGGGATGACGACGCCTTCGTGAAAGACAAGGCGCGCGGCATCTACGCCGATCCCGCGAAGGTGCGCGTGCTCGACCATGCCGGCCGCTATTTCCGCGCGAAGGGCCCGCTCAACATTCCGCGCTCGCCCCAGGGGCATCCGATCCTGATCCAGGCGGGCTCGTCCGGACCGGGCCAGGATCTGGCGGCGCGCCGGGCCGACGTGGTGTTCACCGCCCAGCAGACCATCGAGGAAGCGCAGAAATTCTACGCCAGCCTCCGGCAGCGCGTTTCCGGCTTCGGCCGCGATCCCGCGACCGTCGCGGTCATGCCGGGCATCCTGCCGGTCATCGGCCGGACGCTGGAGGAGGCGAGCGCCAAGCTGATCGAGCTGGACCAGTGGACCGACATCGCCAGCGCCATGCCGCTGCTGGAGGAACGTCTCGGCCATACGCTGTCGGGTTACGACCCCGACGGCCCGCTCCCGGACCTGCCGATCTCGGATCAGTTGCGCAGCCGGGCCGAACTCCTCACCGAGCTGGCCCGCCGTGAGAGCCTCACCATCCGCCAGCTCGCCCTGCGCGTGGCGGCCGGACGCGGCCACCACATGATCGTCGGCACCGCGACCGACATCGCCGACCGGATGCAGGCCTGGTTCGAAGGCGGCGCCGCGGATGGCTTCAACGTGATGCCGCCGTTCTTCCCCGAAGGACTCAGCGACTTCGTGCGGGAGGTCGTGCCGCTGCTGCAGGAGCGCGGCCTGTTCCGGACAGACTACGAAGGCGCGACCCTGCGGGACCATCTCGGCCTGTCGAAGCCGGAGCCGGAGCGGAAGGCATCCGGCGGATAAGGGCTGACGGGAGCCCGATCGTCTCAGGCTGCTGGCACGAGGGCACGGCGGATTGATCTGATCTCTAAATCGTCGGATCAATTGGCAACGCGACATCCACGAATCCGCGATGCCCGCCGCGGCGAACTCCCCCCGGGCCAAGCTTCTCCAGCTTGCCAAGCGCGTCGCCGGCGATCTTCGGCGGGGACAGATGACGGCCGAATTGCAGACCGTCGGCCTCGCCTTGTCCGAGAAGCCGGACGCCGTCGTTGTCGTCCTCGACATCCTGATTGCCGAGGTCGGCAAGAAGCGGCCCGACGAAGCCCTGTGCCAGGTGCTTCTCTTCATGGTCGGGCAGGCTCTCGAAGAAGCCCGTATGGCGCTTGAAAGCGGTGGCGGCGATCACGCGGTCGGTCTCGTGGCGGAGATCCGGCGGACGCTCATCCGGGCCGCCGAGGCTGGCCGTTTGCCGCCCGAGGTGATGTTGCTGCTCGCCCAGCAATTCGCGGCTGCCAAGCTCGATCTCGGTGATGAATTGCGCGCGCTCACCGTCGACCTGTCCGAGCAGGCAGCCGCGCAGGCGCTGAGTCCCGAAGACATCGCCGCGCACCTTGCATCCTTGGCAGAGGCTCTCGACCATGACCCTTTCCTGGTCCATGGGCAGTTGTCCGAGCAGATCGCCGCCTTTCCGGAGGACCAGCGTCTCGTGATCGTCAGCGCGTTGGGGACATCGGATGTCCCGTCGATGCGCGAGGCCGCGCTCGGCTGGTTGCTCCACCCCAATCCCGCCATCGCCAGGCAGGTGGCGCAAGGCCTTTCGGCTGCCGCCAAACAGGCGGCCGTTTCGGCCATGAGCGTCGAGCGCATCGTGCTGATGCGGCCGTGGCTCGAAGAAGGCGTGCAAGCGATCCTGGATGCCGCCTCCGTGCCTGTCGGCAACGCGGCTGTAACCAGCGAAGAAACCGGCGGTGCAAATCGCTTCGGTCATCGCCTCGGGATGCGACGGAGCCGGCGCGCAGAGCGTCTTCGTGACGCTCAAGCGCGGGCGCAAACTGGCTTTGGCCTCGCTCCTCGTCAAGCAAGGCTTTGGTGTGCGGGATGCCTGGATCCGCGAGGATCTCAGCAGGCGCGCGATCGACCAACTGTTGGGCGAGATCGAATATTACATCGATGGCTTCGATGCCTCGCCCGAGATCGTGCAGGCCATCGTCGCACACCGGCTCGCGGACAATCTGGACCGACAGGCCCCACCGCCCTTCGGCCTGGTGCAGTTCCTCGAGGCGGTGAGTCCCGTTCAGATTCGGCCTGATCGGGTGAGCACGGAAACGCTCATCGCAGCACTGCTCGCCGATGTCCCAGCCGAACGGCAGTCGGAGAAGGCCGTCGCGGCCGCGCTTGCCGCTTCGAAGCTATGACCGAAGGAATACGCGTTCCTTCAATCGTGGTTCGAGCCGGGCGACGCCACGCTTGGAACCAAAAAGCAGCGCGAGGAGGCTGTCCTGAGGGACATCATTCCCGCGCAGCGGGTGCGCTGGGCCGAGCTTCTCGCCTGGACCGCCAAGGCAGCCGAAGACGAAGTCAAAGGCGAGGAATGCATCGCCTTCGCCCTGGTCGCCCGCGAGCTCCTCGGTGATCGCCCCCTCACGGAAATTCCGCTCGCGGTCTGGATCGCCAAGAACACGGTCGCGGCAACAGCAAACCGTTAGCCACGGGTCTTTGGCAGGAACCGATGCCGACACCAGTACTTGGCCCCTCGTGACGCTAGGATCAGTGGGAGGAATGATATGTCGAGCGACCACGAGAAACACCAGGACCTCCTCCGCGCCCTGAAAGCTTCACAGGGTCAGCGCGACGGCTCCTTCGACGAGGCGGTCACCCGCGCTTTCGAGCACGTCTTCGAACACCTCGGACGCCTGAATTCGCATGTCTCCCTCGGCGGTCCCGAGGGCGAGGACCGTCATCTGAAGGCCGGCGAGTCACCAACACTGCGATGAGTGCTGGGCGCCGACCGTAGACTTCCCTGCAGACCCCGCCTGAGCCGGTCAGTCCCCGGCGCGGAGAGGCGCGTCCGTGCGATGCTCGGGATGGCCAAGACCCGCCATCCTGCACCTGCGCCGTGACCGGGAGGATCGCGGCGTCCCAGCCCACCGGTTGATAACGGCTGTAGCGATGTCCGCGGCGATGCTCGAAGGGCAGGTCCACCGCAATCTCCTCGGCGAGGGCTTTGATCCCGTTTACCCGTCAGGCGGCCTGCTTCTGCGCGAAGCCGTCGACAGGCCCGGCCAACGTGACGATGCCATCCTTCGCGGTCACCCCGAGCTTCGTCGCCGCGATGCTCGGGTCCCAGGCGAGTTCCGCGAGCACGTCCCGGACCAGTCTCTCGTCGCTGAACATGGTGGCTCGCCTGCTTCGCGAACTCTTCAGCGAACGGTTGCCGGATCTGCTCGGAGGCAAGCGGGTGGCTCGACCCAATAGATGGGCCATGCAAATATGGGGTTTGTCCACTTAAATACGGGCTCAGGCCACCGCATTGCAATCTATCCCCTCGGACTGCCTTCAGATTGAAATTCTTCTCTCCTGCGGTCGGAAAATTTAACCCAGTTCCCACAATCCTCGCCCGCACTGCCGCTCTTTCGACAGTAGCCATGACGCGCCATGACCGATGCCGGCGGCGCGTGCCCGGTCAGCCAATGATGGCCTGGATGTTCGGCTTGCCGGTATCCGTGGGCTGAAGCTTGGGAGCCACCGCGTGGATGCTTTCGATGACGTGGGTCGGCACCGCCCGGATACGCGGGGTGTCGCAGATATCCTCGTGGACCAGGAGGAGGATGTCGGCACAACGCGGATCGGTCGGGATCGACAATCTGGTCAATCTGGCTTCTTCGTCCGCCCGAAAGCGCGCGCGGCATGCCAATCCTCCGCCGGTCCCCGCCGGCCAGCACGGCGGCCTTAAGGCTGCTGGTTTGCAGGACCACGGTCGCGCGCGAACGCCATCTCGGTTAGCCAAGCCGACTGGATCATCTCCCGGTATCGTCGAGTTGCTTGGTGAGGCGATGTCCGGGGCAGCCATCCGCTCGACGGAGCCTGGATCTTGGTGCTCAAGCCGCCGCGGGACCGGCCGATGGCTTGGTCCGCCCCAGATTTTATGGGCGCCGACGCTGTGCTGACGGTCGAGCCGATCATCGGGCCTCGTTGCCGGCGTCTGCACACAGATACCGGAACACCCGCCTGAAGACGCCCGCAAGCGCTCAGCAGCTGAAGCGGCGCGACGCCTTGGTTCCCGCGCCGAAGCCCTCGGGCAGGTCGCGCCAAGCGGTGCCGGCACCGCAGGGGTACACCAGCGGCTCGACGCACAGGCGGTTGTCCTTGGCCGTCAACCCGACCATGCCGCGGCGGCCCGGCAACAGGTCCCGGATCCGATCCGATTGATCGTCTCGAAAGGCATCGCCGCGCATCGGTCAACGCAAAATCGTTGACCCCTTGAATCAAAATCCCCCGCCTGCGGGAACCTCCGCATGACGACACACCCTCATTTCTGGACGGACTACTTTTGCTCTCTACGTCGTCGCAACCCTCGTGCGTTCGGCTACTCGACGGTGACCGACTTCGCCAGGTTCCGGGGCTGGTCGACGTCTTTCCCCATGAACACCGCCGTGTGGTAGGCCACCAGCTGGATCGGCACCGCGTACACGATCGGCGCCACCGTGGCGTCGAGGTCCGGCATGGTCACGGTGGCCATGGTGTCGAGCCCGTGCTCGGCCGCGCCCTTGGCGTCGCCGATCAGCACGATGCGCCCGCCCCGGGCGGCCACCTCCTGCATGTTCGAGACCGTCTTTTCGAACACCGCGTCGTGGGGGGCGATGACGATCACCGGCACGCTCTCGTCGATCAGCGCGATCGGCCCGTGCTTCAGCTCACCGGCGGCGTAGCCCTCGGCGTGGATGTAGCTGATCTCCTTGAGCTTCAGCGCGCCCTCCAGCGCCATCGGGTAGCTGGTGCCGCGGCCGAGATAGAGCACGTCGCGCGCCTTCGCGACGTCCCGGGCCAGGAGCTCGATCTCCGGCTCGCGGGTCAGCGCCTCGGCCATCAGGCCCGGCGCCTTGATCAGCGCGTCGACCAGCCGGCGCTCGCCGGCCGCGTCGAGGGTGCCGCGGGCGCGGCCGGCCGCAATGGCGAGGCACAGCAGCACAGTGAGCTGGCACGAGAACGCCTTGGTCGAGGCGACGCCGATCTCCGGGCCGGCGAGCGTCGGCATCACCACGGAGGATTCCCGCGCGATGGTCGAGGTCGGCACGTTGACGACGCAGAGCGTGTGCTGGCCCTGAGACTTGGCGTAGCGGAGCGAAGCCAGGGTGTCGGCGGTCTCGCCCGATTGCGAGATCACCAGGGTCAGCCCGTCCTTCTCCAGGGGCGCCTCGCGGTAGCGGGCCTCGGAGGCGACATCGATCTCCACCGGCAGGCGCGCCACCTGCTCGAACCAGTAGCGTGCCACCAGCCCGGCATAGAACGCCGTGCCGCAGGCGGTGATGTAGACGCGGCTGAGCTTGGCGAAGTCGAAGGGCAGCGCCTCGGGCAGCATGACGCGGCCGTTGGCCATGTCGACGTAGTGGGCGAGCGTGCGGCCCACCACCTCGGGCTGCTCGTGGATCTCCTTCGCCATGAAGTGGCGGTACTCGCCCTTGTCGATCCGGTAGGCCTGCGTGGCGATCTTCTGGCGTGGGCGCTCGACGCGGGCGCCGGACTGATCGCGGATCTCGGCGCCGTCCCGGGTCAGGATCGCCCAGTCGCCCTCGTCGAGATAGGTGATCGCGTCGGTGAACGGGGCGAGCGCCAGGGCGTCCGAGCCGAGATAGGTCTCGCCCTGTCCGAAGCCGACCGCGAGCGGCGCGCCATGGCGGGCGCCGATCAGCAGGTTCTCCTCGCCTGAGAAGATGAAGCCCAGCGCGAAGGCGCCGCGCAGCCGCGGTAGGGCGGCGGCCACGGCATCGACCGGGCTCATCTGCCGGTCCATGTTGCGGCTGACCAGCTGGGCCACGACCTCGGTGTCGGTCTCGGTCTCGAAGACGATTCCGTCCGCCTCCAACTCGTGCTTCAGCTCGCGGAAATTCTCGATGATGCCGTTATGGACGACGGCGAGCCGCTTGGTGGCGTGCGGGTGGGCGTTGGTCTCGTTCGGCCGGCCATGGGTCGCCCAGCGGGTGTGGCCGATGCCGATCGTGCCCGTGAGCGGCTCTTGCGCGAGCCGCGCCTCCAGGTTGACGAGCTTGCCCGAGGCGCGGCGCCGCTCCAGTCGCCCGTGCTCCAGGGTGGCGATGCCGGCGGAATCGTAGCCGCGGTATTCGAGCCGCCGCAGGGCCTCGATCACCTGCCCCGCCACCGCGTCGCGCCCGACGATGCCGACGATGCCGCACATGGACGTGTCTCTCGCTATAACGCCCGGCCGTTGAGCGCGGGCATGCCGCGCAAGGTCCAGGCCGCCCCGCGCAACGCGGGGCCGAGTGTCGCTTGTACCGGAACGTGGCCGCACAGGGCCACCCCCAATGAGATTGGGCGGCCTCGGCTGCGTTCCCTGAGCTCAGGCTTCCTTGAAGGTGATGCAAAGCCGCCCTCCCAGCGCGACGGCCGCCTCCTCCATCTGATCGAGCTTCGTGCCATGATCCGGATCGAGGATGGGAAGACTGGTCGAACAGTCCGTGCCGCCGCCGCTTTCGCTCCGGCGGTCCCGGTGGATATTGATGAGTGTGCAAAATGTTCTGCTAAGTCCAGATTTTGCCGCAATTTGAATCAGACTTCAGGCCTATATGAGGAAGAGCCGACCGGAAGGACCAGATGTTCGAGAGTCTTTTCTGGGGCGCCGCGATCGTCGCGCTGATCGGATCGGCCGCACTGGTGGCGATCGGAGCCGCCGTGCAGCCCCGGATCGTCCAGAAGGATGATCTCGCCGCCGGCATCCTCGACCCGCGCCGGACCTTCGGACGTAAGCGGCGCTGGCGCCGCCCGTCCCGCGTGGCACGCCGCCTCGGCTCTCTCCCGCAGCGGTAGAGAACGAACTTGACCACGTCTGACACTAAACTTGTCTACACCAAAGGCGTAGGTCTACCGTTGCGGAGGCGAATGCTAGCGTTCGGTGACTGCCAAACAGCAGTCCAACTGTAGCGTGAGAGGGCTCAGGACTGATGAGCGTGCGTCAAATCTGCGATCAGGTGCGGGTCACCGAACAGGCGTTCACGGCGGCGCTCGGCGCCATGAGGGCGACGGGCCTGCGCGAAGAACTGACCCGCGAGCTTCAGGACATGGAAGCCGCGGAGATCGAGGCCGGACAGGACGAGGCGTCGGCCCGCTCGGCCTCGTGGAAGCGAGTCAAGATGCTCCATGGCCTCGGTTATCCGGTGGATTTCGGCTGGCTCCACCTCGCGAGCAGCGCGGCCCGCTAGACCTGGTCCCGATCGCGGTGCGATCGGAAACGGGTCTACGCCCTTGATTTGACGCGCGCGCTTAAGCCGAATCGGTATCCACTTCGGCGGCGCGCGCGCTCGGGTCGGTCCCGAGCTTCTCGCAAGCGCGCGAGACCCGGGACCGATCGGACTCAGGGGGCCAGATCGTGGACCGGCGCCGGGACCGGGGTGTTGCTGCTGTTCAGCACGGTACTGCTGGCCGGCACCGCCTTGAGCGCCGCCTTGTCGATCTGCGGGGGCGCCGGCAGCTGCAGCTGCTCGCTGGTATAGGCCCATTCCTGGGCGACCCGGTCGGGATCGTCGTTGAGCTTGGTGCCGTAGCTCGGGACCATCTGCCGGATCTTCGCCTGCCACTCGGGCGTGGCGACGTTCTTGGCGAACACCTTCTCCAGCACCTGCAGCATGATCGGCGCCGCCGTCGAGGCGCCCGGGGAAGCTCCCAGCAGGGCGGCGATGCTGCCATCCTTGGCGTTGACGATCTCGGTGCCGAGCTTCAGCACGCCGCCCTTGTCCTTGTCGCGCTTGATGATCTGCACGCGCTGACCCGCCTGCCAGAGGCGCCACTCCTCCTTCTTGGCCTTCGGGAAATACTGACGCAGGGCCGCGATCCGGTCATCGTCCGACAGCATCAGCTGGCCGGCCAGGTACTCGACCAGGGGGAACTCGTCGACACCGACCCGGACCATCGGCCAGATGTTGCTGGTCGTGGTCGAGCTGAGGAGATCGAGATACGAGCCCTCCTTCAGGAACTTGGTCGAAAAGGTCGCGAACGGGCCGAACAGGATGACGCGCTTGCCGCCGAGCACCCGCGTATCCAGGTGCGGCACCGACATCGGCGGGGAGCCCACCGATGCCTTCCCGTAGGCCTTGGCGAGGTGCAACGTCGCCACGTCCGGGTTCTCGTTGATCAGGAACGAGCCGCCGACCGGGAAGCCGGCGTAATCCTCGCCCTCCGGGATGCCGGATTTCTGCAGCAAGTGCAGGGCGCCGCCGCCGGCGCCAATGAACACGAACTTGGCGTCGACGCTGCGCCGGGACCCGTCCTTGAGGTTGCGGGAGGTGACCCGCCAGGAGCCATCCGCGTTCTTGGTAATGCCCTCGACCTCGGTGGAGAGGTTCAGCTTGAAGCTCGGCTGGCCCTGCAGATACGACACGTACTGGCGGGTGACCTCGCCCCATTCGACGTCGGTGCCGAGCGGCGTCCAGGTGGCGGCGATCTTCTGGTTCGGGTCGCGCCCCTCCATCATGAGGGGCACCCACGTGTTGAGCTGCTCCGGATCGGTCGAATATTTCATACCGGCAAACAGCGGGCTGGCCTTCAGGGCCTCCCAGCGCTTCTTCAGGTAGGTGATGTTGTCGTCGCCCCAGACGAAGCTCATATGCGGGGTATAGTTGATGAACGAACGGGGGTTCTTCAGCACCCCGGTCTTGACCAGGGAGGCCAGGAACTGGCGCGTCACCTGGAAGGCCTCGTTGATCTCCACCGCCTTGGCGATCTCGATCTGCCCGTTCTTCTTCTCGGGGGTGTAGTTCAACTCGGCCAGCGCTGAGTGGCCGGTGCCGGCATTGTTCCAGCCGTTAGAGCTCTCAAGCGCGACCTGATCCAGGCGCTCGACCATCTGGATCGACCAGGTCGGCTCCAGCTGGTTCAGCCAGACGCCGAGGGTGGCGCTCATGATGCCGCCGCCGATCAGCAGCACGTCGACCTTGCCGTCGGCGCTGTCCGCGAAGGCCAGGGAACTCGGCAGCGCGGCGGCCGCGAGCCCGGTCGCCGCCGTTCCGAGCAGTTGCCGGCGGCTGAGGGCGATCGTGTCCTGCGACGCGCGCTCGGAAAGGGGCTTGTTGGTGTCGTCGGCACGCATCGCCAAATCTCTCGGTTGCGTATCGGGCATGCTCGGCTGGCACGACCCGGCACAGAAGGCATCGGTTCGAGACGATCGGGAATCCCGCGCGTCCAGCCTTCCGGAACGTTCCCCCGCAGATGATGCGGCACGCGAAGCGTGATCGATCTTGTACGATCGTTTTTATATTTCTCGGCCGGAAGGGCTTCCTCAGCGGCGGGAAAAGCAGCTTTCAAAAGCCCAATCTAGAATCGAATCCGTCTCTGTTAACCAAAATCTGAGTTCGACACGGTAACGCCGAATAGAGCCAGAGCCGACTCCGAAGATCGCCCAGAGATCGGCGACCGCCGAAGGTGGAAACACGCTGACCGATTTGATTCAGCGGGTCGGTGACCGCGTCTTAGAGGATGAGGTCTGAAAGAACAATCTGTGGTGTTGGACATTCGGCCGGGCTGCACGCCGCCCGGCTTGCGGCGCGGGGCCTGACGGCGCCGATCGCTAGAGCGCTCGCCGCCGAAGTGGATACCGGTTCGGCGTAAGCGAGCGCGTTACATCAAAGACGTAGAGCCGTTCCCCGTCGCAACGCGACCGGGAACAGCTCTAGCGGGCGCGCCGGAAGCGGATGATGCTGCGCGAGAGCCGGCCGGCATCCCAGTTGGGCATGATGCGCCACGGCGTCGTCACGTTCGCCTCGTCGCCGTTCACCGTGATCGACCGCCGCTGCTCGGTGCCGACCCATTCCGGCGCCCAGGCGGTCTGGACCTGAGTGATCCACTGGTCGCCCTCGATCCGGTACCGACCGATATAGGCGACCAGCGTCTGCATCAGCGCGGCGCGATCGGCATCGGTCTCGGCGGGCTTGCGATCGGTGCCTTCGAGGTTGAACGCGACCCAGCCGTCCCTGGTGAAGATCACCCGGCCCCGCGGCGCGCTGCCCATGGCGTCGATGAGCGCCCCGGTCGCCTTGTCCTCCACCTGGTAGGAGACGAGTTCCCAGGTCCCGGTGATCTTCTCGGCGAGATCGTTCTCGTCGGCATGAGCCTGGGGCTGGGCCTCGGCAGCGCGACCGGGGGACGCGGCCATGAGCAGGGCAGCCGCGAGCGTCGCGGAGAAGTTCGTCATCCCGTGATCCTCCTTCCAGCGTGCGTCGACACCTGACCCGATCGGGGGGCCGAGTCTCTCCAAGGCAGTTCATCCCTTCCGGCAACGGACGGCCGCCCCCGGGAAGACGGCGTGCAGCGCCCCTGTAGCAGATCTCGGTCGCGCGAACCTGGGAGCGGGGGATGCGCCGTGTCGGTCGAGCGACCGGAGCGCGGCTTCGTACGTCTCGGCCAACGTGACGACGTCAGCTGTCAGTGCCTCCTCGTCGTCGCGGCCCCACGGAACCTTGCGCGGTGTCGATGCCTCGACAGGCTCAGGATAAGGGATGCTGATCGATCGCCCGGCAGGCGCGACGCTCGGAGGCGTGCATCGTCAGCATGATGTGTTCGACACAGGCGCGTCGGCGCGCGGGGCTCGAGACGCCTTCCTCGAGACGCCTCCTGCAAGATCAGCTTGTCGAGCGCCAGATCTGCGAGCGCCCGCCCGAGACGCTGGTGCTCCGTCTCAGGATCCTTCATCCGCCTGACTCAATCGGACTTCAAGCTGCCGTACTCTGTCCGCCGGCGATCGTACGCCATCTCGGTCACGACGATCGACCTGATCGATGCGGCCATCGGTTCCGTTCTCCGTCGGCTCAAAAGCCATCCCTCAGGGCGGATCACGCCCACGGGCCCAGATCACGTTTCACCCGACTTTGAGGTGGCAAGCAGACGTGAAATGATGGACTTTGAGAGGTGTTTTCATCCGACTTTTTTGCCGGGCCCCGATGACCGAGAGAGACGCCGCCGCGATCCGCTGGCTGGAAGGGCAGGAGGGCGCGATGCTGGCCCTGCTCGCGGAGCTGGTGAACATCGATTCCGGCTCCTACGACAAGGCCGGGGTGGATGCGGTGGGCGCGCGCGTCGCTTTCTTCCTGGCCGAGCACGGCGTCTCGGTGACCACCATCCCGGTGGAGGATTACGGCGATGCGCTGAAGGCGCAGGTTGCCGGGTCCGGGGGCGCCAACCGCCCGATCGTGCTGATGGGCCATCGCGACACCGTCTTTCCGAAGGGCGAGGTCGCCCATCGGCCGTTCCGGATCGCTGAGGGCCGCGCCTACGGGCCGGGCGTCGCCGACATGAAGGCCGGGCTGGTGATGAATGCCTTTGTGCTGGCAGCCTTCCAGCGGGCCGGCGGCGCGCCGGTGCCGCTGGTCGGCCTGTTCACCAGCGACGAGGAGATCGGCTCGCCGGCCTGCCGGCCGATCATCGAGGAGACCGCCCGCGGCGCCCGCGCCGTGCTGAACGCGGAGCCCGGACGCCCGACCGGCAACGTCGTCACCGGCCGCAAGGGCGGCGTGTTCATGCACCTGGAGGTTCTGGGCCGCGCCGCCCATTCCGGCGGCAACTACGCCGATGGACGCAGCGCCATCGGGGAACTCGCCCACAAGATCATCGCGCTCCACGCGCTCACCGATCTCGACCGCGGCATCACGGTGAATGTCGGGCTGATCTCGGGCGGCCAGTCGGTGAACACCGTGGCGCCGAGGGCGATCTGCGAGATCGACCTGCGCTACGTCACCCCGCCCGACCGCGACGCCGCCATGAGCCGGATCGCGGCGATCGTGGCGGCCGCGACGGTGCCCGACACCCGTGGGCAGCTGACCATCACGGGCGAGTTCCTGCCGCTGGTGCAGGACGCGGCCTCGCGCGCGCTGTTCGAGACCTACGCCCGGGTCAGCGCTGGGCACGGCAACCGGATCGAGGGCGAGTTCGCCGGCGGCTGCGCCGATTCGGGCTTCACCGCGAGCGTCGGCTGCCCGACCCTGTGCGCGGTCGGCCCGGTCGGCGGCCACGCGCACTCGCCCGAGGAGTATCTGGAGGTGGCGAGCCTCGTCCCGCGGGCGCGGGCCATCGCCGAGACCATCGCGGCGGCTTGAATATGTATTCGACCGCGTGATCTCGGTCGCAGGACGTTGACGAACAACAAGAATCCAAATCTCCTCCTCATCCTGAGGTGCCGGGCGATCGCAGATCGCCTGGCCTCGAAGGAGCCCTCCAGCCAGCCACGTGCCTCCTGGAGGGCTCCTTCGAGGCCCGCTGACGCGGGCTCCTCAGGATGAGGTCGAGGATGGGAGTGCCGTTGTCAGTCTCGCTTCGAGCCGTGCCCCTCGTTGCCGGGCTTGGGGCAGCGGCGCGTCATCGCTCTTCCGGCCCGCGCTCAGCCGTCGACCAAGGCCAGCGCCGCGTCGGTGTAGCGGCGGCCGCTGATCGCCTCGGGCGGCATCGCCGTGTCGATGGCGGCGAGATCGTCGGCACTTAGCACGATCGCCGCCGCGGCGGCGTTCTCCTCGAGGTGCCGGATCTTGCGGGCGCCGGGGATCGGCACGATGCCGTCGCCCCGGTGGAGCACCCAGGCCAGGGCGAGCTGCGCCGGCGTGACGCCCTTGTCGGCCGCCATGGTCGCGAGGGCGTCGATCAGCCTCTGGTTGGCCGCGAGGTTCTCCGCCTCGAAGCGCGGCAGGGTCCGGCGGAAATCGTCCTCCGCGAGGCTGCCGCGGTCGCGGATCGCCCCGGTGAGCAGGCCGCGGCCGAGGGGGCTGTAGGGCACGAAGCCGATGCCGAGCTCGACGCAGGTCGGCAGCACCGCCGCCTCGGGCTCGCGGCTCCACAGGGAATACTCGCTCTGCACCGCGGCGATCGGATGGACCGCGTGGGCACGCCGGATCGTGGCGGCGCCGGCCTCCGACAGGCCCAGCGTCCGGACCTTCCCGGCGCGCACGAGATCGGCCATCGCGCCGACCGTGTCCTCGATCGGCACCGCGGGATCGACCCGGTGCTGGTAGAACAGGTCGATGACCTCGACGCCGAGACGCTGAAGCGAGGCATCGCAGACCGCGCGGACATGCTCGGGCCGGCTGTCGACGCCGATGATCCGGTCCCGGCCCTGGCCGGTGTCCGCGATCTTGAAGCCGAACTTGGTGGCGATGACGACCTGATCTCGGACCGGAGCCAGGGCCTTGCCGACCAGCTTTTCGTTCTCGAACGGCCCGTACATCTCGGCGGTGTCGAAGAAGGTGATGCCGAGATCGACCGCCCGGCGCAGGGTGGCGATGGCCTCCGCCTCCGGCTGGCCGCCATAGGCGAAGCTCATGCCCATGCAGCCGAGGCCGAGGGCGGAGACGGAGAGTTCGGAACCGAGTCGACGCTGTTGCATGAGACTTTCCCTGTGAGTCCCCTGGCCGAAGCCGCCCGGACTCTGCGCAGACGCCTGCGATAGGATAATCCGTGTTTTGCAGCGCAGCCTGTCCTATCCGGCGCAACAGTGAAACGCACCGATCTCCCCGCCCTGTCGATTTTTTCGGCCGTTGCAGCGCGCCGCAGCTTTCGCGGCGCAGCCCGTGATCTCGGCCTGTCCGTCTCCGCGGTGAGCCACGCGATCTACGGCCTCGAAGCGAGCCTGGGGATCCGGATCCTGGCCCGGACCACCCGCAGCGTCGCCCCGACCGAGGCTGGACGGCGCCTGCTCGACGGGCTCGAACCGGCGCTGGCGGCGATCGCCGAGGCGGTCGAGAACGCCACCGCCTCGCAGCAGCGACTCTCGGGGACGCTGCGCTTCTCGGTGCCGCACTCGGCCGCCGAGATGCTGCTGCTGCCGCTCGCCGTGACGTTCATGCGGGCGCATCCCGATGTCGCGATCGAGATCCGGGCGCAGGACGATTTGCGCGACATCGTGGCGGACGGTTTCGATGCCGGCATCCGGTTCGAGGAGAGCCTGGAGCAGGACATGATCGCGGTCCCGCTCGGGCCGGCGCAATGCGCGGCCATCGTGGCCGCCCCCTCCTATTTCACGCAGCACCCCCGGCCAGTCACGCCGCGGGATCTCTACGACCACGCCTGCATCAACCGCCGTTTTCCCGGCGGCACCCTCTACCGCTGGGACCTCGAGAAGGACGGCGTGGCCGTGGCCGTCGCGGTCTCCGGCAGCCTGATCCTCGACGATATGCGCCTGATTGCGCAGGCGGCGCGGATGGGCGCCGGCCTCGCTTACGTGTTCGAGGCCCAGGTCACGGACGATCTCGCAACCGGCCGGCTGGTCCGCGTGCTGGAGGATTGGTGCCCGCGCTTCCCCGGCTTCTTCCTCTACTACCCGAGCCGCCGGCTGATGCGGCCGGTGCTCCGGGCGTTCCTCGATTTCGTGCGGGCCGAGGGCGTGGGTGAGCGATCACCGGGGGCGGTTGCGTAGGATCGAACCCCCATTCTGATCCGAAGACCGAATTTCACCCCATCGCGCCTGCCGTGGGGATCTTCCAACGCACTCATTGGCCTGCGGGACACGAACGGGCGATGATCATCCCCAGAAAACATAAAACGCAATACGTCTATAATATAACATTATCTGATTCATAACAAATGCGTTACGAAATTATCATATTCTATAGAAGTACCTTTCATTCTATAAGATCATTCAAAAGATAGATTTACTTCGAGCACGTTGCTTGACAATTTCGAAGGCGCGCTCGAATTTATCATCTCCTATGCTTTGCGAATTTTGCTGAGATCAGATTGGACACGACCGAGCGCGGCTCAATCGTCGCGATTAGGGAAAAAAGATTTGGCCTGAATCAAGCGGACCTTATGTGCCGACAACGGGAAGATTTTTTAGTTGATCGACATCACGAGCACACACGTTCCAGCCCATATTCACATTGGGCATGAAGATCAGCTCTATTTAGTTGGCGGATCGAATGATGTTTTCTTGCAATACCGTGATGTCCCATCCATTCAATGGCTGCTCTGGCAATGGCGAGACGCCATACACAAACGTGAACGCCGCCTTAGATCAGCTAACATCGTCTATAAACATATCACTATACCGGAAAAAGTTTCAATTTATGACAATGACTTACTAGATTTGCAGGTGAATTGGCGATTATCGCCAGCCTTTAGGCTTTATCACGAGGATCCGTACTATCGCCGGTTTCCTCTACGGATTGCTAGGCTCCCGCAATATCTGCGCCGCCAGGCGCGGTGGCGCAAGACCATGATTGACTTGGTCACCCCGATGCGTCGCCGGAGAGACGATCAGCAATTGTTTCACCGCACCGATACGCACTGGAACTTCGAGGGCCGGCTGATTGGCTACAAGGAAATTTGCCGGGCGTTCGGGGCGCGCCCGGTCCGGGATTTCCACGAGCGCCGGACAGAGTGGTTCGCGGACTTTTCAGGTGACCTTGGCTCTGTATGCAGACCGCGGATCACCGAGGGCGCCACGATGCACTTGGTGCAGCGTGACGCGGTCCGGGTCTACGCCAGTCCGATCGTAGAGCACAGGGAACGGATCGGGCAGATCGGCACGCTGCACACCGGCTCGCACGTCATTTACCGCAACGAGACCTCGTCGGATTCCCGACGAATGGTGTTGTTCGGCGATAGCTATTCTCATGTCGCCCCAACTCAGTTGGCGATCATGCTGGCCGAAACATTCCGCGAGCTGCATTTCATCTGGAGTACGCAGATCGACTTCGCCTACATTGAGCGGGTGCGACCGGACTTGGTCCTCTCCGAGATGGTGGAGCGGTTCGTGTTCCGGGTTCCTGACGATAACTGGAGCTTGGAGCGCGACGCAGCCGAACGGTTCGCCGAAGAACTTGCCTCGGCCTAGAATGCCGAACCTGCCGGGCGGGCAATCCGACTACCGCCCTCCCAATCGGGACAACGTCCGTCCAGAACGCTCGCGTTTCGGAACGCGCGCCGCGCCGCCTGATCCGGCCGAGCGGCGCGGGCAAGCGCCATCAGACCCGCGCGCGATAGCGCTCCGCGGGCTCAGCCTGGTTGAGGTTCGGGATCATCGCGGCCCGCGCCCGGTCGTAGGCATCCCACTGCGAAGCGTCGGGCAGGGGCGGGATGGTGACGGTCTCGCGCCGGTCGAAACCGGCGAGCGCGGCGTCGACCAGGGCGCCGGTCTCCATGACCGCCGGCAGGGCGTTCACGTCGATGCCGGCGCGCTGCCAGATCTCGGTCCGGGTCGCGGCCGGCAGGACCGCCTGCACGTAGACGCCCTTCGGCCCGAGTTCGGTGTGGAGCGCCTGGCTGAGATACTGCACGAACGCCTTGGTGGCGCCGTAGACCGCCATGCCGAATTCCGGGACGAAGCCGACCACCGAGCCGATATTGACGATGGTGCCGCTGCTGGCCGCGACGAAGCGGGGTGCCACCGCGGCGGCGAGGCGGGTCAGGGCGGTGACGTTGAGGGCGACCAAGCCGCTGATCTGATCGGGCCCCTGGTCGACGAAGCTGCCGGTGAGCGCCGCGCCGGCATTGTTCACCAGCACGCCGATCCGGGCATCCTCCCGCAGGCGCGCTTCGACGGCGGCGAGGTCGGCCGGCCGGGTCAGGTCGGCCTGGACGATGTCGACCGCGACGCCGGCCTCCCGGCGCAGGCGCTCGGCCAGCGCCTCCAGGCGGGTGCCGTCGCGGGCGACCAGGACGAGATCGTGGCCGCGATGGGCGAAGCGGTCGGCATAGACCGCACCGATGCCCGAGGAGGCGCCGGTGACGAGGATGGCAGGCTTGCTGGACATGGGCGAGATTCCTGTCTCTAAACATGATCATCATCATGTATATTGAACATGATGATGATCATGATTCCGGTCAAGCGAGCCTCGTCCCGCAGGCGTGAGATTGCGCACATGAAGGTCAGCCGCGAGCAGATCGCCGAGAACCGCCGCCGGATCCTTGAAGCGGCCGGGCGGCTGTTCCGCGCCCGCGGCTTCGCGGCGGTGACCGTGGCCGAGGTGATGCGGGAGGCGGGCCTCACCCATGACGGCTTCTACGGCCACTTCCGGTCCAAGGGCGGTCTGATCGCCGCGACCCTGGCCGCGCTGGTGGTAGCGCCGGAGCCCGTGGTGCTGTCCGACGACGCGGCGGGCTACCTCGGCCCCGTCCATCGCGACAATCCCGCGGGCGGCTGCCCGGTGGCCGCGCTCGTCTCGGAGACGATCCGGCAGCCGCTGGAGGCGCGGGCGGCGATGACCGAGGGCCTGCACCGGCAGATCGCCCGGCTCTGCAACGGCGCCGGCACGGCGGATTCGGAGGCCGCCCGCCAAGCCGCGATCGGAAGCTGGGCCGCCATGGTCGGCGCGATGATCCCGGTCCGGATGAGCGACGATCCGGCGCTGTCGGACGACGTGCTGGCGCAGACCCGCGCCTGAATCGACCGGGCCTTACCCGCGGGGGCGGTCGAATGAACCGCCTGCGTCGGGAGCCGGATGCGGAATCCGGGCAGAGGCCACCCGAGCGGCGTTCTCAGGACCCGCTTGCGCTGGGGGGCCACATCGATCAGTTTTCGGGCGTCCCGTGGGCCCCACATGCGGATCTCGAGCGAGGAACCGCGCCGTCCGTGCATCTCCTGATCGTTGACGACCACCCGCTGTTCCGTGATGCCCTGGCGGCCACGATCCGCCTCGCCCATCCGGACGCCGTCCTGCACGAGGCCGACGGGATCGAGCCCGCCTGCGCGGTGCTCGCGGAAAACCGCGGCATCGACCTCACGCTCCTCGACCTGTCGATGCGGGGTGTCACCGGCTTCGACGGGCTGGTCACGATCCGGGCCCGGTTCCCGCGCATCCCGATCCTGATCGTCTCGGGCCACGAGGACCCGCGCATCGTCCGCGAGGCCCTGCAGCACGGGGCCGCCGGCTTCGTGCCCAAGGCCATGGACAAGACCACACTGACCCGGGCGATCAGCGAGGTGTTGAGCGGCGCCCTGTTCGTGCCGCCCGGCCTCGCCGAGGCGAGCGCGCCGTCGCCCCACGCCAAGAAGGCGCCGCTCGCCGAGCGCCTCGCTCGCCTGACCCCGCAGCAATTGCGGGTGCTGATGATGATCCGCCAGGGCAAGCTCAACAAGCAGATCGCCCATGAGCTTCAGGTCGGCGACTCGACCGTGAAGGCCCATGTCTCGGAGATCCTGCGCAAGCTCGAAGTGATCAGCCGGACGCAGATCGTGATCGACACGGCGGCGCTGGATTTCGACCAGATCCACAACGCGCATCCGGCCTGACCGGCGGGGCCTTCAAGGCGCCCGCCCGCTTCTCACGCTGTGGCCGACCGTCCGTCCACCCCGCCTTGGAGAAAGCCAGCGCCCTCAGGCGCCCAGGCCGCCGACGCAGAGGTACTTGGTGTTCAGGTAATCCTCGATGCCCTGGTAGGAGCCCTCGCGGCCGAGGCCGGATTCCTTCACGCCGCCGAAGGGCGCCACCTCGGTGGTGATGATCCCCTCGTTGATGCCGACCATGCCGTATTCCAGCGCCTCGGCGACCCGGAAGGTGCGGCCGAGGTCGCGGGTGTAGAAGT
>NZ_JAKSYJ010000043.1 GCF_022829365.1 Methylobacterium sp. J-077 | reverse complement strand
AATTCATCTCCTCTGCGGGGGAGAGATAGGACCTTCCCGTTGGAAAGGCCGCAACGACCACTTCCCACGCGATCCAATCGCAGGGCTCTCTGTCGTAGAGTGCCCCGAAGCAGACCGTCCGACCTTCCGCAAGGGGTCGTGTGCGGGCGCGGAGGCGATGTCCGCATCCATCGATCGTTGCCCGAAAGCAGACAGGCGGAAATCCACCCTTTTCGGACGCTGCCACATGCAGCCATGGGCGTCAGGAAAACGATCGTTTTTCGTACACAACTGATCGCGCTACCTGCCGTTGCATTCCAGTAGGGCTCGCTGACTGGAACTATCCCGCTGGAACGTGGCCGTTCCAATAGGGCAAGATCCTTGGAACGCTGCCGTTGGAACTTGGCCGCTTGTTATCGGCTCGAGCGATTGAGGCCGCGTTCACCCCTTTGGTAGGATGTTTGCGGTATGCAGCTTGCCGATCGGAAACGACCATGCCGTCAGCGAAGAGTTTAAAATCGAGTGATCCAAGGCCCATGAAGCCTCGGTACTGGATAGCCTACTTCGACGCGCTCGCCACAGGGCCGCTGCTAGCCAAGCCGCACACGGCGCGCCGCCGGGCCGGCGAAATGGCACGGATCTGCCCCTATGCCGATGTCGCCTCTGCGGGCTTGGCGAAGGTGAGGACCGCACTCAAGACGCGCGGCTCGTCGACTCCTCCGTCCTAGCGCTGCCTTCACATAAAGCGGCGTTCTGAGACCGTGCGTGTCGCCCGGGTTCGAGAAGCTGCTCCAACCTCGTAGCGGTCGCGCAAGATTTTGGATCTTTCGAGAGCACACCGCCGCTAACGCGACGTTAACCACATCGGTTGTGCACTGCGAGGTGTCCAGAGGGACTAGCCATGCGCCACATCCACGTCGTGCCCGGTCTGCGCCTGCGGTTTGCTGGCCGCGACGAGACCTTCGACGAAGGTGTTGAAATCGGTCTCCTCGCGGCTCAACTCGCATCGGGCGTAGCCGAGTTCACGATGACCTTGGCCGCCAGTACACTGGACCAAGCGCGTATGCTGGCGACGAATATGGGCTACCGCCTCCACGTCACGACGATGGATGAAGGCACGGTCGAGGTCATGTTTCTCACCGGAAGCCGCCGGCCTAAACTGCAACTTGTGTGTAACAAATCCTTCTCACGCTTAGAGGCGTAGTTTCTTGGTCTGAGACCTGCTCGACCAGTTCATCCAGGGCGATCGGCGAGATAAGGGACACTCAGACGCGGCAATCTGAGCTTTTCCTCGCATTCGAGCGTTGGCGCTTCGGATGGAGATACGCCGATGGCCGATGCGGTTCATCACCTGCAGATGCGGCAGATCGTGGCCGGCCTGTCCGAGGGCGTGATCCTGATCGAGCCCGATCAAACCATCGCCTACGCGAACGATGCCGCCGTGATGATGCATGGGGTGACAGATGTCGGCGATCTCGGCGCCACCGTGTCCGAGTACCGCGCGAACTTCACGCTGCACTACCGCAATCATCGCGAGATCGGCCCGCTGCAGCATCCGCTCGACCGGGTGCTTGCTGGCGAGGTGTTCCGCGACGTCGTGGTCGAGTTGATCCCCAAGCGAGATCCCAAACACAGGTGGATGCACCGCATCCGCAGCCTGGTGACGACCGATGCGGCCGGCACGCCCAACGGCCTGGCCCTGGTGATGCAGGACGTGAGCGAGCGCTACCAGGCCGAGGCCCGGTTCGAGCGGATGTTCAATGCCAACCCAGCCCCGGCGATCATCTGCCGGATCGCCGATCTGCGCTTCGTGCGGGTCAACCACGGTTTCCTCGACCTCACCGGGTACCATCGCGATGATGTCCTCGGCCGAACGTTCTGCGAGATCGACCTGCTGCGCGAGGCCGAGCGGCGCGAGATGGCGATCCATCGCCTGCATGAGGGACGCACCATCCCACAGATGGAGGCTCAGCTCGCAACCCCCTGTGGGAAGGGCCGCTACGTGATCGTGGCCGGGCACGCCATCGAGATGCCGGGCCCCGGCGGCATCGAGCCGTGCATGCTGTTCACCTTCGCCGACCTAGAGGATCGCCGGAAGGCCGAGATGGCCCTGCGCTACAGCGAGGAACGCTTCGCCAAGGCGTTCGACCTCTCGCCGGTGCCGAGCGCGTTGATGGATGCGGACGGGCTGAGGATAACCAGCGTCAACCAAGCCTTTGTCGCCACCTACGGTCATGCCCCCGAGGCTGCGGGTGGCCAGTCGCTCGCTGACCTCGCGCTCTGGGTCGACCGCGCCGAGCAGCGCAAGTTCTCCCGCGATCTCAAGCGGCTCGGCAGCGTGCGCGGCTTCGAGGCCGTGCTGCAGGATGCGGCGGGCGCCGAGATCGACTGCCTCGTCTCCGCGGAGCGGGTGAGCATCAACGACGAGGCCTGCGTGCTGTGCGTTCTACAGGACATTACCGCCCGCAAGCGCTCGGAGCGCGAACTGATCACCGCCATCGAAGCGGTGATGGCAGACGCGTCGTGGTTCAGCCACGGGGTGATCGATAAGCTGGCGACCCTGCGCCACCCGACACGCTCCGGTCGGACGTCGCCCGGGGTCGAGAACCTGACGATCCGCGAGCAGGACATGCTCACGCGGATCTGCCAGGGCGCCACCGATCGGGAGATCGGCGCCGAGCTGAAGCTGTCACCGAACACGGTGCGCAACCATGTCTCAGGGCTGTACCGCAAGCTTGGGGTCAACCGCCGCAGCGCGGTGGTGGTGTGGGCGCAGGAGCGCGGCATCGGGCCGAACACGCGTCACCGGCGCTGAGACCGACGAAAACCGTGACAGAACTACCAAGCCGACTTGGTGCAAATGTACTTTATGTAATTCGTCGGAACTTCTACTAAATCGCCTGATTACACGGTGGTAGCTCTGCTCATACGAGCATCTCGGAAGATCATCCCGGCGGGTTGATGTGAGGAGATCCGTGTGGCCGGGCGTCGGAAGGTGCTCTCGCCCGACCATATCCGGGCGTTGATCAAGGAAGCCATCGGCATCATCGAGGGCGACCGTGCGATCCAGGCGGAAGCCGCCACCGAGATCGCTGCCATCGAGGCGGCATACGCGGCGTCCAACCCCGAGCCAAGACGCAAGCGCTCGACCCGCTCGTGATGCTGGAGCGCGAGCTGACACACGGCCGGCAACCAGTTCGGTCAGCCCGGCGTCGCGGGGCTGAACCTCGACAGATCTGCCCGTCACCGTCGTCGGTGTGGTGGTCGGGCGGCGGCTCGACCACGCCCTGATCGGCCGCTGGGTGCTCTAAGCCCAGCCAAACCCGCTTCCGCCGACTTCAGGCCGAAGATCGAACCACACTGAACTGAAAGTACCGACCATGGCGTTATCACCTGACACCACCCGCGCGGCCTACGACCGCGACCTCCCCACCGCCAGTGCGGTCTCCCCTGCGGAGGACATGCGCACGATGGCGCTGCACTCCATCTCCTGGGGGGCGGTCATTGCCGGCGCTGTGATCGCGCTGGTCGCCCAGGTCATCCTGAACATGGTCGGGCTCGGGATCGGGCTCTCGACCGTCGACCCGGCCGGCAACGGCACGCCCACCGCCGGCAGCTTGTCCTCGGGCGCCGGGATCTGGTTCGTGATCTCCGGCATCCTCGCCTCCACCGCCGGCGGCTGGCTCGCCGGGCGCCTCTCGGGCAAGCCGGCCAGCACCACCACCGCCTATCACGGGCTGATCGCCTGGGCGGTCTCAACCCTGGTCATCGTCTACCTGTTGTCCTCGGCGGTCGGCGGCATCGTCAGCGGCGCGTCGAGCGCGGTGTCGAGTACGCTGGGCGGCGCCGGCAACCTCTTCGGCGGCTCGGTGAAGACCGCCGCACAGGCCGCGGCCCCGTCGCTGCCGGGCATGGACAACCCGTTCTCGAACATCGAGAGCCAGGTCCGCAATGGCACCGGCAATGACCCTGAAGCCCTGAAGAACGCCGCCGTCAGCGCCATGCGCGCCGCGGTGACCGGTGACGCAGCCCAGCAGAAGGACGCCCAGGAGAAGGCGGCCCAGGCGTTGGCCAAGGCCCAGGGCATCCCGGTCGATCAGGCCCGGACCCAGGTTGCGCAGTACGTGCAGCAGTTCAATGACACCGTCGCGAAGACCAAGGAGCAGGCCAAGCAGGCGGCCGATGCCGCCGCCCGCGCCGGCTCACATGGTGCGCTCTACGGCGCCCTAGCGCTGATCCTCGGCGCACTGGCCGCCTTCTTCGCGGGCCGCGGTGCGGCGGTCGATCCGGTGGTGAGCCACACCGGCATCACCGCCACGACCCAGCGTCGGATCTGATCATGAGCGATCCCGCCGCCAGCCAGCCGAAGCTCTCACGGACGCAAAGCGTAGAGACGGCGGAGGTCACTGTGGGCGAGGAGGTGGTCCTCCCGCTGATCGAGGAGACCGCTCGCATCGACAAGCAGGCGGTGGAGACCGGGCGGGTGCGGGTCTCGACCCGGACGGAGACCGTCGATCAGGTCCTGCGCGAGAGCCTGCGCAGCCAAACGGTCGAGGTCACCAGGGTGCCGGTCAACCGGACGCTGTCCGAGGGCGAGGTGCCCCCGGTGATCCGCGAGGAGAACGGGGTGACCGTCATTCCCGTCCTCGAAGAGATCCTCGTCGTCGAGAAGCGCCTCGTCCTGAAGGAAGAAATGCACGTCCGCCGAAGCTCCGCGGATGAGGACGTCGAGGTCCCGGTGACGCTGCGTAAGCAGCGCGCCGTGGTCGAACGCGTGAGCCCGGACGGCCACGCCAGCGAACAGATCGATCCCCCTTCCACACAGGAGACAACACCATGACGCAGACGATCACCGCGCTGTTCGATCGCCCGGCTGAGGCGCAAGCCGCTCAGGCCAAGCTTGTCGCCGCCGGCATCCCGCAATCGGCGATCAAGCTGGTGCAAGGTGCCCAGACGGCGCGCACGAGCGGCTCATACGACTACCACAAGGACGAGGGCG
>NZ_JAKSYJ010000026.1 GCF_022829365.1 Methylobacterium sp. J-077 | reverse complement strand
TGTAGCTCATGAGTCCACCAGTGCCACTGGAGGCTCTAACGCCGAGTTCCGCTAACCACCCCGAGCCGAAGTTGTCGGAGGGCTGACGAACGGCTGCTTTTGGGAAGCGCCGACGGCGGTCCGAGCGACTGGGTTGGGTCGTAGGCGGAACGTCTGCTTTCGGGAGAAAAGCCAAAGGCCGCTCTCCATCCTGCGCAGACACAAACGGTCTCGCGCAACGAGCGCTCAGCCGGACGACAGGAGGTCGGGCAGGCGTGAAAGGTCGGCGAGCGTGGCGTGCGGCGGCCAGTCGGGATTCGGCGGTTCGCCGATCCGGTCGATCCAGACGGAGCGGATGCCGAGTTCGTGGCAGACCTTCAGGTCGGTGAACTGCCCCATGCCGACGTGGATGGTCTCCTCCTTCGTCACGCCCAGGGTCCGGTAGGCGTGCAGGAAGAGCCCGTGATCGGGTTTGTAGGCCCGCGCCTGCTGGGCTGTGACGACGAAGTCGATCGGAACCCCGATCGCCGCGATGGTGCCTGCGATCAGGTCGTCGTCCGTGTTGCTGATGACCGCGAGGCGGTAGCGTGCGCGGAGGCGATCGAGCGCCGAGGGAACCTCGGGGTGCGGCTCGATCCGGCTCAGGATCGTCAGCAGGGTGTCCTCATCCTCGGGCTTGGCCGGATGTCCGGCCTCGGCGAGCGCCTCGGCCAGGGCGGATCGCAGGACGGATTTGTACTCGCGGAAGGGGGAGCGCTGCTGCCGATCCACGGCGATGCTCCGCAACCGGTCGGCCAGAGCGGCCGACCGGTCCTGCGCATCGGTCTTCGGGAGGCGTCCGGCGAGGATCGCGCGGGCCGCCGACCGGACGGCGTCATGCCATTGAACCAAGGTCCCATAGCAATCGAAGGTGATGATCTTCGGCACGGGTTGCAGGTGCAGCATGGCTCTTCCAATTCGGCGCCCCGCCGGCAGCCCTGGCTGGACTGTCTCGGGCGGCAACGTCCGCTGTCCATCCAGTCTCGGACATTGTGCCATCCGACCACCCGTGCCGTCGACTCGCGCGATCGGGTCCGGACGATCGGTGCTCATCCCGCCTTCGTCGGGCGGCGAGCCGGGGCGCGGCTGCGCCGTGCCAGGGCCCTGGCCCCTTGCGTCCCGGCCCCCGTCCGTTACCTCGGCTGTCCGAGGATCGCCCGGGAGGCCCGCTTGAGCACGCGCATCGACCTGACCGCGCCGGACGGCACAACGGCCACGCTGTCCACCCACGGGGCCGAACCGGTCTCCTGGAAGGTCGGCGGGACCGAGTATCTGTGGAGCGGCGACCCGGCGCATTGGAACCGGCACGCCCCCTGGCTCTTCCCGGTGGTCGGCGCCTCGGCCGGCGGCCAGGTGCGGGTCGGATCCGCGCGCTACCCGATGGCGCAGCACGGCTTCGCCCGGGATCTGCCATTCGCGGTGGTGGAGCGCAGCACCGACGCGGTGACCCTGCGTTTGGTCGACGGGCCCGAGACCCGGGCGCATTACCCCTTCGCCTTCCGGCTCGACATCGCCGCCCGGGTCCGCCCGGCCGGCCTCGATCTCGACGTGACCGTGGTCAATCCCGGCGCCGAGCCCCTGCCCTACGCGCTCGGGTTCCACCCGGCCTTCCCGTGGCCCTTCGCGGGCGGCACGCGGGCGAAGGATGGCGGCTACGCGGTCGAATTCGAGCAGGAAGAGCGCCCGTTCGCGCCCCAGGTCGGCCCCGGCGGCCTGCTGCTGCGCGCGGAGCAGCCGATCCCGATCACGGGCCATACGCTGCCCCTCGACCCAAGCATCTTCACCGAAGCGTTCGTGTTCCGGAACGCGAAAAGCCGCCGGATGCGCTTCACCGGGCCCGGAAAGGCGATCCGGATGGAGATGGAGGATTTCCCGCACCTCGCCGTCTGGACCAAGCCGACCGCGCCGTTCCTGTCGCTGGAATGCTGGACCGGCTATGCCGACTGGGCGGATTTCTCCGGGCCCCTCGCGGCGCGCGATTCGCAGCGCCTGCTGCCGCCGGGGGCGCAGGCGCGCCACGGCGTCCGCCTGACCCTGGAAGGCTAGGGCTTGCGCGTCTGGGTCGCCCGGCCCGAGCCGGGGGGCGCCCGGACCGGCGCGGCCCTGGCGGCGCGCGGGCATACGGCCCTCGTCGCCCCCGTGCTGGCGGTGCGGCCGACCGGCGCGGCGCTGCCAGACGGCCCCTTCGGCGGGCTGCTGCTCACCAGCGCCAATGCGGTGCCGGCGCTCCGGGACGCGGCGTCCTTGCGCGGGCTGCCGGTCTTCACGGTCGGTGCCCGGACCGCCGCGCTCGCCGGTGCGGCCGGGCTCGGGCCGGTCCGGGAGGGGCCGGGCGACGCGGCCGGGCTCGCCGCCCTGGTCGCCGCAGTGCTGCCCGCCGGCGCCTGCCTGCTCCACGCCGCCGGGACCACGCGCAAAGCCGAGCCCGCAGCGAGCCTGACGGCGGCCGGATTCACGGTCGTGGTCGTCGAGGCCTACGCGGCGGCGCCCGTGCCCACCCTGCCCGCCTCCGTGAGCGACGCGCTCGCGGCCGGGGACCTCGATGCCGTGCTGCATTATTCCCGCCGCAGTGCGGCCGTCGCGCTCGCGCTCGCGGACGGATCGGGACACGGCGGAGCTTTCCGCCGCCTGAGGCATTACTGCCTGTCGGTTGATGTCGCGTTCCCCCTGGAAGCCGCCGGTATACCGGTCCATGTCGTCGCGGCACGACCGCGGGAAACGGACCTGCTCGATGCCCTCGCGTCACCCCCCGGTGGCGGTGCGCGGTGACAGCGGGCCAGAGCCGCCGTATCTCGCCCTCGCGCCCCGTGCCGCCGCGGTGCTACGGGGGCGCGGCGACGCCGAAGAGTTGGAGGACTTGCCCGTGACGCCACCACCCAGCGACGCCGACAAGCCCGGAACTGGCATTCCGAAGCCGGGCGGCATGCCGTCCACGCCCGGGCCGCAGCCCGATCCCGCTCGGACGGAGGCCAAGCCAGGCGATACGAGGTCCGGCGACGCGAAGCCCGGGGCGAAATCGCCGACTCCCACGGTCGGCGGCGTCAAACCCGCACAAGTCTCTCCGAATCAGGCGCCGAGTCCGGCCCCGGGCGTTCAGGCGGGCACGCCGCCCAAGCCGGCGACCGATCCGGTCGTGATCGCCAGGCCGGGCGGAGCCAGCGCAGCCGATGGCAAGCCGGAAGCCGGCAAACCATCTGCCGCCGTGAGTGCCGGCGACGGCTCGAAGCCGGTTGCGGGAGCGCCAGGCGGGCCGGGTGTTGGCAAGGCCGAGCCGTCGCAGCCCGGCGCCCCAGCGTCATCCACCTCCGAGGCCGCCAAGGCGGCTTCGACCGCGGCCGGCGTGAAAACCGAAGCCGGCAAGCCTGAATTGAGCAAGCCTGAATCTGCCAAGCCTGAAGCCGCCAGATCGGATCCGGCGAAGCCCGGCCAGCCGCAGGCGGGGAGCGGTCCTCGTCCGGGTGCCGCCGCACCCGGTGCCGCGGCCGCCGCGTTGACGGCCGGCCCGATCCTCGACCTGAAGGCCAAGCGCATTCCCGATCCGCCGACGCCCGGGAAGGAGCCGCCCAGGGATAGCGCTAAGGATAGCCCCAAGGACGGACCGAAGGACGCTGCCAAGGAGCCTCCGAAGGGGCCGGTTCCCGGCGCCCCGGCCCTGACTGTGGCGAACCCGCCGGCCGGACGGGCCCGGGCCGGGTTCGGCTCCCTGGCGGCGGCCGGCCTGATCGGCGGCCTGATCGGGGCGGGGGCGCTGTTCGGTGCCGAGCGGGCCGGTCTCGGCGGGGCTCTGCGCCCGAACGCCACCGACCCGTCCCTCTCCGGCCAAGTCGCGTCCCTCGACAAGCGCGTGGACGGTCTCGCGCCGCGCGACGCCGTCGCCGACCTCGACAAGCGGGTCGCCGCCGCCGAAGCTGCGGCCCGGCAGGCGCTGGAGAAGGCTCCGGCCCCCGGCGCAGTCGCGACGGACGGGCAGGCCCCCGCGGCGGCCGCGGCCCTGCCAGCCGATCTCGCGGCGCGCCTCGACAGCCTCGATCAGCGGGTAGCCGCGCTTCAGGAGGAGCCCGGCCGGGATCAGGGGAGCGATGCAAAGCTCGGCGCGGCCCAGGCCGGCGACCCCAAGCCGATCGCCGATCTCGACGCGCGGGTGAAGGCGCTCGAGGCCGATCAGCCGAACAAGGGTGAGGCGGCCGAGGCATCGAAAAAGATCGCTGCCCTGCAGGGCGAGATCGAGCAGAAGACCAAGGCCAATGCCGAGGCCGACGCCGCCCTCGGCCAGCGCGTCGATACGCTGCAGCAGAACCTCGATACCAGGGTGAAGGCGGCAACCGAGGCGGTCCAGGCGGCGACGCAGGCGAGTCGCACCGCCGCCGAGGCCGGGCAGGCCCAGGCCGCCGAGGCCACGAAGGCGGTCGATCGCCGCCTGCAGGAGCAGGCCGACAAGATCGCCGCCCTGGACAAGGGTCTGGCCCAGCGGGCCGAGGTCGCCACCGTCCAGGCGGCCCTGCGGGTCGTGGTGGCCGACCGGGTGGCGTCCGCGCTGGCGGCCGGCATGCCCTACGCCGAGCCGCTCGCGACCCTGCGCAAGCTCGACCCGGGTGCGGAGGCTCAGGCCACGGCGCTCGCGCCCTTCGCCGACAAGGGCGCACCGACCACGGCCCAGCTCGCCAACGACTTCCGGCCGATCGCCGAGCAGATCGCCGCCAAGCGCCGGTCGCTGCGGGCCAAAAGCGCAGCCGAGACCGGCGATTTCCGCACCAAGCTCCTGAGCATGGCCGACGGTCTGGTGCAGGTGCGCAAGGTCGATGCGCCCGCCTCGACGTCGGAGGCGTCCGACGAGCCCGAAGCCAAGGTCCAGGCGGCCCTCGACCGCGGCGACCTGCCGGCGGCGTCCGCGGCCTTCGCGGCCCTGCCGGCCGAAGCGCGGGACCAGGCCGGCGATTTCGCCGCCAGGCTCACGGCCCGGGCCGCCGCCGAGGAGGCCGTGCGGACGCTGCTCGCCGGCGCCTTCAAGGCCCTGCCGACCGACCAGGCCGCCGGGGCCGCGCCGGCGGCGGCGCCCGGCCGCTAGGCGTGACGGCGCCGATCCGCGCGTCGCGCGGCTGCATCCCCTCCGGCCGGGCGTTCAGGCGCCCGACCTCTCCCGCACCCAGCGGCGGCCGCCCGGCGGCCGTCGACAGGAGACACTGACCCCATGTGGCGCGCCCTCGCCTTCCTGGCCCTGCTCGCACTCGCCGCCTTCGGGGCGGTCTGGATCGCCGACCGGCCCGGCACCGTCACCGTCGTCTGGAACGGCTACCAGATCGGCACCAGCCTCGCGGTCGCCCTGGTGGGGGTGATCGCGGCCGCGATCGTCCTCGGCCTGCTCTGGGCGATCGTGCGCGGCGTGATCGGCCTGCCCGAGGCGCTGGTGCGCGGCTCGGCCGAGCGCCGCCGGGCCAAGGGCTTTTCCGCCCTGTCGCGCGGGATGGTGGCGGTGGGCTCGGGCGATCCGCTGGCCGCCCGTCGCTATGCCGGGGATGCCGAGCGGCTGCTCGGACCCGAGCCGCTGACCCTCCTGCTCAAGGCCCAGGCGGCACAGATTTCCGGCGACCGGGACGCGGCCGAGAGCGCCTTCCAGCGCATGGTCGATGATCCGGAGACCCGGGTGCTCGGCCTGCGCGGCCTGTTCGTGGAGGCGCGCCGCCGCGAGGACGAGACCGCCGCCCGCGCCTACGCGGTGGAGGCGGCCCGCCTCGCCCCGAGCGTGACCTGGGCCAACGAGGCGATGCTGGAGGCGCACTCCGCCGACGGCGACTGGGCCTCGGCCCTGGAGACCATCGAGCGGCGCTCCTCGCTCGGCCTGATCGACAAGGCGACCGCGAGGCGCCAGCGGGCGGTGCTTCTTACGGCGATCGCCGGCGAGCGCGAGGCCGGGGAGCCCGAACTCGCCACCGAGCGGGTGCTGCAGGCGGTCAAGCTCGCCCCCGATCTGGTTCCGGCGGCCTGCATTGCCGGGCGCCTGCTGTCCCGTAAGGGCGACCTGCGCAAGGCCGCCAAGGTCGTCGAGGCGGCCTGGAAGGCCAATCCGCATCCCGACTTGGCCGCGGTCTATCTCGGCCTGCGCACCGGCGATTCGGTCCGCGACCGCCTGGCCCGGGCCGAGACCCTGGCGAAACTGTCCTCCTGGGACCCGGAGGCGCGTCTTGCCGTGGCGCAGGCGGCGCTCGATGCTCGGGATTACGGCCGCGCCCGGGAAGCCGTGAAGCCGTTGCTCGCCGACCGGCCGACCGTCCGCTCGAGCCTGATGATGGCGGCGATCGAGGAGGCCGAGCACGGCGTGGCGTCGGGCCAGGCCCGCGAGTGGCTGTCCCGGGCGGCCCGGGCGCCGCGCGATCCAGTCTGGATCGCCGACGGCATCGCCTCCGAGACCTGGGCGCCGGTCTCACCGGTCACGGGACGCCTCGACGCCTTCGCGTGGCGCGAGCCGCCGAACACGCTGGCGGCCTCCACCCCCGCGGTGGAGCCGGAGGAACCCGAAGCGCCGCAGCCCGTTCTCGTGCCGGCCGAGCCGAAATCGGCTTCCCCGCTTCCGACCATCATGCCCGCCCGCAGCAAACCGACTGCGCCGGGAGCCGATGCGGTCTCCGCCGGGATGGCCGCAGCCGCGGCCCCGGCCTCCGGGGAGAGCGCGGTGCGCCGGATCGGGTGACCGAATGACCGGACGACGGATCCGGCTCTAGCCGGGCAACAAAATAGGAGGTGCGGAGATATCAGTCTTGTGTCGAACTTTTCCTTGGGCCGTGCGGTTACGTTGACGGCAGTTGCTGATACTGCGTATTTTGTTGCTGATGCAGCCTTACGCCGACCGAGGATCCGACCATCTGTTCTCCGTTCCACCCCCTTGCCGCGCCGATGATCCGGCGGGGCTCTGTCCAGGCTTTGGCCCGGTCCGTTCACTCATGACGGCCGCGGTCCATAACGAAGCCGAGCCGCGCCGGCAGGTCGGAGCCCTGCCGTTCCAGCAGGGGCGCGACGGTGAGGATCGGATTCTGCTGGTGACCTCCCGAGAGAGCCGGCGCTGGGTGATCCCGAAGGGCTGGCCGATGAAGGGCCGCAAGCCGTTCGAGGCGGCGGCACGCGAAGCCTACGAGGAAGCCGGCCTGCGCGGCGATGTCGGCAAGCGCCCGCTCGGCTATTATGTCTACCAGAAGCGCCTGAAGAACCTCGATGCGGTTCTGTGCCAGGTCAAGGTGTTCCCGCTCAAGGTTCGCAAGCAGCTCAAGACCTTCCCCGAGGTCAATCAGCGCGAGCTGCGCTGGTTTACCCCAGCCGAGGCTGCCGAGGCCGTGTCCGAACCCGGCCTCGCGGCGATCATTCGTGCAAGCTGCCGGCAGGTTAAGGCGACGGGCACGTAACCCACCGTTGCCAAGCCGTCGCCGATCCGTTATTGCCCCCCTCAGCCGGACGGACACGCCCCCACGCGGGGTCGCCACGGCGCTTGCTGCGGTAGCTCAGTGGTAGAGCACTTCATTGGTAATGAAGAGGTCGAGAGTTCAATCCTCTCTCGCAGCACCAGAATTTCTCGTTACTGACTGTTCGGTTCAGGATCGCCGCGGGCTATAGCGTGAAGCCTTGCGCTGATCGTTGAGCTTGCGCCGCGGATCGGCGGAGGGGCGGCTCCCGGCGATGCCGATGACGGCGCGTCGATGCATCCGCTTGGGGATGGTGCGGACGTGAACACGACGGCCCTTTTCACCATGGTGGGCATCGTCGTCGGCTGGGTCATCCTGGCCGGGGCCGCGCTGCTGTCCGGCCGGATCGCCACCTTCGCGTTCATGGTCCTGACGGTGGTGGCGCTGTTCCTCTACGTGCCCTGGGTCAGGCTGCGCGCCAGCGGCATCGAAGGCTCCAGCCGGCCGGTCCGGTTCTGGACCAATGTCGCGATGCTGATGGTCAGCCTCGCGGCCTGCCTGGCTTTCGCCGTGATGCTGGCCCGGCGGATCGGCTTTCTGTAGCCGATCTGCGCCACCGGCATCATCCCGTTCGAAGGGTCCGGATTTCACAAGCCGTCGCCAGGCTCGCGATCGGCGCCACCCGGACGCCGACCCGACGCTGCGTCGTGCGGCGCCCTCAGTGCTTCGTCAGACTGTCGAGGGTCTCGTTCTGCCCGAGCGTGTCGGAGAACCGGCCCAGCCGGCTGAGGCTCGGCTCGTTCAGGCCGCCGGCATTGGCGAAGGTGGCCAGCGCGATGCCCACCAGAAAGCTGGCTTCCTCCGCGGTGACGGCCCGGCCGCTCAGCGTGCTGGCCGCGCCGCGCACGGCGAGTACGGCCTGCTGGAACGCCGGGTCGCTCTGCAGCTCCGCCAATCGGGTCATGTGGGCTCTCTCTTGGATCGAAGTGGGATGTCTGGATGCCTTGCCGGAGCCTTTGGGACCAGGGCGCGGCGGTATCAAGCGGTGCCGCGCCTGCGTCCCGTGTCCGGGCCGATGTCAGCGGCAATCTGGGTCGAAACCGCACGATCGACCGTCATAAGCGTCACGCTAGGCGGGTTTCACATCATGGATCAAGGTTTCCACACGGCTGCCGGACGATCGATATCGGAGCGAGCCATTGCCAACCTAGTCCTCCGAAAAAAGGCCGGCCCGCGCACCGATGGCCGGAACCGGGCCCCGGGGTCACGACCGGTAAACCCTTCGCCCTGAGGATAGCCGGGCTATCATCCAGCCACAGGGTCGTTGTTCCAGCATGTCGTCACGCTTGTTGACTCACGGAACCGTCGTGCTCGGCCTCCTGCTGATGCCCTGGCCGGCGGAGGCGCGGACCGGCGTCTCGCCCGCGGTGCGTGACTGGCTGTCCGCACTCGTCACGCGGATCGATGCGGTCGATCGCACCGATCGGCACACCAACGCCAGGGGGGCGGCCGGCACGGTGGTGGTGCGCGTCGAGATCACCGCCGACGGGTCGGTGCGTCAGGCCGAGATCGAGCGCGGCTCGGGCTCGCGCGGCCTCGACCGGCGGGCGCTGCGGGCGGTGCAGAGGGCGAGCCCGTTCAAGGCACCCCCGGCCGAGCTTTTGGCCGAGACTGGAGTGGCCGACCTCAGCGTTCCGGTTCAGTTCGGCCGCTGAGCTTCCGCACTCGGCGAGCTGGGCCGGGTGGGACGGCGCGCAGCCTTCGCCGAACGCAATCGAGACTGCGCCGCACGGACGCGAGGAAGCCGACGCTGCCGGTCGTCGTATCGTGACGGATCGTATCGATCGGGATGTGGGTCGTGATCGACGTCTATCCCGGCCGCCTTGCCTGGACCTGGTCGCCGGGTTCATCGATCGTCGTGGATGCCGGCTCCGATACAGGCACCCATGAGGTAGCCGGACTGGTGCGCCGCCAGATAGGCGAGCAGTATCAGGACCTTCGCGGCGTCGAGCATGGACGTCAGCGCCCAGAGCGGCAGGCATGTCAGGACGATCAGCACCGAACTCGCCACGATGGCCGGAGCCCGGTAGAGCCAGCCTTCCAGGATTCCGGCCGCGAACAAGAGGGCCGCGATAAGGAACAAGCTGGACCCTGTTCAGAGCAATAGCAGGATGTACGCGCCAATCTATACAATGGGCTGTAATTAGGAACTTAAATTTAGTGTCTCGGCTGAGCGTATATTTTTAGCGGCGCGATCGGGGGGGGCGGAGTTTGCCCGCACTCCGGATCTCGGGTCCGGTCACGGCCGCATGAAGGCCGAGACCGAAGCCCATGACGGTCGGCCGCCCGCATCCGGTGTCCCGGCCGAAGATGCGCCGTATCGAGCAGCCAAGGACGGACCGGTCTCGCCGGGACAGGCCCGAACCCGTCTGAACATTGATAAAATCGATTTCTGTTATCGATGACATCTGTTTGAATCATGATGCGGTGCAACGTAGATATCGCCTCGACACCGGGCTTCGAACCCGGACAACGAGAGGTATCCCCACCATGACCCTGCGCACCTTCCTAATCGCCGCCCTGGCCTCCATGCCGATGATCGGTTCCGCTCTGGCGGACGAGGCCATCACCCTGACGCCGCCGCTCTACCGCGAGCAGGCCCGCGGGACTTCGGCCGCCCGTCCCGCGACCGAACTGGCGACCACGCCGCGTCTCGTCCCGGCGGCCCCGACCGCGACCCGCGTCGTCACCGCGACCGCGCTGCCGACCCGCTGATGCGGGCCGGTGGGTCTCGACCGTGCATCCCGGATCCTACGATCCCGCTCCGGGATGCCGGGGCTGCGGCGCGCGCGTCAACGCCAGGACATCAACGCAAGGATTTGGCGCCGTTCCCGATTGCAACGCGCTCGATCCCGTCCCGGCAGCCGAGACTGACGATCCACTCGCGGGCGATGGCCTTGTCGCGGCGCGGACACCGTTGCAGGGCCGCCGCCAGGACCGGATCGAGAGGCGCCGCGAAGCGCGAGAGTGGGATCTCGCCGAGCGTGCGGCGGGTGAGCGTACTCACGGCATAGCTCGATCACCCCACCAGGAGCGCTTCCAGGTCGCAGATGTCGCCCGGGACCGGAATGGCGGTGATCTGGCGACGGCAATCCTGCAGCATGCGGTAGCGGCAGGTATGGCCGACCAGCAGCAGGTGGGCCGTGTCCGGCGCGGCGCCCGGGACCAGAACCTCGCTCTGCTTCGGAACCAGGCGTTCCCGCAGCGGAAAGTTGAAGTCGGGGGTGAGGTTTTTGGGAAGGGTCGCGTAGGCCGCCATGTCGGCCGGGCGAGCAGTGAGCATCGGTTCGTTCCAGCCTATCTGCGATGCACTCGCCCCGTATCGATTGAATAAAATTCGGCGGATCCATACAAAAAGGCCGCACGATGAGCTTATATCAGATTTAGATAGGTAATTATTTGCTGTGTCCGAAATCGTACCCAGGATTGTCGCCTATCTTATTGGGCCGAATAGTACTATATCTTCGCGATTGTTCGCCGAAATTTTGGGGCGCGAACGACTGAGAGACCACGTGCTCTTGCCCTGTTTGGGAGCAGCGCCGTGCTTCAGCTTCGCCAATCCGACATGCGCAACCGCCTTCTCGCGGCTCTGGCGCCGATGGACTTCGATCGCCTCGCCCCGGCTCTGGAGCGCCTGCCGCTCCACCTCCACGACACCCTGATTCGCGCCCATGAGCCGCTGTCGCACGCCTATTTCGTCGAGACCGGCCTGATCTCGCTCGTCGCCGCGACCGAGGGCGGTCGGATCGAGATCGGCCTCGTCGGCCAGGAGGGGCTGGCCGGCGTGTCGCTCGCGCTCGGGACCGATCACGGTCCCTTCCTGGGGATCGTGCAGGGCGGCGGTGAGGCTTTGCGCATCCCGGCGGCTGCCTTGCGCGAAGCGCTGCAAGCGGCCTCGGGCTTGCGGGGCGTTCTGGGCCGCTACGTCCTGAGCCTGATGATCCAGATGGGCTATACGGTCTACGCCAGCGCCGAGTTGAACGTCGAGGCGCGGCTCGCCCGCTGGATCCTGATGACCCACGACCGACTGAACTCCGAAGAGATGCCGCTCACCCAGGAGTTCATGGCGATGATGCTGGGCGTGCGCCGCACCGGCGTGACCGCCGCCCTGTATGTTCTGACCGGCGCCGGCATGGTCCGATCGAGCGAGGGACGCATCACCGTGCTCGACCGCGACAAGCTCAAGGATTTGGCCGGCGATACCTACGGGCCGGCCGAGGCCGAGTACGAGCGGCTACTGGCGGAAGCCTGATCAGAGTCCGCACCGTGCCCTGCCGCTTGCCGTCGAGACCCTGCGTCCGGCCCTGATCCGCAGGCCGGCCCCCAATGCGGCCGGCACAAAATTTAGGCCGCCTCCTGGATCGGCCGAGTCCTTGACCGCGCGCCCCAGCCCGAATTCGGTCTTTGCGGTCTCGAACGCCTTCTCGATCGCCCGGCCCCCGCCCTCGACCGCCACCAGGGTCGCGATCGACGTGCCCGCTCGGGGACCTCGAAAAGGCTCTCAGCCTGCCCGGATCGTGAGGAGGAACTGGCCGACCTCGGCCGAGAGCCGCTCCGACTGGCGCGACAGATCAGTGGCGGCGGCGAGGACGTGATCGGCCGCCGCCTCGGTTTGCTCCGAGGCCTGCGCGACCCTGACGATGTTGCCCGTCACCTCCTGCGCGCCCACGCTCGCCTGCGCGACGTTGCGGACGATCTCCAGCGTCGCCGACCCCTGTTCCTCCACCGCCGCCGCGATGGTCGCGGCGACCCCGTTGATCTGGCGGATCCGGTCCGTGATCGTGCCGACCGCGCCCACGGCCAAGCCGGTCGCGCCCTGGATCCGGCCGATCTGCTGGCCGATCTCCTCGGTCGCTTGCGCTGTCTGCTCAGCCAGCGCCTTCACTTCGGCGGCCACTACCGCGAAGCCGCGTCCGGCCGCGCCGGCCCGCGCCGCCTCGATCGTGGCGTTCAGTGCCAGCAGGTTGGTCTGGGATGCGATCGAAGCGATCAGTTGCACCACCGCATTGATCCTGGCGGTCGCCGCGCTCAGGTCCTGCACCAGCGCCCCGGTCTGATCGGCTTCGTCCGCCGCCTTCTGCGCGAGATCGGACGAACCGCGCACTTGCCGGGCGATCTCCTGCACGGAGGTCCCCAGCTCTTCGGTCGCGGCTGCGACCGTATCGACGTTGGCGGCGGCCTGCTCGGCGGCGGCCGCGACCGTCGTGGATCGGTTGGCAGTCTCCTGGGCGGTGGCGGTCATTCGGCGTGCGGTGCCCTGCAATTCGCCGGCCGAGGCCGCGACCTGCGCCACGATGCCGGCGACCGCCTGCTCGAAGGTCGCGGCCATCTGGTGCGTGACCGCCCGGCGCTGCGCCTCGGCGGAGCGCCGGGCCTCCATGGCCTCGTCCTCCAGGATCCGGGTGCGGATCAGGTTGTCCTTGAACACCTGCACGGCGCCCGCCATGGCGCCGATCTCGTCTTGGCGGTGCTGGGCCGGGATCGATACGGTGGCGTCGCCCGCCGCGAGCGCCCGCATGGATTGGATCATCGCCTGGATCGGTCGCAGCACCCGGCGGAAGACGATGACTATGCCGGCTCCTGCAAGCGACAGGGATGCTGCCATGAACAGGGCCGTTTGCACGAGCGTGAACCGAGCCTCGGCGGCGAGCGTCTGAGCTCGCTCGACCAGGGCGTCGAGGGCGGCGTCGGCCAAGTCGACGATCGTGTTCTGTTCCTCGATGTCCCGCGCCCGGGCGGTCTGGAACGTGATGTCGGGCGGCCTGCCCTGACCCAGCGCCTCGGTCAGGGTTTTGCGCCGCGTGGCGGCCTCGCCTTCGAAATTCAAGGCGTTGGCCTTGCGGAAGGCGGCGCGGACACGGTCCGGTACCCCGCCGGCAGCCGCCTCCGCGACGTCGGTCCAGGCTGCCGCGAGGCGCCCTCGCTCCTCGGCCGCGGTGATCGCCTCGGCCGGCGTCCAGCCGGTGCCACCGGCCAACGAGGTCTGGATCCGCGTCGCGACGACCCCGATCGCGGTGCGGGCCTTCCATGTGCTGCGCTTGGTGTCCAGATCGCTGGCCAGGGCGGTGTCCTGCCGCGGGATGGCGGCATCGACCGCCTCGTTCGCGGCCGCTAAGGCGCCCAGCAGAGCCTGGTACTTGGTCTCAGCGGCGTTCAAGGTAGCGGCGGCGCGTTGGGGTTTCGGCAGGGTGAGCGCCCCGCTGATCTCCGGACGCAGCGCGACGACAGCCTCGCTCGCGCGTCGGAGCGGCGCGGCGGTCGCCCGCACGTCCGGCACCGCCGCGGCCTCAAGCCATTTCAGAACCGCCTCGGCGGAACCGGTGACGCGCCGGCCTAGGGACTGGAGCGTCGCGCCGTCCGCCTCAGTGATGCGCGCGTCGGCCACGAAGGCTGTGAGGACGGTCGATCGCTCCCGGCGCGTCGCCAGCAAAGCTCCGAGAACCGACCGGCTGGCCTCGGTGAGCACGACGACTCGGCCGCTCCCGCTCGCCTGCTCGTGAACGCGGATCAAGGTCGCCGCGCCTGAGCCGAGGAGCATCGCGATCATCGCGAACAGGATCGCCGACAGCATCACGCCGATCGACAGCTTCGGGAGTCGGGGCATTGGATCGTCGGTCCTTCAGCATCGATGTGCATCGTGCCCGACGGCAACGGGCAGATCCTGCAGGGAGGCGGCCCCGGTCTGCGGCCGCCATCCCGGGGCCATGCTCGACGGCAGGTTCCGGTACGCGGCCGGTGGGACGTGCGCCGGCCTCGCCACGGTTCAACCCGCTGGCGGCGCGCTGCCGCCGTCCCCGCCCGGATTGCGCCGTTCCAGCTCGACCAGGAGGCCGGAATGGTCGAGGTCGCCCGCATGGGCGAGGAGGCCGCGGAACAGGTCGGCGGTCACCGCGGTGTAGGGCGTCTGGCCGACGGCGAGGCGCCGGGCGGCATCCAGGGCGTTGTCGAGATCCTTCAGATGCGTGACCGACCGGCCGCGGGTCGTGAAGTCGCGGTCGATCATGCGTCCGGCATGCAGATCGAGGACGCGGCTCTCCGCAAAGCCGCCGCGCAACGCCTCGCGCACCTTGGCCGGATCGGCCCCCCCGCGCTCCGCCAGCAGCAGCGCCTCGGCCACGGCTCCGATCGTCACCCCGACGATGATCTGGTTGGCGAGCTTGGCGAGTTGCCCGGCGCCGTGCGGCCCGACATGGACGGGGCGGCCCAGACCCGCAAGCACAGGTTCCGCGCGGGCGAAGGCATCCGGCTCGCCGCCGGCCATGATGGCGAGCGACGCGGCCTCCGCGCCCACGGTCCCGCCGGAAACCGGGGCATCGAGGTGGCCGACGCCGCGCGCCGCCAGGCGCAGGGCATGATCCTGGGCCTCGGCCGGCTTGATCGAGCTCATGTCGACCACGACCGCGCCGGCCGGCATCGCCTCGGCGGCTCCCGAGCCGAACAGGACCTGGTCGACGATCGGGCCGTTCTCCAGCATCAGGATGATCAGGTCCGCCCCCCGAACCGCGTCGGCGGCCGTCGCGGCGATCACGGCGCCGTCCGGTCGGAGTGCCTCGGCCTTGTCGCGGGACCGGTTCCAGGCGGTGACGGCCAGTCCGGCGCGCAACAGGTTGCGGGCCATCGGCGCGCCCATGAGCCCGGTGCCGAGGAAGGCGATGCGTCGAACAGCCTGCATGGGATGGTCCATGATCGAAGGGTCGAGGTCGAGGAACCGGATCGGGAGGCGGTCTCGCCTCACGCCGCCGGCACGGTCAGCGGAGCCGGCTGCGCGGCGCTTGCGACCTGTACGTGCGGCTTGATCCAGAAGGTCGCCGCCGCCCCCACCAGCAGGAGGCCGATCGAGCCCACGAACGGGAGCGTCCAGTTCTGGGTCGCGTCGATGATCAGGCCGAACAGGATCGGCGAGATGATGCCGGCGACCGCCGAGCCGGCGTTCATCAGCCCGCTCGCGGTGCCGGCGTAGCGCGGCGCCACATCCATGGGCACCGCCCAGATCGGGCCGATGGTCAATTCGATCATGAAGAACGCGCAGCTCAGGAACACGGCGATCCAGGTGAGATCCTTGGTGAACAGGACCGGGACCAGGAAGGCGGCGGCGCCCAGCAGGCTCACCAGGATGACCCGCGCGCGCGCGGCCGCGAGGCTGCCGGTGCGCTGGTAGACCCGGTCGCTGATGATGCCGCCGATCGTGTCGCCCGCGACGCCGGCGAAGAAGACCCCGGAGGAGAGGATCGCCGAGTCTTTGATATTGAGGCTGTAGCCGTGCTTGAAGAACAGCGGCAGCCACGTGAAGAACAGCCACCCGGTCCAGCCGTAACAAAAATAGACGATCATGGTCGGGGTCATACGGCGCACGAGGGCCATCCAGGGCACGCGATCGGCCGTGCCGTTGCTGAGTGCGTAGGGCGGGACATCCGCCAGGTCGCTGGGGACGACGCCGCGGTGGGTGCGGGGATCATCCCGGAAGTAGAGCCACCAGGCGACGACCCAGACCGCCGTGGCGAAGCCGAGGATCACGAACGAGCTGCGCCACGACAGGGCGAGGATCAGCGCAGCGACGAGGGGCGGCGTGACGGCGTTCCCCAGGCGCGAGCAGGAATGGGTGATGCCCTGGGCCAGGCCGCGCTTGCTCTTCGGCGTCCAGTTGGTCAGCGCCCGCCCGGCCGCCGGCAAGGCCGCGCCCTCGCCGAGCCCGAGCAGGAATCGGATGCCCAGCAGGGCGCTGAACCCTCCGACGAAGCCGGTGCTGACCGTCGCCACGACCCAGATCGCGCCGCAGACCAGCAAGGTGATGCGTGAGCCGAGCCGGTCCGAGATCCAGCCGCCGACGATCTGAAAGATCGCGTAGGAATACGCGAAGGCCGAGAACGCGAGGCCGAGCTGGGTGTGGGTGAGGCCCAGTTCCGATTGGATCGACGAGGCCGCCGTCGACAGGTTGACCCGGTCGACATAGAGCAGGAACGACATCACCGACAGCAAGAGCAGCACTTTGAGCGGCGCGCCGCCAACCCGGTAACCGAACATCGATCGCCCCCGCGTGATACCGTCGTCATGTCTGGCCGCGCCCGGTCGTCGTCCGGCGTGCCGCCTTGGAGCTGGAAGACGCCGGGTCAGGCGGCGATCCGCCCGGCCGCCATCTTGGCCGCGAGCAGCACCGCCGCCTTGGTGGCTCCGAAATTCGCGATGCCCCGCCCCGCGATGTCGTAGGCGGATCCGTGGGCGGGGGTGCAGATCGGGAACGGAAAGCCGCCGAGGAGGGTCACGCCGCGGTCGAAGCCGATCAGCTTCATGGCGATCTGACCCTGGTCGTGATACATGGTCAGGACGGCGTCGAAGGCCCCTTTGGTCGCCCGCACGAACACCGTATCGGGCGGGAACGGGCCCTGCGCGTCGATGCCGTCGCGCTGTCCCGCGAGCACGGCCGGGGCGATGATCTGGTCGTCCTCGTGGCCGAAATTGCCACCGTCCCCGGCATGCGGGTTGAGGCCTGCGACCGCGATCCGCGGGGACGCGAAGCCGCTGTCTCTCAGCGAACGGTCGGTGAGCCGGAGACCCTCGAGCACGGCCTCGTACGTGACGAGGGACGCCACGGCCGACAGCGGGACATGAGACGTGATCCGGGCGTTCCAGAGCCCGTCGAGGATATTGAATTCCTTGGCGACGATGTCCTCGCGACCCAGGACCTCGGCGGTAAAACCGATCTCGTCGTCGTAGGACGGATGCTCCAACCGCATCGCCGCCTTGTTGAACGGCGTGAAGCAGACGGCATCGGCCCGTCCCGAAGCGGCGAGCTCGATCGCGACGCGGAAGTTGCGCAGCGCGAAGGCGCCGCCGGCCCGCTGGACCTGACCCGGCGTGATCGTGGCGGGATCGAGGTGGCCGAGGTCGAAGAGCACCGGGCGCCCATCCGGCGCCGGGGGGACCGGCTCGGGCCGGACCTCGACGTCGAGGTCGAGGCCGGCCACGGCGGCGCCCTGCGCCAGCACACGGGCATCGCCGACGATCAGGAGCCGGGCTGCAGCCAGGATATCCGGATCGACCGCAGCCCTGGCCGCGAGTTCCGGCCCGATCCCCGCCGGATCACCGACGGCGAGCGCGAGCACGGGCAGGGTCCTGCCGGACGTCATGGCGGTCATGGTGCTTCCTCATCTGACGAAGAGACAACGGGATCATCAGCTTAGAGCAGGAGATTCTATCGCGGAGCCAGGCGTCCACCCCGGCCGCTGATGGCCGTATGGCGATCCCGAAGACCGGACTTGATTGGCTCGCAGCTTGGTCGAGGCCGGCGCGTCGTCGCGGAGGCCGGCCCCGAGTAGCGGATGGTCAGGGCGACGTCGCGCCGACGACCTCCTGCGGGCGGCCCGACCGCCAGACCTCGACGATCCGTGTGGTGTTGGCGATGTCCTCCGACGGATCCGCCGCCAGGATGACGAAGTCGGCGCGGCGGCCGGCTTCCAGGCGACCGCGATCGGCGAGGCCGAGCAGGTCGGCGGCCCGTGCCGTCGCCGTGTTGAGCGCCTGCATCGGGGTGAAACCCGCCTGAACCATGAGCGCGAGTTCGCGATGTTCGGCCACGCCCGGCACGCGCTCCGGGGTCGCCCCGCTGTCGGTCCCGAAGCCGATCCGGATGCCGGCCTCGGAGACCGTCTTCAGATTCGCGAGATTCATCGCCAGGGAGTCGCGCGCCGCCTGCGCCTTGGCGCTGGTGCGCGTCTCGCTCTGCCAGGCCGGATCATCGAAGCGGGCCTTGAGCTCGGGCGAGAGTGCCGTGCGGACGAAGGGAGTCTTCGCCCAGGCCGGACCTTCGGCGTAGACGAAGGTCGCGTCGTCGAGGGCCAGCGTCGCGACGTACCAGGTGTTGTGGGCCTTCAGCAGCGCGATGAAATCCGGATCGACCGGCTTGTCGCGGACGCCATGCGCCAGGACGTCGGCGCCGGCCTGGACCACCGCGCGGGCGTCCTCGAGGTCGTGCACATGCGCGGCGACGCGCAGGCCAAGCTTGTGCGCCTCGTCGATCACGGCTGTATAGACTGCGGGCTGTAGCTTGCCCGGCAACGTGCCGCCCACATCGTCGAGCCAGAGTTTGACGATGTCGGTGCCGCGCGCCTTCATGGTGCGGACGGCATCGCGGCCTTCCTCGGCGGTGGCGGGGCGAAGGATCTGATCGGACCCCATGTGGATCACCGCATCCGGGGGTTGGCCGCCCGTCACGCCGATGCCCCGGTCGACGCCGAACAGATCGGCGCCCGGGATCTTGCCGGCATGCGCCTCGGCGCGGAGCTGCGGGAGCAGGCCGCCGTTCAGCCCGAGCGCCATGACCGTCGTGACGCCCCGGGCCGCATAGGCTTTGAGCTGGCCGAGGATGTTCTCGCGGGTATAGTTCTCGGGCCCGACCGTGAGGCCTTTGACGATGCCGACATGAGAATGATCGGAGATCAGACCCGGCAGGATCGTACGGCCGCGCTGGTCGTGGATTTCGGCACCCGGCGGCACCGCGACCGCCGTGCGCGGGCCCGCCGCGACAATTCGATCGCCCTTGATGACCAGGACGCCATCCTCGATCGGTTGAGCGGCCGTTCCATCGATCAGGCGGGCGCCGGTAAAGACAAGTTCTTTTGCACAAATATCTCTACTACATAGTATTGAAAGAAACATAGCCAAAGCGGAATGAATGATCGTCCGATTCATCGACGCATGCCTCTAAAATAAAAACCATTTTATAGGGAATGATGAAGATTCGTTATGATTTTTTGCCAGCACAGTGATCATGATCGCTGTCCAGTATGATAATCTTAAGACATGTTTGCGCGATTTGTCAAATAAAGTTCCTTTTTAAACGAGGCGCAAAATAATATTTGAAGATAAATTTGATAAAGGCATCCTTACTGATAGCGTCTGACCGGAGAGAGTTCACCGCCCCGGATTTCTGCCGCCAATAATGGCACGCCTTGAACACGGCACACCTGGAGCGTGTTATGAACCGATTGGGGTTGATGGTGTTTGGGCGAGATGCGCGTGGATCACGCCGCCTGTCCGTCCGACATGTCCGATGAGGAATGGGCGTTGGTGGCGCCGTATCTGGCGCTTCTGCGGGAGAGTTCGGGGCACCGCGACCACGAACTGCGGGAGGTGTTCAACGGCTTGCGCTTCATCGTGAAGACGGGCGCCCCGTGGCGGTTCATGCCGCACGACCTGCCGACGTGGGCGGCGGTGTATCAGCAGACGCAGCGCTGGCTTTTACGCGGAATGCTTCACCGATGTGACCAGCGATCTGCGGGCGGTGCTGCGGATGGCGGGAGATCGCGAGCCGGAACCGTCGGCCGTGGCTCTCGACAGCCGGATGCTGCGCTCTTCGCCCGAGAGCGGCGAGCGGGTGGGCTATGACGGGGCTGAGCGCAAGCGGGGTTCGAAGGTGCATCTGGCGGTGGATACGCCCGGCCACGTGGTGGCGCTGCACGTCACCCCGGCCGATGCCGACGATCGCGGCGAGGTCGATCGCCTGACCGGCGCCGTGCAGGCGGAGACGGACGGGAGCGTCGAGACCGGCTTCGTCGACCAGGGCTACACCGGTGAGCGGGCGGCGGACGCGGCCCAGGCACACGGCATCGCCCTGGAGCTGGTCAAGGCGCCCGAGGCCAAGCGTGGATTTGTCCTGCTGCCGCGGCGCTGGGTGGTGGAGCGCTCCTTCGCCTGGGCGACGCGCTGTCGGGGTCTGGCCAAAAACTATGAGCGTTATGCCAGCACGCTCGCTTGTTTTCTCCTGATCGCTTTCGTCTGCCCC
>NZ_JAKSYJ010000037.1 GCF_022829365.1 Methylobacterium sp. J-077 | reverse complement strand
TGGAACGATCTCCTACGCTGCTGCCATTTGACCATCCAAAATGGCGGCGGCGATGCCATCAGAATGCCTGCGCCGGCCGTGGCCCGGGGCGCACGAGGGAAATTCTTCTACAAGCCATGAGTTTTCACACAGCCTCGACCCTTCTCAGTCAGGCCGACAGCTAGCGGCACTTCCCGGAAGCGGCCGTTCGTCGGCCGTCCGACAACTTGGGCTTGGGGTGGGAAGCGGTCATTGCCAGCATTGAGGTTCTATGGCCACACCTCACCGACCACCGCGACCGAGCATGGCGCTGATCTGGGGTGCGATGCGCTGCGCCACCATCGCGTAGCCCTCAGCTGTAAGATGCTGGCCATCTGGCTGCCGTGCAGTGTCAGGAATGCCAGCGAAGAATTGACCTAGAAAAACGGCATGATGGCGCATAGCGGCCTCTCGCCCGGCTCCTGCGAGACCGTTGAAGACGGCGACCCTGATACCGCGTGCCTGCAACTGCGTGATGATCGCGTCGAGGTTGGCCGCTGATTGCGCTGGGTCAACGATGCGCCCCCCCTGCCGCCTGCCGCCCCGACCGTCATTGCCGCCTGGTTGTAGGATCACCACCCTCGTTCCGTCCGGCACACTGGTGCCCACACGGTTGAGCATCCCCTCGGACGTGTCCCCGCTCACGCCTGCATTGATGACCGACACGTCGAGGCCCTTCGCCCGTAGGATCTGTTCCAGCTGAGCTGGGTACGCCTCCGCGCTGGTGAGCTTCATCCCCTCCGTGTTGCTTGCACCGAGCGCCACGATGGTCGCCGATGCGGCACGCGCGCTATCCAAGGCGATAGGCAGGGCGGCTAACCCGGCGAGCACCGCCAAGACCAAGCTGCGGCGGGTTCTCGTCATCGGCATGGGCGCTCCGCTCTGTGGAAGGGATATCGACCGTAAGATCGCCGTCAAGCTTATGGTGAGGCTTGCTCAAAGCGTACCGATTGAATCGGCTGATTAGAATCGCAACCGGGTACGGAGACGAAGTCCGCATCCATGCACTGCCACCCGGAAGCGGATCGTCGCAAAACTACCCTTCTCGGACAGCACCAAAGTCAAGCGGATTGCATTCAGACCGTGCCGGAACACGGCGGATTGGGAGAGCTTATCCGCGTAGGCTCGCCCGAGCCGATCGCAACCGTAGAAGATGCCCCTGCGCGCGCGGATCGGCCACCGGCCGTGGACCGTCTCCGCCTCACGCCCTGAGCCCCTCGACCAGCACGGCCAGCGTCCCAGAAAACGCCGCCGGGCTCGCGAACAGCCGCTCCATCAGCAGCGCACCCTCCAGGGTGGCGATGACGTAGCGGGCGAGCACCGCCGGCTCCTGTCCGGCCCGGACGCTGCCGTCGGCTTGACCCGCGCGCAACACCGCCTCCAGCCAAGCGAGGTGCCCCTCGAAGAACGCCGCGATGTCGCCGCGCAGGCGCTCGGGCAGGGCCTCGCCCTCGATGGCGAGCGCCGCGCACAGGCAGCCGAGCCCCTGCTCGACGCCGCCGAGATAGAGCTGTCCATAGGCCGCGATCCGCCCCGGGCCGTCCGGCACATCAATGCGGATCGTTGCCAGGGCCGCGTCGTAGCGGTCGGCATAGGCCGCCACCAGGGCCGCCCCGAGATCGACCTTGGTGGGGAAGTGGTGGTGGATGCTCGCCTTGCGGATCCCCACCGCCTCGGCGAGGTCGGCGTAGCTGAACCCGGCATAGCCGCGCCCCCGGACCAGGGTCTCGGCCTGACTCAGCAGCTCGGCGCGGGTGTCTCGCATCGCCCCAACATCGTCTCTCTCGGCTCGCGCGAACGTGTGACCGTCCCGCGCCTGTCGCTCAATCTGCCACTTGACCGCGCAAAGATCTACCTACTTAATGGTAGGCAATAAACAGGGAGGTTTCGGCATGACGGCTTCCGCCGTCCATCCAGGCGAGTCCGCCGCTTCGGGCCGCACCCTGTCGCGGCGCCACGCCCTGTTCGCCGGCCTCTGCCTGTGCTGCCTGCCGACCCTCGGGCGCGCTGCGGAAGCATTCTCGATGGAGGAGGTCGGCCCCGGCATCTTCGTGCGCAAGGGACTGATCGCCGACGCCACCACCGACAATGCTGACGCCATCGCCAATATCGGCTTCCTCATCGGCCGGGACGGCGTGCTCGTCACCGAGACCGGCGGCAGCCTCGCGGACGGGCAGTGGCTGCGGGGCGAGATAGCCAAGCGCACGCCAAAACCGATCACCCACGTGGTGCTCACCCATGTCCACCCGGACCACGTGTTCGGGGCCGGGGCCTTCGTGCAGGACAAGCCGGTCTTCATCGGCCACGCCAAGCTCACAGAGGCGCTGGGCGCGCGGGGTGAGTTCTACCGCAAGCGCCTTGTCGAGCTGCTCGGCGAGGATCGCACCGGGCCGGTGGTCTACCCGACGATGAGCGTGGCCGACACCGCCGAGATCGACCTCGGTGATCGCCGCCTGACCTTCACGGCGCACGGGCCGGCGCACACCACCTGCGACCTGTCGATGCGCGATTCCGGCAGCGGCCTGCTGTTTCCCGCCGACCTGCTGTTCGTGAACCGGATCCCGTCGCTCGACGGCAGCCTCCGCGGTTGGCTCGAGGAGATCGACCGGCTGAAGGCCATGGGCGTGACCCGCGCGGTACCGGGCCACGGGCCGGTCTCGGTCGATCTCGCCCCGGCGCTCGCCGATCTCTCCGGCTACCTGACGGCGCTGCGCGACGGCACCCGGGCGGCGATCGCCAAGGATGTCCCGATCGACAAAGCCGTGGCCAGCGTCGCCCGGGACCAGCGGGACAAGTGGGCCCTGTTCGACACCTATAACGGCCGCAACGTCACCGTGGCCTACCAGGAACTCGAGTGGGAATAATTCTTCGACCTTCCATATTGAGACCAACCGGGAGAAACGCCATGACGCTCAAGACCGCCCCCACGGCAGCGCTCGCCCTCATCCTCGCCACCTCCGCCCTGGCGGGTCCGGCCCTGGCCGCCGGCGCCTCCGACACCGAGCAGGAGCGCACCGCGCGCTGGCAGGAGATCGCCAAGTCGATCTTCGGCGACCGCGCCATCGAGCAGACCGACAGCCTGGTGAAGATCGACGCGCCGGCCCGGGCGCTCGACGCCGCCCTGGTGCCGATCACCCTGACCATGCCCGAGCCGTCGCGGATCAAGGCGGTCTCGCTGGTGATCGACGACAACCCGGCGCCCTACGCGGCCAAGTTCGAGTTCGGGCCGGCCGCCGACCCGGCGGAGCTGAAGCTGCGGGTGCGGGTCAACAACTACACCGACATGCATGCCGTGGTGGAGACCCAGGACGGCAAGCTCTACGAGGCCAAGCAGTTCGTGAAGGCGTCCGGCGGCTGCTCGGCCCCGATGGGCATGAGCGACGAGGAGGCCATGAAGGGCATGGGCGACATGCGCGTGAAGTTCGCCGAGACCCAGCCCGGCAAGCCGGTGGAGGCCACCCTGATGATCCGCCACCCGAACTTTTCCGGGATGCAGATGAACCAGGTCACCCGCGACTACACGCCGGCCCGCTACATCGACAAGCTCACCGTCTCGGCGGGCGACAAGAAGGTCTTCACCATGACCGGCGACATCTCGATCTCGTCGAACCCGGTGATCAACTTCGCGTTCAAACCGGACGGCAAGCCGCTGCAGGTCGCGGCGAGCGACAATGCCGGCGGCAGCTGGCAGCACAGCTTCACCCCGCCGAGCCCGACGAACTGATCATGCGCGCGACCCTGATCGGCCGGCTCGCGGCGGCGTTGGCCGCCATCGGCTGCCTCGCCGCCGCGCCGGCGGATTCGCCCGTGAACGTGCCCGAGCCAGAGGGGCTCTATGCCGGTCCGCCCAAGGGCTACACCCCGCAGACGCTGACGGGCGCCGCGGTGATCGACGCCGAAAAACTCGCGGCCCTGATGGCGGGGCCGGACAGGCCGGTTCTGATCGACGTCGCCGCCCCCGACCGCAAGCCGTCGAACTTCCCCGCCAACCGGCTCTGGCTGCCGGTGCATCCCTCGATCCCCGGTTCGGTCTGGATGCCGGAGGCCGGGGCCGAGCCCCTGGCCCCGGAGCGCGAGGCCCTGTTCTACGCCCGGGTCGCCGAGCTGACCGGCGGCGACCGGACCAAGCCCGTCGTGGTCTTCTGCCACGTCGAATGCTGGGGCAGCTGGAACGCGGCCAAGCGGCTGGTTCGCAAGGGCTATACCGGCATCCGCTGGTTCCCCGAGGGCGTCGAGGGCTGGCAGGAGACGCACGAGACCACCGCCCTGCGCGAGGATCCGGCATGGAAGGCGGGGGCCGAGCCGCAGGCGGGGCGCTGACCCGCGGTTCGGGGCGGTGTATGAGGGCTGCCGAACGAGGCGCATGACGCGGAACGCGCCCCCTCTCCCGCTCGGGAGAGGGCTGGGGAGAGGGACCAGGGTTCTCCGGAAAAGTCGCATCCCTCACCCTGTCCCTCTCCCGCACGGGAGAGGGGACCCGCGCTCGACCGGGATGCCGAAAGAGGTCTGAACCATGTCGCAGGTCGTGCAGTCCCGCCGGCTCCGGGCCGTCGACATCGGCAAGCGCAAGGCCGAGGGGCGCAAGATCATCGCGCTCACCGCCTACCACGCCCACACCGCCGGCATCGTCGATCCCTACTGCGACTTCATCCTGGTGGGCGATTCGCTCGGCATGGTGATGCACGGGATGGAATCGACCATTCCCGTCACCCTGGAGATGATGATCCTGCAGGCGCAGGCGGTGATCCGCGGGACCGAGAAGGCGCTCGTCGTGGTCGACATGCCGTTCGGCTCCTACGAGGCGAGCCGGGAGCAGGCCTTCCTCAACGCCGTCCGGGTGCTCAAGGAGACCGGGGCAGGGGCGATCAAGATGGAGGGCGGGGCGCATTTCGCCGAGACGGTGGCCTTCCTGGTCCAGCGCGGCGTGCCGGTGATGGGCCATATCGGCCTCACCCCGCAGGCGGTGAACACGATGGGCGGGTTCAAGGTCCAGGGCCGGGCGCCGGACGACGAGCGCCGCCTGCTCGAGGACGCACGGTCGATCTCCGAGGCCGGCGCCTTCGCGATCGTGCTGGAGGGCATCGTCGAGCCGGTAGCGCGAGCCATCGCCATGTCGCCCCAGGTCACCGCCGCCACGATCGGCATCGGCGCCTCGGCGGTCTGCGACGGTCAGATCCTGGTGCTGGAGGACATGCTCGGCCTCTCCGAGAAGACGCCGAAATTCGTCCGCCAGTTCGGGTCGCTCCGGGCCCATATCGAGGACGCCGTGAAGGCCTACGCCGAGGAGGTGCGGGCCGGGCGGTTCCCGGCGGACGATCACACCTACGGCTAAAGCGCACGCAGCCGAAGTGGATTCCGGCTCGGCGTTAGCGAGCGCGTTCGAGGGTCCGGGCGCGCCCTACGCTGCGGGCCGAGTCTCGGCCCTGTCGGGCAGCAGCGCCATGAGGGCGCGCAGGGCCGCGCTGGCCTCCCCCGACCACACCAGGCGGGTCCGGTTGCGGCGCAGGTGCGCCGGCAGCGGGTGGCGCTCCACCGCCGTGCTCATCACCGCATGGTCGAGCACCTCCGCCGGCACGATGGCCATGCCGGTGCCGGCCGCCACGCAGGCCACGATGGCGTGGTACGAGCTCATCTCCAGAACCCGGTCGTAGGACGCGCCCTCTTCGGCCAGCCACTCGATCAGGCGCTGGCGGTAGGAGCAGCCGTGCGGGAACGCCACCAGGGTCCGTCGGCCGGTGCCGATCCCGGGCGCATTCCGGCCGGTGATCAGCACCAGTTCCTCGTCGAAGACCGGCACCGACGACAGGCTCGTGCGATCGAACGGCTCGGAGACGAAGGCCGCCTCGATCTCGAAGCGCTCGAGCTGCCGGAGCATGGCCCGGGTCGTGCCGGTCTGCAGCTCGATCGTGACGTCGGGGAACTGAGCATGGAAAGCCGACAGGATCGGCGGCAGTCGCGCGCCCGCCGCGCTCTCCAGCGAGCCCAGCCGCAGGACGCCGCGGACCACGCCGCTGCGCAATTCCTGCTCGGCCAGATCGGCCATCTGCAGCAGCGCCTCGGCATGGCCCAGGAGGGTGCGCCCGGCCTCGGTGAGGGTCAGGCTGCGGCCCTGACGGCGGAACAGGGCCACGCCCAGCCGCGCCTCGAACTGCTTGATCCGGGTCGTCACGTTGGACGGGACCCGGTGCAGCATCGCCGCCGCCCGCGTGACCCCGCCTTCCCGGACCACGCAGCGGAAGATGTCGAGATCGTCGAGATCCATCGTTCTCATCCAGAGAACCGTACGTCACAAAAATTCATTTTCCAAGAATGCCGGGCGGGTGTTCAAGGGATGCCGACATGAGCACGCTCCAGCCCCCCCCGACGGATTCCGAGCACACGCCCTGGCCGGTCGTCGCCAGCGGCCTCGTCGCCCTCGCGGTGGCGATGGGGATCGGCCGGTTCGCCTTCACGCCCCTGATGCCGCTGATGATGCGCGACGGCACCCTCACGGCCGCCGCGGGGGCGGAATGGGCCGCGGCGAACTATGCCGGGTATCTGGTCGGCGCCCTGACCGCGTCGGGGTTCGCCCGCGATCCGCGGCGGGGGCTGCTCCTGAGCCTGGCGGGCGTGGCGCTCACCACGGTGGCGATGGCGGCGGTCGACCACGATGCGCCGGCCGGTCTCGGGGCCGGATTGCGGGCCCTGGCCGGATTGTTCAGCGCCTGGGCCCTGGTCTGCGCGAGCGGCTGGTGCCTGGCCGAGCTCGCCAGGCGCGGCGTCGCGCAGTTCGGCGCGTGGATCTACACCGGCGTCGGCGTAGGGATCGCGCTCGCCGGGACGCTGGCCTGGCTCGGTGGGATTCAGCCGGCGGCGCGGCTGTGGCTCGAACTGGGCTTGATCGCGGGGCTCGGCGCGCTGCTGGTCTGGTCCCTGTCCCGGGGGCAGGGCAGGGTCGCGGCCGGGATCGGGGAGCGCGAAGCCGCGGGCTTCGCCGGCCGCCCCCGGAACGGGCAGGCGGCCCTGGTCCTGTGCTACGGCATCTTCGGGTTCGGCTACATCGTGCCGGCGACGTTCCTGCCGGCCATGGCCCGGGCGCTGGCCTCCGACCCAAGCGTGTTCGGCCTGACCTGGCCGCTGTTCGGCCTGGCCGCCGCCCTGTCGGTGGCGGCCGTGGCCCGATGGCTGACACGCGTGCCGCGCCAACGGCTCTGGGCGGTGGCGCAGGGGGTCATGGCGCTCGGCACCGGCCTGCCCCTGGCCGCCCACACCCTCTGGGCGGTGGCAGCCTCGGCGATCCTGGTGGGCGGCACGTTCATGGTCGCCACCATGGCGGGCCTGCAGCTGGCCCGCGAGGCGCGGCCCGACAATCCGACACCGCTCCTCGCCCGCATGACCGCCGCCTTCGCGGCCGGACAGATCGTCGGCCCGGTGCTGGTGCGTCTCCTCGGCCCCGGCAGCCGGGCCGGCTGGGACGCCCTGGACTGCACCGGCGCCGTCGCCACCGTGCTGCTGGTGCTGACGGCGGTCTGGCTGTGGCGCGCGGCGCGCCCCGCCCCTGCGAGCCTGATGCCCGTCTGACGTGGTGACAGGTCGAACATGCCGCCTCCGCAACCGTCCTTGACGGCGCATCGGACTAACCCGTCGCCGGCTAACCCACCCGCCGCGACGGCAGCCGCAGCCCCGGGGCCGGGCGCTCCAGCAGCACCTCCCGCCGGAAGCGCACCAGCCGCGCCGGCCGGCCGGCGGTGCCGCGGGTGATCGCCTCGGTCTCCTCCACCAGCCCCTGCTGGGCCACGAGGCGGCGAAAATTCTGCTTGTGCAGCTGCGTGCCCGAGAGCGCCTCGACGGTGCGCTGGAGCTGGAGCAGGGTGAAGGCCGGGGGCATCAGCTCGAACACCACGGGGCGGTACTTGATCTTGCCGCGCAGCCGGCCGATCGCGGTCGCCAGCACCCGGCGGTGGTCGAAGGCCATCGGCACGCCGGTCGGGTCGTTCGGCACCGCCGGGCCGGCATTGCCGCGGGCCTCCGGGATCAGGCCGGCCTCGAACAGCAACTCGTAGCGCTCCAGCACGCGCTCCTCGTTCCAGGTGCCGCCGTTCATCCCGAAGGTGAGGCCGAGCCGGTCGAGGCGGCGGGTCCGGATCGCGCAATCCGCGGGCTCGGCCGCCCAGGCCGCGAGCCGCGCCTCGATGGCGTCGAGCTGGGGCGGGCGGCCGGTGCGGAAATCCTCGTACGGGAGGTAGCGGTACCAGTTCTGCCACGCCGCCTCGGCGATGCCGGCCGGGCGCTCCTCGCGGACCAGGGCGAGATAGGCCACCGAGAGCGCGTGCGCCTCCGGGGCCTCGTCGCCGCCGGAGCGGTCGCGGTCGCCGAAGGTGTAGAGCTGCTCGACATAGCCGAGGCGCTGGTGCGTCTGCCGCTCCACCCAGGCGCGCAGGCCGCGCTCCAGGGTGGCGTGCTCGGGCACGAGGGGCCCGGCCGGCAGGCCGTCGCCGCGGCCCGGCGCCTGGTCCGGGACCCGGATGGTCAGGGCGCGCGGCTCCCCCTTGGTCGCCGCGACGATCACCGCGACGAGGCCCACGGAGGAGCGCTCCGGCAGGGCCTGTACCCCGCGCGCACCCGTCTGCGCCTCGCCGACCGTCATCGCCCCTCGAAACCCTCTCCCGCCGGGCGCGGGATTCTTTCAGACCGGATCCGTCCCTATAGGGGGGCAGGATCGCCCCGCGTCAACGCGGCCCTGTGACCGGACGGGTTGCCAAGCCGGCGGCCGCTGCCCAAACAGGGCCGCCGGAGATGTGCCGGCGCGGGGCCAATTCCGGCGGGGGCAGGCGACCACGATGGCAGCGAGCGCGATCTCCGCGACGGCCGGGAGCCGGCCCGTCGACCTGCGGCTCTACGGTCTCCTCGATGTCGGTGTCTGCGGCGCGGACGGGGATCACCTGGCCCGGCTCGCCGCCGACGCGGTGACGGGGGGCGCCACCCTGCTCCAGTACCGCGAGAAGGACATCCCGGATGCCCGGGCCACGCTGGCGCGGATCCGGGCGATCCAGGCCGCCGTCGGTGGGCGGGTGCCGGTCCTGGTCAACGACCGGGTCGACCTCGCTTTGGCCGCGGGGGCGGACGGCGTCCATCTCGGCCAGAGCGATCTCCACCCGGCCGAGGCGCGCCGCCTGCTGGGGGAGGGGGCGATCATCGGGCTGACCGTGAAAACCGCCGCCCAGGCCGACGAGCTGTACCGGCTCCCGGTCGACTATGCCTGCATCGGCGGCGTGTTCGCCACCACCAGCAAGGACAATCCCGACCCGCCGGTCGGCCTCGACGGGTTTTCGCGCATCGCCTTCCGGGCTCGGCTCGCCCGGGGCGCGGGTTTGCCGCTCGGCGCCATCGCGGGGATCGGCCTGCACAACGCCGCCCCGGTGATCGCCGCCGGAGCGGACGGCGTCGCGGTGATCACCGCCCTGTTCGGGACCGAGCCGGTGCGGCAGCGCGCCCGGGAGCTGCGCGCGGCCATCGACGCCGCCCTTACGGCGCGGGGAGCTGCCCGATGAGCGGCGCCAGCCCGATCGCGGTCACCATCGCGGGCTCGGATTCCGGCGGCGGTGCCGGCATCCAGGCCGACCTGAAGACCTTCTCGGCGCTCGGCGTCTACGGCGCCAGCGTGATCACGGCGCTGACCGCCCAGAACACGAGGGGGGTCCAGGGCATCCACGACGTGCCGGCCGCGTTCGTGGCCCGGCAGATCGACAGCGTCTTCTCCGACCTCGCGGTCGATGCCGTGAAGATCGGCATGCTGTCGCAGATCGCGGTGATCGAAGCGGTCGCCGACGGGCTGGCGCGGCAGGCGGCGACGATCCCGGTGGTCCTCGACCCCGTGATGGTCGCCACCAGCGGCGACCGCCTGATCTCGGAGGACGCCGTGGCGGCGCTCCGGGACAGGCTGCTGGCGCGCGCCGTCCTGATCACCCCCAACCTGCCGGAGGCGGCGGTGCTGCTCGGCGAGGCCGTGGCCGAGGACGAGGCCGGGGCGGCCGCTCAGGCCCGGCGGCTGGTGGCGCTCGGCGCCCGGGCCGTGCTGATCAAGGGCGGCCACGGAACCGGCGCCATGAGCGTCGACCACCTCGTGACCGCCGACGGTCACGCGCAGACCTTCGCGGCCCCGCGCGTTGCCACCCGCAACACCCACGGCACCGGCTGCACGCTGTCCTCCGCGATCACGGCCGGGCTGGCCCGGAGGCTGACGCTGCCGGAGGCGGTGGCGGCCGCCAAGGATTACCTCACGGCGGCGCTCGGCGCGGCCGACCGGTTGGCGATCGGCTCCGGTCACGGCCCGGTCCACCACTTTCACGCGATCTGGCCCTAACTTCAGGGGGCCGCCCGCCTTGCGTCCGGGCAGCGATTGCGTTTGAAGAAGCGTACGATCGTTCGGATAACGGAACGGCCTAGGTGGACCGGTGACGATGCAGGACCAGGCGGAACGGCCCGACCGGGCGCGCGGACGCGACCTGCTGACCGGGGCGCAGGTGCTCTCCGGCCAACTCGGCAAGACGATCCAGCGCCTGCGCAAGGCCTACAATCTCTCGCTGTCGGAGCTCGCCGAGCAATCGGGCGTGGCGAAGTCGATCATCAGCCAGATCGAGCGCAACGAGACCAACCCGACGCTGGCGACGATCTGGCGGCTGTCGCAGGCGCTCGACGTCTCGATCGACCGGGTGCTGGCGGCGGGCGACGAGGAGCCGTTCATCGAGAAGACCTCCCGGGCGGACACGCCGATCCTGGTCTCGGAGGACGGCAAGGTCCGGCTGGCGATCATCGGCTGGATCAAGACGATCGAGTGGCTGCAATGGTACGAGGTCACGGCCGATCTCGGCGGCGTCCTCGATTCGGACCCGCACCAGCGCGGCTCGGTGGAATCGCTCTCGGTCAGCGAGGGCGCGTTCGAGGTCGAGATCGGCGGGATCGTGCAGCGCGCCCGGGCCGGCGAGACCCTGCGCTACCGCTGCGACCGCCCCCATCTCGTGCGCTGCACCGAAGGCCCGGCCCGGGCCACCATGGTGGTGATCCTGAAAGCGGCCGTGATGGAGTGACCGGACGGCGCCGTCTTCTTGCGCGGATCGTCGCGTCGCAGCAAGCTCAAGGCTGAACGGAGTTCAAGGGAATCAGGGGCGGACCCGTGGAGCGCATCAGGCGGTTGCTCTTCGACCACCCACTGGTGAAAGCCGTCGGCCTCGGCCTCTTTGGTCTTCTTGGTAACGTCCTGTCCGGCGCTTACATCTTCGAAATCACGAAGACGATCGACGGAGTACAGATCCTCGATTGGAGCGCCACGCCCTATAGTCGCTCCTTCTGGCTTCTCGTGATCGTCTTGTTGGGCATGGACTTGTACGGCTGGGGGGCCGCCCGCTACGAAAACAGGATGCGCCGCGCATTGAGTGAGGCCGACGTGCTAGGTATCGCGCTTCAGGAACTGGTCGGCCCGATGATCGAAGCGGCGAAACGCGATATTCAGGACGGGAAGCTGCGCACGCTCGACGACGTCAAGCGGATGTTCGGATCCGAGGCGGGGGATCGTCACCCATGAACACGGTGTTCACCCAGCATGCCGTCGACCGCATGCAGGCGCGCGACGTCAACGACATCGACGTGAGCCGCCTTCTCGAAAAGGTCGAGCACGTCTCGAAAGATCGCGAGACCCTGACGCATTCGGAGGATGTCGTCCGCCTAGGCACGCGACACGGCGAAGAGACCTTCATCGTGCGTGCCGGCGACATGAGAGCTGTCTTGGCGCTCACGCAAGACCGGCCGGAGCAAATGATCGTCCTGGGCGTATTCCGGGCTGACGAAGCGCCATCTCCTATCGACTGATTGCCGCCGGGCGCTTGCCGGGCGCTTGAAGGACGGCCGCGTGTGGCCGCCATGATGCCCGATCACCGCCCGGTATTCACCCACCGCACCACGTCGGCCAACACGATGGTCAGGGCCTGATCGAGGGCCTGGGCGCCGTTGCCGGCATCGATCTTCGCCACCGGCACGCGGGCCGTGAAGATCCGGGCGGCCGTCACCTTGCCGGTGCCGTCGGCCACGAGCTTCAGCGACAGGTCGACCACCGCCTCCCCGGTCGTGGCCTGGATGTCAAAGGCGCGGATCTCGCTGATCAGTTGGTAATCGGCCACGACCTTGTCGCCGGGCCGGCTGACCGAGCGGAGCCGGCCGGAATTCTCCAGGCTCTGGAGGAGACGGGTCTGGATCAGCCGCGGCAGCCGATCGGCCCATTGGCCGCCGCCCAGGAAGGCGAGGGCGCCCCCCGCTTCGCGCACGATGATCCGGTCTGCCTCGAACGGCTGGATGCCCACCGGCTCCGAGACCGCGATCGAGCGGCCGGCCGCGACCGGGCGCCTGGCCGGCGGGAGCGCCGCGAGATCGAAGGTCAGCGGTGCCGCGCCGCCGCCGCAGCCGCCCAGGAGGGCGGCGAGCAGCGCGGCAGCGAGAAGGTGGGACGAGCGGGCCATACGCACAACCTGAGGAACCCCGCCGACGCGCGGCAGAGCTGTATAAGCTATGCCGCAGAAACTATCCCTCGCCCGTATCCGTGCCGTGCGCCGGGACACATCGACCCGGCCACCGATGATTTCACCGGCCGCCGTTGTATTCGGGCAACGACGGCTTGCCGCCGAAGATCACCTGGCTCGGGTCGCGCTCCAGGCTGCGCACGGTGCGGTTCAGGGTGTTGAGGGTGCGCTGTCCGTCCCCCGACAGGGCCTCCACCTCACGGCGGCCGGTGCCGCTGAGGCGGCCGAAATTGGTCGAGATGCTGGCGGTGCGCTTGTCCAGGTTCTCCGACATGACCCGGAAGGCCTTGCCGGCATCGCGCACCGAGACCGCGGCGGCGCGGATCTCGGTAAACGTGCTGGAACCCTCCTGGCCCGAGGCGGAGCCGAGGAAGCTCTGGGCGCCGTTGAGCACACCGTCGATCTTGTCGGCCGAGGCGTTGAGCTTGGCCGCCAGCGAGCGGGCATCGTGCACGGCGCCCTCGATGTCCGGGCTGGACTTCGACAGGGCCTCGGAGAAGCGGTCGGCATTGTCGATCACGTGGCCGAGCTTCACCCCGTCCACCGCCTTGACCAGGGTGGCGATGTTCGGGCCGGCATCGGCCAGCGTCTTCGAGAACGCCTCGACGTTGGTCAGCGCCCGGTTGATCGCGCCCTCGTTGCCGGCCACGATCCGGTCGAGCCGGGCGAGCATGTCGTCGGCGCGCTGGGCCACCTGGCGGGCGAGCGCCATCATGTCCTGCATGTCGGAGGAATCGGCGAAGATCGTCGGCGGCTCGCCATTGGCCATCGGCGCGAGCACCGGCGCGTCGGCGTTGCCGCCCGACAGGGAGATCACCGAGACGCCGGTCAGCATCGCCGAATCGAGCCGGGCACGGGTATCGGCCCGCAGCGGCGTCGAGGGATCGACCTTGATCTGGGCGAGCACCCGGCGCGGATCCTGCGGGGCCAGGCGGATATCGGTGACCTCGCCGACCTTGATGCCGTTGAAGTTCACGCTCGACCCGCGGGAGAGCCCCCCGACCGAGCCGGAGAACACGATGCGCACCGTCTGGCTGACCTGCCGCGACGACCCGCCGGAGAGCCACAGCACGGTGCCGAAGCCCGCCAGGATCACGGCGAGGGTGAAGGCCCCGATGAGGGCGTAGTTCGCGCGGGTTTCCATGCGGTCAGCCTGCGGTTCCGCTCGGCGAACCGGGTCCGGCCGAGCTGCGTGTCGCCGATCCCGGACGGGAGCGGGACGGGATCAGGGGGAAGGGGCGGTCAGGCATGCGCCGGCACCCCGGAGGTGATGGCGCGGGCCCGCTTGCCGTGGAAGTACGAGCGCAGCCAGGGGTGGTCGCTCGCCAGCATCTCCTCGATCGTGCCGGCGGCGATGATCTGGCCGTCGCCCAGCGCCGCGATGCGGTCGCAGGCGGTGTAGAGGCTGTCGAGGTCGTGGGTGACCATGAACACGGTCAGGCCCAGCGTCTCCTTCAGGGTCGAGACGAGGTCGTCGAACTCGCCCGCGCCGATCGGGTCAAGCCCCGAGGTCGGCTCGTCGAGGAACAGGATCTCGGGATCGAGCGCCAGGGAGCGGGCGAGCGCCGCCCGCTTGATCATGCCGCCCGACAGCTCCGAGGGCAGCTTGTCGGCGGCGTCCGGTTGCAAGCCGACCATCTCGATCTTGAGCCGAGCGAACTCGTCGAGCAGGCGCTCGGACAGGTGCAGGTGCTCGCGCATCGGCATCTGGATGTTCTGCTTGACGGTGAGCGCCGAGAACAGGGCGCCCTGCTGGAACAGCACGCCCCAGCGCTGCTCCATCCGCCGGCGCTCGGCCTGGGTCATGCCGTCGACGTCGCGGCCGAACACCTCGATCATGCCCGCCCGCTTCGGCGTGAGGCCGAGGATCGTCCGGGTCAGCACCGACTTGCCCTGGCCCGACGGCCCGACGAAGCCCATGATCTCGCCCGCCCGGATGTCGAGGTTCAGCCCCTTGAGGATGGTCCGGTCGCGGAATCCCACCACGAGATCGCGCACCCGGATGATGGGCGCCGGGCCGGCTTCGGTCTCGGGCATGGCGGGGGCGATCATCTGGACGGGCTCAGAAATCGATCGCGGCGAAGAACACCGCGAACAATCCATCGAGGACGATGACCATGAAGATGGACTTCACGACTGAGGCGGTGACGTGGCGGCCGAGGGATTCGGCCGAGCCTTCCACGGCGAAGCCCTCGATCGTGGCGAGGATCCCGATGATCAGTGCCATGAACGGGGCCTTGATCAGGCCGACCATGACGTGGTGCACGCCGACCGCCGCCTGGAGCCGGACGAGGAACTGATCGAGCGTCAGGCCGCCGTACAGCATGGCAGTGAGGCCACCGCCGGTGAGCGCGGCGATGTCGCCGATCAGCGTCAGCATCGGCAGGCCGACCATCAGGGCCAGCACCCGCGGCACGATCAGGATCTCGACGGGATCGAGGCCCATGACCCGCAGGGCGTCGACCTCCTCGCGCATGCGCATCGAGCCGATCTCGGCGGTGATCGCCGAGCCGGACCGGCCCGCGACCATGATCGAGGTGAGCAGCACGCCCATCTCGCGCAGGATCAGCAGGCCGATCAGGTTCACCACGAAGGTCTGGGCGCCGAAGCGCTGGAGCTGGAAGATGCCCTGCTGGGCGACGATGCCGCCGACCAGGAACGAGATCAGCACGATGATCGGGGCGCCATTGAACGCCACCTGCTGGATCTGGTTGACGAGGGCCGTGCCCCGGAAGGTGCTGGGCCGCAGGGCGACGCGCCCGCAGGCGGCGATCACCTCGCCCAGGAAGGCGAGGGCGGTGACGAACTCGTGGCCGCCGCGCACGGTCTCGCGGCCGACCGTATCGAGCACGCTGACGATGCGGCCGGGCCGGCCCGAGGGCACGATTCCGGATTCGGGCAGGCGCACCTCACCCAGCAGGGTGCGATGCTCGGGCCGCACGCCGACATAGGTCAGCGCGCCTCCCGCCTGCGCGATCTCGGCGCGGGTCCGCTCGAGCACCCAGGCGCCCAGCGTATCCAGCCGCTCGATCCCCGACAGGTCGACCGCCACGGCACCGGCCCGGCCGGCGGCCAGGAGGCGTGCCGCATTCGCCTCGACGGTCGGCGCCTGATCGGCGGTCCAGCGACCGTCGAGCGCCAGCCGGCCGTCCGCCGGCCGATCCCGCAGCGACGCGCCGGGAACCATGCCCTCGCTCAGCAAGCCCTCACTCCTCACTTGGAGGCACCTCTCTCGGAGGCACCACCCTGCCGTGTGGTTATGTCGACATTACGGTTGACGATCCGTGTCCAACGTCACCCCCCGGGCGCGTCCGGAGGCGAGGGCCAGGCCCAGGCCGCAGGCGGCCAGCGGCGCCATCAGCAGGAAGGCGAGGGGGCCGCCGGCCCGGTAGGCGATGCCGCTCACCAGGGTCGCGCCCACGGAGATGCTCGCGTTGACGGCGCTCAGCGTGCCCTGCGCCCGCCCCCGGGCGCCCTCGGGGGCGAAAGCCGACACCGCCGCCATCGCACCGAGCTGCGTCGCCCCGAAAGTCAGGCCGTGCAGGCATTGAAGCGGCACCAGGGCGGCCAAGTGATCGCCCAGGAGATACATGCCGATGGCGCGCAGGATCGCCGCGCCGGCGCCGAGGGCCAGGAGCCGCATCGGGGCTCGCCAGGAGGCGGGCAGGGCGGTGATGCCGGCAAACAGCGCGATCTCGGATAGGACGCCGGTCGCCCAGAGCGCGCCGACCCAGACCGGCGCAATGCCCTGGCTCGTCCAGTAGATGCTGCCGAACCCGTAGATCGCCCCGTGGCTCGCCTGGATCGCCGCCGCCGCGCCGATACAGAGCCAGAGCGTCAGCGGCAGGCGCGCCCGGACGGCGCCGGGCGGGACCTGGGGCAGGGCCACCACCGAGCGGCTGCGCCAAGCCACGAGGCCCGCCGCCAGGGCGAGGCCGGTCAGCAGAAGCGGCACCGCGAGCTGGCCGCCGAGCGCCGAGAGCAGGAATCCCCCCGCCAAATTGGCCAGCAGGAACGCGATGGAGCCGGCCATCCGGATCCGGGCATAGATCAGGCGGGCGTCGCGGCGCACGGCCGCCAGGGTCAGGTAATCGATGCACGGGACCAGCGGCGCGCCCGCGACGGCGTTGAGGATGACCAGCATCGCGAGGAAGGGCCAGCCGATCCCGGCGGCGCCCGGCATCAGCGCGTAGGTCAGGCTGAGGGCGAGGCTGCCGAGCAGGATCAGCCGGCGCGGGCCCAAGCCCCGGTCGAGCAGGCTCATCAGCGGCGCCGTCGCGACGATCCGGGTGGCGATCGGCAGGGCGAGCAGCACGCCGATCACCCGGGCGTCGAGGCCGAGGCCGTCGAGCCAAAGCGGCATGAACGGCATCGCGATGCCGATCTCGGTGAAGACGACGGCGTAGAGCAGCGACAGGCGCGCCGGGCCGGACGGGCGGTGCAAGGTTGGGACGGGGGTTTTCGAGGGCGAGGCGGCGGAACGATCAGGCGGCGAGATCCGGGACGGCGCAAGCGGTACCCCGACCGTGGGCTCGGTTGCCGTAAGCGCCCGCTGCATTCCTCGCAACGTTCTCGGCGACTTTCCTGGTTCTCGGCATTTTCTTGGCAACCCAGCAGCCTGACCACGTTGGCGACGCGATCGGGCGGAAACTGGGAACGTCCATGAGGGTCGACGCTCCAAACGGGTGCCGATGCCCGTCCCGTGCTCCTGCCGCCCGGGATTCCCGAAGCCCGCCGGTCGAGTGCCGACCGGCGCCACGATCCGTGGTTCGGCCTCGGCACGGACGCGCGCTGCCGATCCCATCTCAGCCACCGGCATCAAAGCCGGCGACGAACCCATTTTCAATGGAGAAACAATGTAAACAGAAAATTAAACAACAATTTATGATCGCCGAGAACAAATTATCGTACTGAACGACGCCCTATGCCCAAGGCCAAAACGTCCTCTGGGCGGCCCGATCGAGACCGGAGGTCTTGATCAGAGGGCGGCGACGAGTCATCGGCATGATTCAGCTCTATGCTCTGAGATACCCGTTTCTGTTCAGCGTTCCCGTCTTGAGCCAGCTGGCCGGCCTGCAGAAAATGTTTGCGCGCAGCCCGCAGACCTTCGCGCCGGACATGCCGATCGCCGGCCTGTTCCTGAGCCTGGATCCACCGATCTTCTGCAGCCAGCCGCGGCCACCGCCCTTCGGCGCGGCGCATTATTTCGCGTCCCGGTTTCCGGACGAGCCGTTCATCTTCCTGCATCCCGTCACGATGAGCCTCGAGCGGCCGACCTACGCCCTTTCGCTAGCGGTGCAGTATCATCGGTTCCGCAAGGCGCATCCCGGCGCCCGTCTCATCGTCATGGCCAACACAGACGCCGAAGAGCGACTGCTGCGCAGGCTCGGGGTCGATGCCTTGCGTGTGCCGCAGAACATGTTCATCGACGAGACCATGTACGTCCCGGTCCCGGGTCGGGAACGGACCTACGACGCCATCTACAATGCCATGCTCGCTCCGATGAAGCGGCACGATCTGGCGCGGCTGGTGCCGAGCTGCGCCTATGTGACCAAGCTGTTCGATCACTGGTCGCCCGGCCTGAAGCGATCACAGTTGAACAAATTCGTGACGCACCTGCCGAGCGGTCACGCGATCTGCAATACAATAACCGGTGGCATCCTCTCACCGATGGACCATATCCAGGTCAACGACGCGATGGCGTCGGCCCATGTCGGCCTGTGCCTGTCGAAAGTCGAAGGCGCGATGTACGCGGGCACCGAATACCTCCTGGCCGGATTGCCCGTCGTGTCGACCCGCAGCAAAGGCGGCCGGGATGCGTTCTTCCACCCTGACACGACCTTGATCGTCGACGACAACCCGCGCGCCGTTCAGGACGGGGTCGCCGCCATGAAGGCCCGCGCCCTGCCGCCCGAATACATCCGCACGACGACGTTGCGCTTGATGACCGCGGAGCGGGAACGCTTCAACACGTTCATGGACGCGTTACGGGGACGCGAAAGCGAGCGCACCGATCCCCGCTGGTCGTTCCGTTACTATCCGAAGGTTCAAAAATGCGGGTCCGTGTCGAGTTTTGAGAACGAGCTCACCGACGCCCGGAGCGCAAGGCTTTGATGCGCCGGTTCATCCCGGGCACGCAACACGGATATCGCGTCGCCGGCACGTCGCCGCAACGCGACAACCTCGCAGCCGGCCGCGTATCGATTTTTGAGTACGGCCACCGGTGTGCCCAGCCGAGAGCCGCCTCTCGCCCTTCGCCGACCTGCTCGGCAGGGATCTCGCAACGGAGTTCTATTGGATAAAATATCGGTCGCCTTCGCCCCAACTCCGAATTTGGCACGATCTCACGCCTATAAGCCAAATTCATGAAGGTTGAGCGAATTGAATGACCGGCCGCCCGGTGCGTAAAACCATTTGAAAATAAATCACCGCCTCAGCGTTAGGCCCCCGTTAAACTGCCCCTGTCACATTGGTTGCGCACGACCTCCCGGCCGTCGCCGCACCGGCCTTTCGGGTTCGGAGGGATCCCATGTCCGGTTCAGCCCCTGCAGGTGCGCTCGCCGAGTACGAAGCGATCGAGGCGACGATCTGCCTCAGCGAACGCGGGCGCTGGTTCCTGGCCGAATATGCCCGCCGCAACCGTGCCGCGGAGACCGAGATGCTGCTCGGCGCGATGAGCCGGCTGGAACACGCGGTAACCGCTGAGCGGGATCACCAGACCTTCGGGCAGCTGCACGGCAACCTCGTCGAGATGGCCGCGGCGATCAACCAGACCAAGGCCGAGATCGCCGCGATCAGCGCGCGGGACAACGAGCAGACCCGCCTCACCCAGGCCTCGCTGGCGCTGGACGCCATCGTGCGCGAGACCGAGCAGGCGACCTCCGACATCCTCGGCTCGGCCGAGGCGATCCAAGAAGCGGCCTGGATCCTGCGCGAGCGGGGCGCCGACGCGCCGACCTGCGACGCGCTGGATCGGCACGCGACGGCGATCTACACCGCCTGCTCGTTCCAGGACCTCACCGCCCAGCGCACCGCCCGGATCGTCTACACCCTGCGCTACCTCGAAGACCGGCTCGCCGCGATGATCGCGATCTGGGGCAGCGAGGCCGAGCGGGTGCCGCCGATGCCCCGCGACCCGGCGGCCGGCACCCGCCCGGAGGTCCAGCTATCCGACCTCTGCCAGAGCGACATCGACCGCTACATCGCCATGGAGGTTCCGGCCGTCACGGCTGCGGCGCTCGTGGCCCGCCCCGGAAGCCCGCCGCTCCACGAGGACATCGTGTTCCTGCCGGTCTCGGACGGGGCGGAGACCGAGGCGGTGATGGAGGCCGAGGCGGCCGTGTTCAGCGATGACGCGGTCGACCATGACGGATCTGCGGAAGCCGAGGATTGGGCCGATATCATCGCCGCCGCCCCCGAACCCGCCGCCGAGCCGGATGCGCCGATCCTGAGCTTCGCGGCGATCGACGCGCTGCCGCCGGAGCAGCGGCTCGCCCTGTTCGCCTGACGGCGCCGCGCAGCCCTGCTATCAGGAGCGCCCGCCGAAGGTCGTGAGACGAAAACGCCCGTGGCCCTGAACCTGATCAAGCTCTGCGTCGGACCCACCTCGATCGCCGACCTCGAAGCCCGTCAGGAGCGGTTCCGGGCCGAGGCGCTGCGCGAGGGACGCCCGGCCGTTTCGTTCCACGTCACCCGCACCCTGCCAAAGCGCCATCGCGAGATTACTGGCAAGGGCTCGATCTACTGGGTGATCCGCGGGACCCTGTCCTGCCGGCAGGCGATCACCGCCATCGAGAAGCTGACCGGGGAGGACGGCATTCCGCGCTGCCGGCTGGTCTTCGACCCGCGCCTCGTACCCGTGTCGCCCCGCCCCTGCCGGCCGTTCCAGGGCTGGCGCTACCTGACGGCCCGCGACGCGCCGGCCGATCTGGGGGCCGGGCAATCGGGCGACCTCGCCGAGATGCCCGAGGCCCTGCGCCGCGAACTGGTCGGACTCGGCCTGCTCTGAACGCCCTGCTCTTTCGGCGCGGGCCCTATGAGCGCCCGCGCCGGCTGTCGTCCTAAGCCCCGTCGAAGCGCCCGCTGGCATGGGCCAGCATGGTGTAGACCTTGCCGGTCTCCGAGGTGAGGTAGGCGTCGGTCCGCTTGGCGTCGCTGTCGTTCTTGACCACGTCGCCGAGCAGCCGCTCGAACTCACCCACGTAGCGGTCGACGCTGCGGCGGAACTCCGCATCCGACAGGTAGCGGCGCTGGATCTCCGCGAAGGTGGTCCGGCCCTGCGCGGTGTAGATGCGCGGGTCGAACAGGTTCGGCTCGCCCCGGCGGTAGCGCTCCCACAGGTCGACCGCGGTCCGGTGCTCGATCATCCGGGCGATGTCGGTCGAGATCGTGTCCAGGGCGATCCGGCCGGTCTCGGCGGGAGCCTGGGACGTGGCTTGGGCCGGTGTCTGAGACGGGCGGCCCGCCGGCGCCGGGGCGGCGGCATTGGTCGCCTCCGCCTCGGCATCGTCGTCCTCATCCAGGGAGGCGCGGGTCAGCAGGTCGGACAGCCAGCCGCGCTTGGCACCGCCCGCCGTCATGGCGACGGGGCGGGCGGTCGCGGACGGCCGCGGCGCCTCGATCCGGGCCTGACCGGTGGCGGACCGCACCGGGGCAGGGGGCGCCGGCAGCGCCGGAGCCGACACGGTCTGGACAGGTGCCGCGGACGGAGCCGGAGCGCTGCTGGCCTGCGGCGCCGCGACGGCGCGGGACCCGCCCTCCGCCACCCGGCGCTGGGCCTGCGGCTGGGCGACATCCACCGAGCGCGTGGTGCGGGAGACCAGGGCGGAGAGCTCGTTGAGCGCCTTGATCTGGTCGGCCACCACCCGGCGCATCTCGCCGGTGGCGTCCTGCGTCTCGCGCGGCAGGTCGAGGACGCCCCGGGCGAGTTCGGCGCGGGTCGCGTCGAGTTCGCCGCGGATCGAGCCCGCCATCTCCCGCAGGGACGAGACGGAAGCGCCGAACTTGGTCTGCGCTTCGTCGAGGCCGCTGCGCATCTCCCGGGCCGCCTCCTCGATGGCCTGGCGCACGCCCTGGGCCGCCTTCTCGCTCTCGGCCCCGGCGCTGTCCTTCAGGCCCTCGAAGGCGCTGGTGACCGAAGCCCCCGCACCTTCCGCCGAGCGCGTCAGCGACTCGCCGACGGCGCGGGCGCGCTCCTCGGCACTGCGCAGCGTCCGCTCGATCGTCTCGGCGAGGGCGCCGCCCTGCTGCTCCAGGACGTTGGCGCGGGCCTCGAAGCCGGCCAGCGCCTCCGCGAGCGCGGCCTCGCGTCCCGACAGGGTCGCCCCCAGCCGCTCCTCGATCGCCGCGAGCGAAGAGGCCGCCCGGTCGAGCGCCGACACGTGCACGGACGTCTGCTCGCCGAGCGCGCGGCCGCGGCCGTCGAGGGTCTCGGCGAGGCCGGACGCCTCGCGCAAAGCCGTGTTGGCGACCTCGCGCAGGGCCTCGACCTGGGCCGAGACACCCGCGGTGGCGCGGCCGGTCTCGGAGGCGATGCGCTGCAGCGCCGTCTGGACCTGCTCGACCCGGCCGGCCAAGCCCTGCTCGATCGCGCCGAGATTGGTGCCGGCACCGGAGACCAGTTCGCCCAGCGCCGCGTTGGCGCCCTCGATCCGCTGGAGGACGGCGCCCAGCTCCCGGCCGAGCCGGTCGTTGGTCTCGAACAGCTCGGTGAGGGCGCGGCCTGCACCGTCGTCGATGGCGGCGCGGAGCAGCTCGGCCGAGGCCCGTGACTGTGCGGCCAGTTCCTCGGTCTGCAGCCGCAGGGTTTCCGCCAGCGGCACGCCGGTCTCGATCAGCACCCGCTCGATCGAATCGGCGCGATCGGCGAGGGCACGGGACAGGTCGAGCATCGGCCCGTCGATGGCGGCGCGCAGGCGCGCGACATGCCCTTCCAGGCTGTCGCCGACCGCACGGCCGCTGCCGTCGACGCTGGCGATCAGCGCCCCGCCCTTCTCCTCGATGGCGCGGACCAGCGCCTCGGCGCTCTCCGCGAGGCGGCGGGACAGGGCCTCGCCGCGGGCATCGACCAGGGCGCCCAACGCGGTGGCCCGGCGCTCGAAGCCGGCCCCCAGCGCCTCGGTGCGGGCATCGATCAGGCCGGCCAGCGCGGCCTCGCGTCGGCTGAGCGTCTCGGCCAGGGCAGCGTTGTGCGCGTCGACCTGCTCGGCATGCGCCCGCGCCCGCTCGTCGAGGGCCGCCACCAGGCTGGCGGTGCGCTCGTCCATGAGGCCCGCGAAGGCGTCGTGGCGGTCGTCGAAGGCGCTGGCCAGGGTCTCGGCGCGCTGGGCGACCAGGGTGGCGAACAGCCGCATGCGGCTGTCGATGCGCTGGGTGAAGGCGTCGGCGCGGGCGTCGACGCCCCGGGCCAGGGCCTCGCTCTGCGCCTCGACGGAGTGCACCAGGGCGGCGGTGCGCCCTTCGACGACGCCGTCCAGGTCACGGATCCGCGCGTCGAAAGCCTCGACCAGCGAGCCGGTCCGTCCCTGCGCGGCATCGAGCAGCGCCTGGCTGCGCTCGCCGACGAGCGTCTCGATCGCCGAGCGGGCCTCGTCGAAGGTCGCGCGCAGGGTCTCGATCCGGGCGTCCAGGAGGGCGGCGACGCCCGTGGGCGCCGCATCGAGGAGGTTGCGCAGATCCTGCGTGCGCGCCTGGACCGCCATGGCGATCTCCCGGCCACGGTTCTCGACGGAGATTTCGAGGCTGGATTGCGCCCGCTCGAACAGGGTCTGGAGTTGCCCGCTCTGCACCTGGAAGGCCTCGGCGAACTGGGTCTCGCGCGCTTCGAGCAGGCCGGCGATGGCCGGGCTCGCCTGCTCGATCACGCTCTGCAGGGCCTGGGTCCGGTGCTCGATCGTCCCGGCGATCTCGCGGCTGCGACCATCGACCAAACGGTCGATCTCCGCCTGCGCGCGCTCGAACAGGGCGCGCAGGTCCGCGAAGCGGGCGTCCAGCAGGTCGGCCATGTCGGTGGGGGCGGCGTCGAGGGTCTGGCGCAGGCCCTCGGTCCGGGTCGTGATCGTGTCGGCGAGTTCCTGGCCGCGCACCTCGACGAGGTCGCGCAGGCCGGACTGGGCCTCCTCGAACAGGGCCCGCAGGCGCTGCGTGCGGCTGTCGAGGGTCGCGGCGAGCTGGCGCTCCCGGGTCTCGACCAAAGCGGTGACGGCGGCGGGCGCCTCCTCCAGCATCGTCCGCAGGGCCTGGATCTTGGCGTCGACCGAGGCGGCGAAACGGCCGCCCCCGCCTTCAACCACCGCGTCGAGGGCGTTGTGGGCCTCCTCGAACAGGGTCCGCAGGCCCTGGGCGCGGGCATCCAGGGTCTCGGCGAGGCGGTTGCCGCGGCCTTCGACGAGGTTCTCCAGATGGCCGAGACGCTCGTCGAACAGGCTGCCCAGCGCCTGCGTCCGGGAATCCAGGCTGCCGGCGGCGCTGCCGAAGGCTTCCTCGACGGCCGCGATCAGCGCGTGGCTCCGGGTGTCCAGCGCCTCGTTGAGCGGGCCCATGCGGCCGTCGAGGGTGCTGGCCAGGGTGCCGGCATGGCCGTCCAGCATCACGCGGATCTGGTTGGTGCGGTCGTCGAGCAGGCCGTGGACCGAGCGCACGCCCTCGTCGAGCAGGCCGCTGATATCGGCGGTGCGGCTCGACAGGGTGTGGCCCAGGCGCCCTTCGCCGGCCTCGAGCATCCGCTCGGCATCCGCGATGGTCTGCTGGAGCTTCGACAGGACGCTCTCGCCGCGCTGGTCGATCAGTTCGGCCAGCGAGGTGCCGCCGCGGTCGAACAAGCGCGCCAGCTCGGTGATGCGGCCGCCGATCGCGCCGAACACGCTCCGGCCCTTCTCGTCGAGCTCGCTCGACATGGCGGTGATGCGCTCGTCGATCAGCTTCGCGAGCAGCTCCGAGCGCTCGGCGAAGGCGGCACGCACGTCCTCGGTCCGGTCGGACAGGGCCGCGTCGGCGCTCTGGGCGCGCTCGTCCACCAGCTGGACGATCTCCTGCACGCGCCCCGACAGCGAGGCTTCGAGAACGCGCGTCGATTCCGCGACGGCGCCCGTGAGGGTACCGATGCTCTCGGCCATCGCCCTGTCGATGCCGCCGGTGCGGTCGGTGATCGTGGCGACGAGATCGCGGGTGCGGCCGGCCAGTTCCTCGTCGACCGCGCGGGTGCGCGCCTCGATCAGGCGGATCGCCTCGAAGGCCTGCACGCCAAAACTCTCGTTCACGAGGCGGGCGCGCTCCTCCAGGGCGTCGGCGATCGCCTGCAGGCGGCTGATCACGCCGGCATCGAAATGCTCCGCGCTGCCCGCGATGCGGCGGGCCATCTCGGCGGTGCGCCGGTCGATGTCCTGCCCGAGCCCTTCGGCCCGGCCATCGAGCACCGCGACCAGGTTGCGGCTGCCCTCTTCCATGATCCGGGCCATCTCCCCGGTCCGGGCGGCCAGCGCCTCGTTCAGGGCCTGGCCGCGGGAATCGATCCGGCCGTCGACATGGTCGACCAAGTTCGCCACGACCTCGCCGATCTCGGCCGCGCGCTTGGCCGAGCGCTCCTCAAGATTGCCGAGATGGGTCTCGACCAGGCTGCCGGCCTCGCGGGCGCGGGTCGCGATGGTCTCGGCCACCGCCTGGCCCTTGACGGTGATGAGCCGGTCCATCTCCTCCAGACGGGCTCCGACGGTCTCGCCCAAGGTCGCGGTGTCGCGGCCGATGCGGTCGGCCAGGCTGTCGCCGCGGGCGATGGTCTCCTGCAGGGCGGAGAGGCGGCTGCCCAGGGTCTCGTCGATCGCCCGGACGCGCACGTCCGCGGTCTCGGCGAAGCTGGCGCCGGTCTGGCTGAGGGTGTCGGCGATGCGCGCGCCCTGGCTCGCCACCGCGAGCACGATGTCGCGGCCGGTGCCGCTAATCCGGGTCTGAGTCTCCTCGGCGTGGCTGGCCAGGAGCTCGGCGACGCCCTTGCCATGCGCGCCGAAGGCGGCCTCCATCTCCCCGATGCGGGCGGCGAGGTCGTCCGAGATGGCGCGGGCGGCCTGCGTCAGGCTGCCGGTGGCATCGCCGGTGCGGGCGGACAGCTCGCGGTTGAGGTCGTCCAGGGCGGCGCGCAGGGCGGACACGGCCGCGGAGCCGCGCTCGCCGAACTCGGTGCCAGCCCGGTCGGCCGCGTCGCGGAAGCGGGCCAGCAGGTCTGCGGTCTCGGCCTCGACGGCTCCGGTCACCTCGGCCGAGCCGTGGCGCAGGGTCTGGAGGGTCTCGACCAGGCGGGCGGAGGCCTCGCGGGTATGGGCCTCGACCTCGCCGGTGACGGCGCTTGCCGAGCCGCGCAGGGACTGGACCGCGGAGGCGGCGCCGGCCTCGAAGCCGTGGCCCAGCGCCGAGAAGGCACTCTCCAGGCTCTCCGTGGCCGCCTGGGTCCGGTCGGTGATGTGGCCGCCGGCCCGCTCGGCCGCGGCCGCGACGCGGGTCTCGAGATCCGAGGCCTGGATCGTCACGGTGTCGTGCAGGCGCGCGGCGATGCCGTCCATGCGCTCGGCCAGGGCGTTGCCGCGGTCCGCAACCGTCTCGGCGATCCGCTCGGCGGTGCCGAGCAGGTCGTCGCGCACCGCGCCGGCCTGGCTGGTCAGCGTCTCGCCGACGCCGCCCATGGCCAGCGCCAGGGCGGCCTGGGCGTCGCGCCCGCGGCTCTCGATCGCCTCGGCGACGGACAGGCCGGCATTCTCGATCTCGGCACGCAGGGCCAAGCCTCGGCCGGCGATGTCTTGGGTCAGGGCCGCGCCGGTCTCGGCGAAGCGGGCGGTGATCTGGGTGCCCATCGCGCCGAAGCGCTCCGTCAGCTCGGAGCCCCGCGAGAGGAAGGCGTTCTCCAGGCCGATCACCGAGCGCTCGAAGCTCTCGCGCACGACGCCGCCCTGGCGCTCCAGGGACTCGCTGACGCGCAGGCCGGTCTCGGCAAGGCTCTGGGCCACGGAGGCGGTGCTCTCCGCGATCCGCCCGGTAAGGGCGGTCCCGGTCGCCTCGAAGGCGCCGCTCACGTCGCGGGCGCGGGTCTCGAAGGCCCGCGTCAGGGTCTCACCGACTTCCAGCAGGCTGCCGCGCACGCCCTCACTGGTATTCGCGAGGCTCTCGATCAGCTCGTCACCGCGCCCGGTCATCAGGTTGACGACGCGATCGCCCGCCTCGCCCAGGGAGGCGGTTATGGCGGCGCCGCGGGCGTCGAGCGCCCCGGTCACGCGCTCGCCCGCGCCGGTGAGCGCCATGACGATCCGCTCGGACGCGCCCTCGAGCTCCTGGCTGAGGCTCTGATGCGAGCCGGTGATCGCGCCGCGCACCCGCTCGGCGTTGGTGACGATGGATTCCCGCTGGGCGACCAGCTCCTCGACCAGGGAGCGGATGCGGATCTCGTTGTCGGAATACGCCCGCTCCAGGGTGGCGATCTCGCCGCGGACCAGGGTCTCCAGCTCGCCGGCCCGGGCCAGCGCACGCTCGACGCCGTCGCCGACCGCGGCGACTTCCCGGCGCACCGTCTGCGACATGGTCAGGACGGCGTCGGTGGAAAAACTCTCCGGCTCGGCGAGGCGCACCGCGACCTCGCCGACCGCGCGGGCAACGAGGCGCATCTCCTGCGCCCGGGCCGCCAGCATGGCGGCGATCACGAACAGGACGACCGGGCCGAGCAGGGCCGCGGCGCCCACGGTCGCCTGGAGGGCGGTGAGGCCCGAGACGACGCCGCGCAGGTCGCCGCCGGATTGCAGCCAGGCGACCAGCACCAGGCCGGCGATCCAGGCGAGCCCGGCCAGCAGTGCGAACAGGTAGGGCTTGGGCGAGGAGCGCACCCGCAGGGTCTGCTGCAGGATGCCGATGTTGCGCCGGTCGTCGTTCGCCACCAGCGAGCGGTCGGGGGGCAGCAGGCCGCCCTCGCGGCGCAGGCGCTCGCGGCCGGGCGGGGGCAGGTCGGAGGCCAGCGGCGGATCGAGGTCGAGGCGCGGCGGCATCTGGCGGCCGGCCGGATCGAGGGCGCCGTCGAGCAGGGGATGGGCATCCCCGACATCGGGCAGGCGCGGCTCGGCGCGGCTCTCGGTGCCGGTCGGCGTCAGGGCGTCGAGGTTCAGCGCCTGCTCGATCGCAGAGAGCGCGGCCTCGGCCGGGTCCTTCAGCTTCTTCTCGGTCGCCATTCAACGCCTCGTCACACGGGTTTCACCGGCACCTGGGGAGGCTGATGCCAGAGACGCAACGTCCCGTTTACCATTACAGGATTAGACGCGGACACCGATTGCCGATACCCGAGCCGCCGTCCGACCCCAGAAACCGTTAACGCTATGGTTACTGCGGCCGCTGCCTTCCGGCTCCACCATCTTGGCGCAGATGAGGGTCCCTGCGCGATCCCCGTCCGGCGAATCAGGGGGTGAATCATGGGGATCGGTTCGGCAACCCCCAGAAGAATGCGGATTCCGGGAGTGCGCGCATGCTGGCCATCGATCGTGCGGAGCTCGATGCGCAGACCGGCGGCGACGCCGAGCTGGCCGGCGAGGTGCTGGCACTGTTTGCCGGGCAATGCCGATCAATCCTGCTCCGGCTGACCGATCCGTCCCTGCCCAGCGCGCAGCGCGCCGACCTCGCCCATACCCTGAAGGGCTCGGCCGCCGGCGTCGGCGCCACGCGGGTGCGCGCCTGCGCGGACGCCGCCGAGGCGCAGTTGCGGGCCGGCACGGAGGCTGTCGCGCTCGACGACCTCGTGCAGGCGGTCGCGGCGGCGCTGGAGGAGATCGAGCCGGACACCGAGTCTTAAGAGCGTCGGTCCGCCGAGCGCATGCGGATGCGGCGATCGATCCGGAACGGACCGCCGCCACCGCGCTTGCATTCCATGGCCTCAGCCGCCAAGCAGTCACCCCGCCCGTCGAAGCGAGGCCGCTCGACGCGAGCCCGGAGCCGAGCATGCCCAAGATCACTTACGTCGACCACGCCGGGACGGAGAGGACCGTCGAAGGCAGCGTCGGCGCGACCGTGATGGAGACGGCGTTGCGCAACAACGTCCCGGGCATCGACGCGGAATGCGGCGGCGCCTGCGCCTGCGCCACCTGCCACGTCTACGTGGCCGACGACTGGATCGACGTCGTGGGCAAGGCGCAGGACATGGAGCAGGATATGCTCGATTTCGCCTCCGACGTGCGCGAGAATTCCCGCCTGTCCTGCCAGATCAAGATCGCGCCGAACCTGGATGGGCTCGTGGTCTCGACCCCCGCGCAGCAGGGGTAGCGACCCTCACCGCACCAGCGCCCGGGCCGCCGCGTCGAGCCCGTCGAGGGTCAACGGGAACATCCGGCCGCCCACGAGCCGCTGCACCATCCCGATCGACTGGGTGTAGCCCCAGTGGGTCTCCGGTATCGGGTTGAGCCACGCCGCCTTCGGGAAATGGTCGAGGAGCCGCTGCATCCAGACAGCGCCGGGCTCCGCGTTCCAATGCTCCACCGAGCCGCCCGGCGTGGCGATCTCGTAGGGGCTCATCGAGGCGTCGCCCACGAACACCACCCGGTAGTCGCTGCCATAGGTGCGGATCACGTCGAGCAGGGGGGTCTTCGCCTCGTGCCGACGCCGGTTCTCGGTCCAGACCGCCTCGTAGGGGCAGTTGTGGAAGTAGTAATGCGCGAGGTGCTTGAACTCCGAGCGCGCCGCCGAGAACAGCGCCTCCGCCTGCGCGATGTGCCAGTCCATCGAGCCGCCCACGTCGAGGAACAGCAGCACCTTGACGGCGTTGCGCCGCTCCGGCCGCAGCCGCACGTCGATATAGCCCTGGCGGGCGCTCTCGCGGATCGTGCCGTCGAGGTCGAGCTCCTCGGCCGCCCCCGTCCGGGCGAAGCGGCGCAGCCGCCGCAGAGCGAGGCGCATGGTGCGCGCGCCGATCTCGCGGTCGTCGTCGAGATCCTTGAATTCGCGCTTGTCCCAGACCTTCACCGCGCGGAAGTTGCGGTTCCCGTCCTGGCCGATGCGGATACCCTCGGCATTGTAGCCGTAGGCGCCGAACGGGGAGGTCCCGCCGGTGCCGATCCATTTCGAGCCGCCCTGGTGGCGCGCCGTCTGCTCGGCCAACCGCTGCTTGAGCGTCTCGAACAGCTTGTCCCAGCCGAGCGCCTGCAGTTCGGCCTTCTCGGCCTCGGTCAGGTACTTCTCCGCGAGCTTGCGCAGCCATTCCTCGGGGATCGCCGCGGGCTCCACCGCCGCGCCGAGGGTCTCCAGCCCCTTGAACACCGTGCCGAACACCCGGTCGAACCGGTCGAGATGCGCCTCGTCCTTCACCAGCGCGGTGCGCGACAGGAAGTAGAACGCCTCGACATCGTGTTCGGCCAGGCCCCGGTCGAGGGCGCCGAGCAGGGTCAGGTACTCCTTGAGGGAGACGGGTACCTTGGCCTCCCGGAGGGCCGTGAAGAAGTGCAGCAGCATCCTGGAAGAACGCGCCAGCACGACGCCCGGGTCAAGCCCAGGCGAATCAGACAAGCTTACGGTCGGCCGGGCAGGATGTCCGGGCCTTCTCCCCGAGTCGTCGCGGATGGTCGACAAGATTCAGCGGCAGACAAAGGCCTAATGCAGAGGCACCTGGAGAGTCTCCGCTGGCCCCGGAGACTCATAAGTTGGGCATAAGTCGTCGAATCTGTTGATATGTGCCCGGACAAGCCTCGCGCAGTCACTGAAACCGTCACGGGAATCGCTCAACTCGGGGCATCAGGTGTGTTCAGCCGCGAGGACGCGTGCCGCACCGAACGAAGCGAGGAGGCCTGCGATGGCGGTCATCCTGCGGAATGTGACGGATTTCAAGCGGTTTCTCGGGAAGCCGGGCGCGACGATTCAACTGGTGCGTAACACCTTCATGGATCGCCAGCCCGAGACGACCCGGGAGGCCTACCGCGCCAAGGGCATGTACGCGCCCCGTGCCGTGCAGGCCCTGTCGCGCAAGGCCGCGGTGTTCACCCTGCGAGGGTTCCCCGGGACTGTCTGGCTGTACTGGGACAAGGGTGCCCGGGGCTGGCGCTTCTCGGGGGACACCGTGACCGTCCCCCTGGTCACCGGCCTCGGACCGGCGGACGAACTCGTCTACCGGTGCAGCTTCGCCGACGGCTTCGAGCCGGCGCCGCGCAACCGCGTGACCCGGCAGCCCAAGCACGCCGAGGCGCATCTAGCCCCGGCGTAAGGCTGTCCGCGGCCGTCGGCTCAAGCTTCCTGGCGCGCCGCAACCTCTTTCTTGGCCGGCGGCTTGCCGAGGGCCTTTCCCACCGTGCGCCGGGCGCGAAAGATCGGCTTTGCCTCGTTCTCGCGCTTTTTGAGCAGCGCGCGGTACTCGTCCCGCCGCTCGTGGATCGACGCGATGACGAGGCCCATCGGCACGCCGACATCGACCAGCACCGCCTCCGACAATTGCAGCGAGGCCTCGATCGTCTCGGGCACCGCGTCGTCGACGCCGAGCTCGTACAGGGCCGAGGCGTGGCGGGCATCGCGGGCGCGGGCGACGATGGTCAGGTCCGGCCGCTCCGCCCGGGCCGCCGTCACCGCCTGCTCGACGGCCCGCGGGTTGTCGAGGGTGACCACCAGGGCGCGAGCCGTGGCGATGTCGCAGCGGCGCAGGATCTCGGTGTTGCCGGAATCCCCGAAATAGACCGGCGCGCCGGCGCGGCGCTGCTCGGCCACCCGGGCCGCGTCGGAATCGAGGGCGAGGTAGGGGATCCCGTGCCGGTCCAGCATCTCGCCGACCTGGCGGCCGACGCGGCCGAAGCCGGCGATGATCACCCGGTTCTCGACCCGGTCCGGCAGCGGCTCCGACTTCATGGCAGCCTGGGCGGAGCTCGTCGCGCGCCGGCCCAGCCGCCGGCCCAGAGCCGCCAGGGCCGGGATCATGATCATCGTGACGGTGGTCACGATCAGGGCGGCCGCGCCGACATCCTCCGGCACCAGCCCGGCGGCGACGGCGCCCCCGATCAGCACGAAGGCGAATTCGCCGCCCGGCCCGAGGAGCAGGGCCGCCTCCAGCGCCACAGGACGGGAGATCTTGAGGGCAGGGGCCGCCATCATCACCACGGCGGCCTTGATCAGGACCAGCGCCAGCGACAGGCCGAGGATCGCCCCGGGCGCCGCCATGAGCTGGGCCGGGTCGAGGTTCATGCCCACGGAGACGAAGAACACGCCCAGCAGCAGGCCCTTGAACGGGTCGATGGTCGCCTCGATCGCCCGGCGGTACTCGGTCTCGGCCAGCAGCAGCCCGGCCACGAAGGCGCCGAGCGTCATCGACAACCCGCTCGCCGCCGCCGTCAGCGCGGTGCCGACGATGACCAGCAGGCAGGCCGCCATGAACAGCTCGGTGGAGCGCGTCCGCGCCACCAGCTGGAACAGCGGGCGCAGGGCCAAGCGGCCGGCGACCACGATCAGCAGCAGCGCGACGGCGGCCTGGCCCAAGGCCATGGCCAGCGCCCAGCCCTTGTCGCCCTCGTCGCCGCGGCCCAGCACCGCGATGGCGAACAGCACTGGGGCGACCGCGAGATCCTGGAACAGCAGGACCGCGAAGCTCGCCCGGCCGGAGGGCGCGTTGAGCCGCTTCTGCTCGGCGAGCACCGGCAGCACCACCGCGGTCGACGACAGCGCGAGCCCGATGCCGACGATCGCCGCGCCGGCGAGCGGCACCTGCAGCCCGTACAGGATCGCCCCGAGGATCAGCGCCGAGCAGCCGACCTGCAGCGAGCCGAGGCCGAAGACGAGCCGGCGCAGGGTCCGCAGCCGCTCCCACGACAGCTCGACTCCGATCATGAACATCAGGAAGATCACGCCGAACTCGGCCAGATGCGCGATCTCGGTGCGGTTGCCGATGGTGAAGAGGTGGACGTAGGGATGGGTGTCGGCGAGACGCCCGAGGCCGAAGGGTCCGAGCAGGGCGCCGGCGCCGATGAAGCCCAGCACCGGGGAGATCCGCAGCCGGTGGAACAGCGGCACCACGATGCCCGCGGTGACGAGGAACAGGATCGCTTCCTTGTAGGAGCCGGCGTGAACCTCTGGCATCGGCGGCGGATCGAACCTCGTATTTTCGACCGGTGCGGAAGCCGATCACGGATGCGCGATCATGGGTCGGCACCGCGCGCCGGGCAACCGCTTTCGGCCACCGCAAGGCCGGCGAGGTGCGCTCTGACACAAGCCGGATACACATGTCGGGTGAGACATTTCAGCCACCCGGGCGGCGCTTGCGGGCGATCCACCGGGGAAGGGGTGCAGGGCGGCCCAAAATCGGCACAATGCCCGCCTACACGCTGGAGTTAACCGGGGGTTACGTTCGGCCAGGGCCGCGCCTGCATTTGAGCATCCTCTCGAAAGGTGGTTTCCAGCTTTCGAAAAAAGGTGATGCGGAAATTGCAGGGATGCGCGCGCCCGCGACAGGACCCGATGGATGTGACGAGGCCGATGATCTCCATCAAGTCGATATTCTCCGGTCCCGCGGCGCCACCGAGTCGCGACCTCGCCCGCGAGCGCCGCCAATGGAAGCTCGAATCGGACCGGTGGCAGCACCAGCGGCACGTCGATCGCGGCTACCGCATCAAGTGGGGCTACGTCGCGATCGCGTACCTCGTCGAGTTCATGGTGATCGGCGCCTCGCTCTGGGGCGCGTGGCTGTTCGCGGGCGTCTACAGCGACGGCGACTGGCACGCCTTCTACTTCATGCTGCTGGCGCCCCTGGTCTACGCCGCCGTCGAGCTGTGCCGCGTGCCGCTCGGCATCCTGGCCCGCACCCAGCGCTCGCATTTCGTGCGCGGGCTGGCGGTGCTCGGCATCATCTTCGCGGCTGGCGTGACCACCAAGTCGGTGTCGCAGCTCGGCGAGATGATGTTCCATCCCCGCCTGATGGAGGCGGCGCGGACCAAGACCGCCCTCAAGGACGCTCAGGCCGACCGCGCCACGATCGGCGACCGCATCAAGGCGGCGGACGAGCGCGTGGCGCAGTACACGGCGGAGCTCGACCAGATCGAGAAGCGGTCCTCCGACAACGCCCAGCAGCTCGCGGGCCTGCCGGCCCAGCGCTGCGAGCGGGTGTTCGGCACCAACAGCAAGGGCCGCAAGTACCAGAACCTGAAATGCGTGGCCGATCCGCGCGTGGCCGCCCTGTCGGCGGGCGTCACCAAGGCCTCGGCCGATCGCGCGGTGCTGGTCAAGAACCTCGAGGAGGCCCGCAAGGCGCGCGCCGCGCTCGATCCCGGGGCCGCCGACCGGCGGGTGGCCGATGCCGAGCAGGGCTACCGTAACGCGGTCAACCGCTCGCAGCTGCACTCCTTCACCGCCATGGTCTACGGCGTCGACCCGATCGACGTGACGGAGAGCCAGGTCCACGCCTTCCTGCGGATCTTCGTGTTCCTGCCCGCCGTCTGCGCCGCCTTCGCGTCGACCATCCTGGCGCTCTGCGCGGTCTCCACCCGCCGGACCTTCATGGATGAGGACGACCTCGGCGCCGCCGTGAACCCGGAGGCCGCGCCGTTCATGCTGGACGCGATCGCCGACGCGCTGCGCTCCAACCCCGAGCCGATCATGCCCCGGGCGGCCAACGCCACCGGTGCGGTGATCCCGATGAACCGGCCGGCCCAGGGCCAGCAGAGCCTGCCCGGCCAAAACCTTCCGGGCCAGCAGTCCCTACCTGCCGCGGGAGCCGGCGCATGAATTACGTCGCCGGCGGCACCCCTGAGAACGTCGCCCTCGCCCAGCAGGTGAATTCCCGCCTGCGGGCGGATTCGAGCTACGTCGCGGCCCGGGCCTTCCTGTTCCGGGCGCTGGGCTTCGGCGCCTTCGCGTGCCTGTCCGGCATCGGCGTCGGGGCGGCGGCCTATGGCTGGGCGACCCTCAACCAGTTCGACACGGCCGCGGAGAAGATCGCCGCCGCCATGCAGGCCGCACTCTCGGACGTGACCCTGAAGACCAAGGGCGAGGTCACGCTGACCGACAACACCCTCAAGCTCGAGGGCCTGCCCAAGCTCGGCGGCGGCACGCCGACGCCGACCAAGGCCCAGCTCGGCAGCGATGCCGCCCCGGCCTCGAAGGCCGCCGTGAACACCACCTTCACGGTGTTCAAGCAGGTGCCCTATCTCGACGGCCAGATCGTCACCGGCTGGAACTTCAAGGACAACGCCGACCAGCCCTACCAGCAGTATTGCTACTTCTCCCGGCGCTCCAACGAGTCGAAGGGGCAGGTCGAGATCAAGATCGACCTCGCCATGGACGGCAAGACCCTGCCGCAGCCGCAGAAATCCGACGTGAACCTGGAGATCCTGGCCCGGAACTGCGTCTGGCACGAGAAGGGTTAGGCCACCTCGCCCGCTGGGCGGCGCGTTTACGTGGTCCAGCGCCCCTGCTAGGTAACCCAACATGATGGGTTACCGATGGCAACGATTCTTCGAGCCGGTGGGCTGCGTGTCATCATCTTCGTCGACGACCACGAGCCCGCCCATGTGCACGTCTTCGGGGACGGGCATGCCAAGATCAATCTCGTCTCATCGACCGGCGAGCCCGAACTCGTCTGGTCGGCGGGCATGAGCCGGGTCGAGCGCCTACGGGCGTTGAGTCTCGTCTCCGAGCATCGGGACCTGCTGCTGGCACGCTGGGAGGAGATCCATGGCTGATCCGACCGACGCCTCGGCCACGCCGCGCGGAGCGCCCCCTGGTCCTCGGGCCGAGACGGCGCGCTACGATCGCGCGCGGGGCCGCGTGGTGCTCGACCTCGACAACGGATGTACCTTCGCCTTTCCACCACGCTTGGTCCAAGGCCTGGAAAGCGCGGACGAGGATCAGATCGCCGAGATCGAGCTCCTGGGTTCCGGCTACGGCCTGCACTGGGAAACCCTGGACGTGGACATCTCGGTGCCCGGTCTGTTGGCCGGAATTTTCGGCACGCGCGCCTACATGGCCGCGCGGGCCGGGCGCGCGACCTCTGCCGCCAAGGCCGCGGCGGCGCGCGCCAACGGATCGCGGGGCGGACGCCCGCGCAAGACCGCACACAGTTGATACGCGCCCCTGATTCTCCCGGCCGAGGCAAGCGACCGATGCGATTTTCCGGAACCGAGTCCTACGTCGCGACCCCCGACCTGACCGCCGCGGTCAACGCCGCCGTGGTCCTGGAGCGTCCGCTCCTGGTCAAGGGCGAGCCCGGCACCGGCAAGACCGTGCTGGCGGAAGAAATCGCCAAGGGGCTGGGTGCGCCGCTGATCGTCTGGAACATCAAGTCGACCACCAAGGCCCAGCAGGGCCTCTACGAGTACGACGCGGTCTCGCGGCTGCGCGACTCGCAGCTCGGCGACCCGCGGGTCTCGGACATCGGCAACTACATCCGCCGGGGCAAGCTCTGGGAGGCGTTCACAGCCCCCGAGCGCCCGGTGCTGCTGATCGACGAGATCGACAAGGCCGATATCGAATTCCCCAATGACCTCCTGACCGAACTCGATCGGATGGAGTTCCACGTCTACGAGACCGGCGAGACCGTGAAGGCCGTGCGCCGGCCGATCATGATCATCACCTCGAACAACGAGAAGGAGCTGCCGGACGCGTTCCTGCGCCGCTGCTTCTTCCACTACATCAAGTTCCCGGACGCCGAGACGCTGATGCGCATCGTCGACGTCCATTATCCGGGCATCAAGCACCGTCTGGTCGAGGAGGCCCTGCGGGTGTTCCTGGAAACCCGCGAGGTGCCGGGCCTCAAGAAGAAGCCCTTGACCTCGGAACTGCTGGACTGGCTCAAGCTCCTCGTCTCCGAAGATATTTCGCCCGAGACCCTGCGCGAGCGCGACGGCCGCAAGCTGATCCCGCCCCTGCACGGCGCCCTGCTGAAGAACGAGCAGGATGTCAGCCTGTTCGAGAAGCTCGCCTTCATGATGCGCCGCGAGCAGCGGGGCGGCTGAGCCTCAGCCGTCCTTCCCCGCGTAGATATCAGTGATCTGCCCCAGCAGCTTCAGGGCATCCGCCTTGGAGCGCTGGAAGGCGTTGCGGCCGACGATCGAGCCGAAGCCGCCGCCCGCCTGGATGGCGCGGATCTCATCGAGGAATTTGTCTTCCTCGGCCTGGGCGCCACCCGAGAAGATCACGATCCGTCGCCCGTTGAAGGCACATTGCACCACGTGGCGCACCCGCTCGGCCGCGGTGCCGATCGGGATGCCGGTCGATTCGTAGACCTTCTTGGCAGCCGGTTGCTCGATATGGGCGGTGGGCAGCTTGACCTTGATGATGTGGGCGCCGAGTTGCGCGGCGATCTGCGCCGCGTAGCCGATCACGTCGATGGCGGTCTCGCCCTCCTTCGACAGGGCCGAGCCGCGGGCATAGGACCAGATCACCACGGCGAGGCCGACGCTCTTGGCCTCCTCGGCGATCACCCGGATCTGGCCGTACATGGCGTTGCGGTGGGTCGAGCCGGGATAGATCGTGAAGCCGATCGCGCAGGCGCCGAGCCGCAAAGCATCCGCCACCGAGCCGGTGATCGCCTGCTCGGGATCGTCCTCGTCCGCGAGCAGGTCGTGATCGTTGAGCTTGAGGATCAGCGGGATCCGCCCGGCGTAATCCCGCGCGCCCGCCTCCAGGAAGCCCAGCGGCGCAGCGTAGGCATTGCAGCCCGCCGCCAGGGCGAGCTCGAAATGGTAATGCGGATCGTAGGCCGCCGGGTTCGGGCCGAAGCTGCGGGCGGGGCCGTGCTCGAAGCCCTGGTCCACCGGCAGGATCAGCATCTTGCCGGTGCCGCCGAGCCACCCGTGCTCCAGCATCCGGGCGAGGTTGGTGAGCGTGCCGGGGCTGTCGGCCCCGTACCAGGACAGGATCTCGGACACCCGGAGCGATCGATCCATCGCGCGACCTCCTTCGACAGAGGCCGCTATCCACGGCTTGCCCTGCTTCGGCGGCCCCGGTTTCCGAACCGGGCAGGGCTGCCGAGGTTCCCGCGCGCCGCGCTTTCGGCTAACCGGGCCCCGGCGCGAATCCGGCGCCTGTCGAGACTCCCACGCCGAGAAGGGCTCGCTCCATGCGCAGGCTGATCCTGTTGCGGCACGCCAAGTCGGACCGTCCGGCCGGCGTCGCCGACCACGAACGGCCGCTCAACGACCGCGGCCGCCGGGCCGCGCCGGCCGTGGGCGCCCACCTTGCCGAGGCGGGCTTTCGGCCCGACCTCGCCCTGGTCTCGACCGCCACCCGCACCCGCGAGACCTGGGAGGCGGTGGCCGCCGCCCTCGGCGCGCCCGAGGCGCGGTTCCACCGGGAGATCTACGAGGCGCCGGCGGAGCGGATCCTCGGGGTGATCCGAGGGGCGCCCGACGCGGCCGAAACCGTGATCGTCGTCGGCCACAATCCGGGGCTGGGCGACCTCGCGGCGACCCTGGCCGGGGAGGGGGCCCGCAAGGAGCTCGCGCGCCTCGCCACGGAATTCCCGACCGCCGCCTACGCGGTGATCGCGTTCGACGCCGCATCCTGGTCGACGGTCGTCCCGGGGCAAGGCCGGCTGGAGCGGTTCGTGCGCCCGCGGGACATCGACCCGGAGTTGGGGGGCTGACGGCTCAGGCCACTGGCACGGCCGTGTGCGCCTCCACCTCCAGGTGGGAGGGCAGGGGCGAGCCCGGCACGAAGGCGTCGAAGGCCGCCCAGAAATCCTGCCGGATGGCGTCGCGCTCGCTCAGGATCTCGTGCCGGGAATCCGGCAGGACCAGGATGTGGCCGGCCTTCAGCCGCGCCGCGAACCGCTCGGTCTCCAGGGTCCCGCAGACCGGATCGGCGCCGGCCGCGACGATCAGGGTCGGCAGGGTGATGCGCGGGGCGGCGCGCGGGTCGCGCAGGCGCGCCATCGCCCGGAACGCCTCGGCGAGCCACGCGATCGTCGGGTCCCCGACCGCGCCGGCGCCGACCTGCCGGGCCGCGGCCGCGTTGCGGGCGTAGCGCACCGGATCGCGCGACAGGCGATTGCCTGCATAGGGCTTGGTGGCGATCGAGACCGGCTTGCCGAGCGGGATGTAGCGGTCGCCCAGCCCGATCCGGTGCAAGACCCGCGACAGGAACGCCGCCCCGGCGGGCCAGCGCACCATCCGGACCGACAGCATCGGCGCCACCGTGACCAGCCGCCGGAACGGCAGCCAGCCGTCGAGCGCCCCGATCAGGGCGACGCAGCCGCCCATCGAGTGCGCGAGGCCGACATGCGGCTCGGGCATCAGCGGCACCAGCACCGTCTCGGCCACCGCCCTGAGATCGATGCGGTAATCGTCGAACCGGCCGACATGGCCCTTGTGCGGGTCGTCGACCCGCCGGTCCGACTCGCCCTGGCCGCGCCAGTCGAACGCCACCACGGCGAAGCCGCGCGTGCGCAGATCCTGGATGGTCTCGTAGTACTTCTCGATGAATTCGGCCCGGCCCTGGAGCAGGCAGACCGTGCCCCGGCAGGTCCGCGCCGTACTCTGCCAATAGGCTGCCCGCAGGGTGCAGTCGTCGCGGGTGCCGACCGCGATCAGGGTGCCTCCGGGCGGCACCGGATTGTCCGGCGTGCCGCGCAGGGTCAGGAGCGGCGGCTCCCGCCCGATATCCCCGTCGAACCGTCTCACGGGCCCACCTCGTTTCGTCCGCGCGCCAGCGTGACCGTAGCCGAAAAAATCCCGGACTCCGCCCTCGCCGCGGGTCTTGAACGCCGATTTTTCGCCCCCGATATTCCGTCTGTGCCGGCCGTCAGGCGGCACGAAAGACGGGTCCGGCCCATCGGGCGGACCAATTCTGCATGTTGCTCAGACGAGGATATGTCATGCGTCAGTTCGATCTCGCCCCCCTGTATCGGTCCACCGTCGGTTTCGACCGGCTGTTCTCCGCCCTCGACCAGTTCGCCACCGCCGAGGCGGCGCCGACCTACCCGCCCTACAACATCGAGCGGACCGGCGAGAACGCCTACCGCATCACCGTCGCGGTCGCCGGCTTCACCGAAGCCGACCTGTCGATCGAGGTCCGGGAGAACGCCCTCACCCTCAAGGGCGAGCGCAAGGCCGAGGCCAAGGCGGAGTTCCTGCACCAGGGTATCGCGGCCCGCGCGTTCGAGCGCCGCTTCCAGCTCGCCGACCACGTCCAGGTGACCGGTGCGGCCCTGGAGAACGGCCTCCTCCATATCGACCTCGTCCGCGAGGTGCCGGAGGCGAAGAAGCCCCGCCGCATCCAGATCGCCACGGCCGGCACCCCGTCCGCGCCGGTGATCGAGGGTGACGTGCGCAAGGACGCGGTCCAGCAGGCGGCCTGATCCGGCCGCAGGCTTGAAGACCGGCTCGACTGATGGAACGCCTCGGCCCCGGCCGGGGCGTTCTCGTGTCGCGGCTGTCATAATGGCGTGTGCGCTTCGTGCTCTCTATCCGTCCGGACGGTGCATAACCGTGCACCCGGAGTGAACCCGACCATGGTCGCCAATCTCGCCCGCGGAGCCTACAGCGCGCTCGGAGCCGGCTGGCACAAGGGCGTTCAGGGTATGCAATGGGGCGTCGGCGCGCCGATCGCGAAGCTGCGCCGCCGGCACGCGCTGATTCAGGCCGGCCCTGCGGGCATCGCGGATGTCCTGTCGGCCGAGCGGGCGATCCGCCTGCCCGAGCCGTTCGAGGGCCGCAGCCTCGGCCGGATCGGCAACCTCGAGGTGCGGCTCGCGTCGAAGAAATCCGAGATCCGGCGGGCGCAGCGTCTGCGTTTCAAGGTCTTCTACGAAGAGATGGCGGCGATCCCGACGGGCCTCGCGGCTTTGTCGCGAAGAGATTGCGACGGCTACGACGCGCTCTGCGACCATCTCCTGGTCCTCGACCATGCCGCGCCGCGGCGGAAGAAGCCGTTCGTCGAGCACCGTCCGAAGGTGGTCGGCACCTACCGGCTGCTCCGCGGCGAGGTGGCCGAACGCCATGCCGGCTTCTACTCCGAGGGCGAGTACGACCTGGAGCCGCTCCTGGCCGCCCAGGGGCACCGGCGGCTGCTCGAGCTCGGCCGCTCCTGCGTGCTCAAGCCCTACCGGGGCAAGCGCACCGTCGAGCTGTTGTGGCAGGGGATCTACGCCTACGTGCTGCACCACCGGATCGACGCGCTGATCGGCTGCGCCAGCCTGGAGGGCACCGATCCGGACCGGCTGGCCCTGCCGCTGTCGTTCCTGCACCACCACGCCCGCGCCCCGGAGGCGTGGCGGGCCCGGGCCCTGCCGGAGCGGGCGGTGGCGATGGACCGGCTGCCGCGCGAGGCGGTCGATCCTAAGGCGGCGCTCCAGGCGTTGCCGCCGCTGATCAAGGGCTACCTGCGGATCGGCGCGACCTTCGGGGACGGCGCGGTGATCGACCGCCAGTTCGGCACCACCGACGTGTTCGTGGCGCTCCCGGTCGAGGCGATCGGCGCGCGCTACCGCGGGCATTTCGCGCCGACGAACTGAGCCCGTAAAAATCCCGGATTCAAAAGGTCGACGACCTTTTGCGGGTGCAGGGCAGAGCCCTGCGAGAGCCCCTGAGAGGCATGCGAACTCGGGGCTGCGTGCCCCGAACCCTGCCAAAGGGCTGCGAGCCCCTTAGAATCCCATTCGTTCCTACAGATCCCCGAGCGCCAGCTGGCCCTGGTTGCGCGCCTTGGCGGGGGTCTTGGGGGCGGCCGCCTTGCGCTCCTTGGCACGGGACGTTGCCAGGGGCGGCTTCTTCGGCTTGGGGTCGCCGCGCATGCGGGCAAGCGCCTTGTCCCGGGCCACCGCCTCGGGGGCCTGGGGATCGTCCGACAGCCACTTGCCGCGCTTGATCACCTCGTTGACCCGGCCCTGGTTGACCCCGACCTTGAAGGCGATCTCCTGCTGGGTCATGCCGGTGGAGGCGTGCAGGTCGAGGATCGCCCGGGCGAGTTCGGGGGTCATCTTCTGGCCGGTCAGCCGGCGGGCCGGCTTGACCGTGCGGGTGGCGCGGTCGCGCTCGCGCAGGCGCTCCAGCAGCGCCAGCGCCATGTTCATGCCGTGCTCGCGCAGGGCTTCCTCGAATTCCTTCAGGGTCGCCATCGGCGCCATCCTCCGCCGGGCTCGTGGGCCGGTATGCGGAGGGGAACGTGCCGGGAACGCGGCGGTTGCGCAAGCGCTCCGGGCCGCGGCCCCGGGCGGTGCCAGTGGACGGGCGATGTCATCCACCGGAAATGCGGACCCTGGCCTCCCGGCGGCAGCTCGGCTACAGGATTGCGCCCCTCCGGCACGGCAGGCCCGGCCCGCACACGATGATCAGCCCGATCCGCACCGTCGCCCCCGGCGAATCCGCCGGCTCCCTGGCCCGGGAACTGGAAGCCGGCGCGGTGCTGCTGTTCCCGGACCTGCCGTTCCCGTTCAGCGACTTCGAGAAGCGGTTCACCGAGCGGCCCTTCGCGGACGGCAAGGCCAAGAACGTCAACATCCGGGGCGAGGCCGCGGAGCTGCGCGGCGCCGCCGGCACCCCGGAAGAGCAGGAAGCCCTGCGCCAGATCCTGATCCGCTACCGCGCCTTCGCCCGGGACCTGATCGGCACCTACCTGCCGGACTATGCCGACCGGGTGAGCCTGGCCGGCACCTCCTACCGCCCCTTCGACGTCGACCGGCGCAAGCTCAGCTGGCGGCGCGACGACACGCGGCTGCATGTCGACGCCTTCCCGTCGAACCCGATCGGCGAGAAGCGGATCCTGCGGGTGTTCCGCAACATCAACCCGTCGGGCGAGCCGCGCCGCTGGCGGGTCGGCGAGGATTTCGGCTCGATGGCGGAGAAATTCCTGCCGCGGGTCCCGCGCTACTCGGCCCTCTCGGCCCACGTGCTCGCCGCCCTGCGGATCACCAAGGCAAGGCGCTCCGAATACGACCACCTGATGCTGCACCTGCACGACGCCCTCAAGCAGGACGAGACCTATCAGGCGAGCGCTCCGCAGGCCGATGTCGCGTTCCGGCCCGGTGCCACCTGGGTGACCTTCTCAGACCTCGTGATGCACGGGGCGATGGGCGGCCGCTACATGCTGGAGCAGACCGCCTACCTGCCGGTGGCGGCGCAGGCCGATCCCGCCTTGAGCCCGCAACGCATCCTGGCGGCCAAGCTCGGCCGCCCCCTCCACGCGTAAGGATAAGGATTCGACGTCATGATCCTCGAAATCGCACAGATCGAGATCAAGCCCGGCATGGAGACGGCGTTCGAGGCCGGCATCGCCGAGGCCGCGGCGATCTTCAAGGCCGCCAAGGGCTGCCGCGCCTTCGAGGTGCGCCGCTCGATCGAGCATCCCCAGCGCTACCGCCTGATGATCCACTGGGACACGCTGGAAGCCCACACCAAGGACTTCACCGGGTCGCAGCCCTGGCAGGATTATCGCGCCCTGGTCTCGCACTGCTTCGCCGGGCCGGTCTCGGTGGAGCACACCGAGCAGGTGCTCAAGGCGTTCTGATGTTTTGGATTCTGCCCTGCGCTCGCCGTGACGGCGGCGGACGCCCGGGCATGCCGTGACCTGTGACAAGTTCGGGGACCCGCTCCCATAAAGGCTCAAGCCTACACAGGTTTCGGTCTTTGAGCAGGCCACGGCGTTTCGCGTCATGGGCGCGGCCCCTCACCCGCACGGGAGAGGGGGCCCGTTGCGGCCTGCAAGAACGACAGCGCCCCAAACCCGTTCGGGACCCAGCAGGACATGGGCCGCGGAGCGGTTCCGAATACCGGCCTGAGGCGTTGCGGCCGGACTCGCAGGTGCTAGGCTCCCGGCCGGCCGATCCCGGGGCGAATCGTCCGGGCTCCGGGGCCGACGAGGGCAGGCGCATGGCGTGGCGGAACCGGCTTGCGGGTGCTCTGGCGCTTCTGGCAGGCCTGGCCTGCGGGCCGGCCCTCGCCCAGACGGCGCCGAAGCCCCGGACCGCCCAGGCAGCCGCCTTCGAGAAAACCTTCGTCCGCACCGACCTCGCCAGCGCCGCATTGCGGCTCGAGGCGGCGCTCAAGGCCGAGGCCGGAGGATCGCTCAGGCCCGCCGGCCAGTCCCTCGCCGCCGGACAGACACTGCTCGCCTCCGACAAGCCGGACGCAGCTTTGGCCCCGCTCACCGCTGCAGTAGCGGCGGATCCGGCGAATATCCGCGCCTGGCAGGCCTATGCCCGGGCCGCTGCGGCGGCGGTCGAGACCCTGGAGGAGAACGACTATCAGGGCCGTGCCGTCCTGCGGGACCGGGCCGTAGCGGCCGCCTACCGCGCCTATGAGCGCGCGGGGTCACCCGCCGACGCCGCGGCCTCCCTGGCGCAGCTCGGCGCCCTGGAGGCCGGGCAATCCGCTTGGCGCCCTTCCCTGAACGCCTACGCGGCCAGCCTCGCCCTCGACGGCGACCCCGCGATCCGCCGGACCTACGAGGCCCTGCGCGCCGAGCACGGCTTCCGGGTGCTCGACTACAAGGTCGATTCGGATGCCGCCGCGCCGCGGCTGTGCTTCACCCTTTCGGAGCCGGTGGTCCCCAAGACCGACTACGCCCCCTACGTGGCGGTCTCGGGCAGCAGCAGCGCCGCCGTGACGGCGGAGGGCTCGCAGGTCTGCGTCGACGGCCTGAAGCATGGCGGCCGCTACGCCGTGGTCCTGCGCCAGGGCCTGCCGTCGACGGTGGGCGAGAGCCTGCTCACCTCCGCCGATTACGAGATCTACGTCCGCGACCGCGCCCCGCAGGTGCGGTTCACCGGGCGCAACTATGTCCTGCCGCGCACCGGCCAGGCGGGCGTGCCGCTGGTCTCGGTGAACGCCCCGAAGCTCGACGTGGAGGTCCTGCGCATCGGCGACCGCGGCCTGTTGCCGACCCTGCGCTCGGAGGATTTTCTGGGCCAGCTCAGCGGTGCGACCGCCAGGACCCTGGCGGCCGAGAAGGGCATGCGCGTCTGGAAGGGCACCCTCGACACCGCCAAGGCCGAGCTGAACCAGGAGGCGGTGACCGCCTTCCCGGTCCTGCAGGCGTTGGGCAAGCTGGAGCCCGGCCTCTACGTGATGCTGGCCCGGCCCACCGGCACGGGCGCGCCGGACGAGGACGGCTACGAGACCCAGGCGACCCAGTGGTTCGTGGTCTCAGATCTCGGGCTCACCGCCACCAAGGGGCGGGACGGGGTCCACGTGGTCCTGCGCTCGCTCGCCTCCGCGCAGGTACTGCCGGGGGCCGAGATCCGGCTGATCGCCCGCAACAACGAGGTGCTGGGGACCGCCAGGACCGACGCGCAGGGCCATGCCGCCTTCGATCCGGGCCTCGCCCGCGGGGAGGGCGGCACCGCGCCGAGCCTGGTGGTCGCCCAGGCGGGGGACGATTACGGCTTCCTCGACCTCAACCTCGGCGCCTTCGACCTGACCGACCGCGGCGTGAAGGGCCGGCCCGAGACCGGTGGGCTCGACGCCTACCTGTTCACCGAGCGCGGGGTCTACCGCTCGGGCGAGACCGTGCAGATCACCGCCCTGCTGCGCGATCCCCGCAACGCGGCGGTGCCGGACCTGCCGCTGACCCTGGTGGTGAAGCGTCCGGACGGGGTCGAGTATCGCCGGGTCTCGGTGCCGGACCAGGGGCTCGGCGGCCGGGCGCTGCCCCTGCCGCTGCTGTCGGGGGCCATGCACGGCACCTGGCGGGTCTCGGCCTACACCGACCCGAAGGCCCCGGCGCTCGGCACGACCAGCTTCCTGGTGGAGGATTACGTCCCCGAGCGCCTGGAAGTGATCCTCAAGGCCGCCCAGGCCGCCCTGCGCCGGGGCGAGGCCGCGCAGGTCGACGTCGCCGCGCGCTACCTCTACGGCGCCCCGGGCGCCGGGCTCGACGTGTCGGGCAGCGTCGTCGTGCAGGCGGCCTCGGGCAGCGGCATCGCGGGCCTGGCGGGCTACACGATCGGCCTCGACGACGAGGCCGTCGAGCCGAGCGTGCAGGAGCTCGCGACCCACGCCACCACGGACGCGCAGGGGCACGCCACCGTCACCGTGCCCCTGCCGGAGGTGGCCGCGCCCCGGCCGCTGGAGGCGAAGATCACCCTCGCGGTGGGCGAGCCCGGCGGCCGGGCGCTGTCGCGCAGCCTCACCCTGCCGATCCTGCCGGCGGGGCCGGTGCTCGCCCTCCGCAAGACGTCCCCGGAGCTGAAGGAGGGCGACCGCGCGGGTTTCGACGCGGTGTTCGCCGCCCCGGACGGCAAGCTGCTGGCCCGGCCCGGGGTGACCTGGACCCTGTCGCGGGTGGAACGGACCTATCAATGGTATCGCGCGGACGGCCGCTGGTCGTTCGAGGCGGTCAAGACCAGCCGGCGGATCGCCAGCGGCAGCCTCGACCTCGCGGCCGGGGCCCCGGGCCGGATCGAGGCACCGGTGGGCCCGGTCGGCCGCTACCGGCTGGAGATCGCGACGGCGGGCGCCCCGGAGGCCACGGCGAGCCTCGGCTTCGAGGTCGGCTGGGGCGGTTCCGAGACAGCGGACGCGCCGGACCTCCTCGACCTGACCCTCGACAAGGCCGCCTACGCGGCCGGCGACACGCTGCGGGCCACGCTCAGCCCGAAGTTCAAGGGGCAGGCCAGCCTCATGGTGGTGAGCGACCGGGTGCACGAGACCGTGGAGGTCAGCGTGCCGGCGGGGGGCACCACCGTGAGCCTGCCGGTCAAAGCCGAATGGGGCGCGGGCGCCTACCTGATCGCCACCGCCTACCGGCCCCTCGATCAGGCGGCCAAGCGCCTGCCGGGCCGGGCGCTGGGGCTCGCCTGGTTCTCGGTGGACCGCGCGCGGCGCAGCCTCGGCGTCACCGTGAAGGCGCCGGAGCGCACCCGCCCGCGGCAGGACCTGACCATCCCGGTGCAGCTCACCGGTCTGAAGTCCGGCGAGGCGGCACGGATCACCGTGGCGCTGGTCGATGTCGGCATCCTCAACCTGACCCGCTACGAGGCACCGAACCCGACCCAGTACTTCCTCGGCCAGAGGGCCCTGGGGCCGGAATTCCGCGACCTCTACGGCTACTTGATCGACGGCATGCAGGGCTCGGCCGGGGCGATCCGCTCCGGCGGCGACGCGGGGGGCGGCGAGCTCGCCGACGCGCCGCCGGCCCAGGCGCCGCTCGCCCTGTTCTCCGGCGTCGTGACCGTAGGGCCGGATGGGGCGGCCAGCGTCACGTTCCCGCTGCCGGCCTTCAACGGCACCGGCCGGGTGATGGTCACCGCCTGGAGCGGCGACCGGGTCGGCCAGGCGCAGGCGGACGTGATCATCCGCGACCCCGTGGTGCTGGCCGCGACCCTGCCGCACTTCCTCGATACCGGCGACCGCTCGCGCCTGTTCGTGGCCCTCGACAACGTCGAGGGCCGGGCCGGCGACTACACGGTGGACATCGCCCCCTCCGGCCCGATCCTGATCGGTGCCAGCGCCTTGCGGCAGACGATCCGGCTGGAGGCCGGGGGCAGGGGCCAGGTCGCGATCCCGCTCACCGCCGCGGGGCCCGGCACGGCGCGGCTCGACCTCGCCCTGTCGGGGCCGGGCCTCGACGGGACCCTGAGCCAGAGCTTTTCGCTCGGCGTGCTGCCGGGAACCGGGGCGCTGCTGCGCCGCTCGGTGCGCAATCTGGCCCCCGGGACCGGCCTAACGGTCAGCGCCGACCTGCTGGCCGACCTGCTGCCGGGGACCGGCAGCGTGTCGCTCTCGGCCTCGGCGCTGCCCGGCCTCGACGTGCCGGCCCTGCTCCAGGCGCTGGACCGCTATCCCTATGGCTGCTCCGAGCAGATCGTCAGCCGGGCGCTGCCGCTGCTCTACGTCAACCGCCTGGCGGCGCTGGACAAGCTCGCCCTCGATACAAACGTCGACGACCGGGTGCGCGAGTCGATCGAGCGCCTGCTCGCCCGCCAGGATTCGAGCGGCGATTTCGGCCTGTGGTCGGCGCAAGGCTCGGGCGACCTCTGGCTCGACGCCTACGTGACCGACTTCCTCACCCGCGCCCGGGAGCGCGGCTTCGCGGTGCCGCAGGGGGCCTTCGCCCAGGCCCTCGACCGCCTGCGCAACAGTGTCGCCAACGCCACGGAGGTGCGGGACGGCGGTGCCGACCTCGCCTACGCGGCTTACGTCCTGGCCCGCAACGGCCGGCCGGTGATGGGCGACCTGCGCTACCTCGCCGACACCAAGCTCGACGCCTTCGCCTCCGGGCTCGCCCGGGCGCAGCTCGCCGCGTCCCTGGCGCTGCTGGGCGACCGGGGCCGCGCCGCCACGGTGATGGAGTCGGCGCTCACCGCGCTGAAATCCCGGCGGGATGCCGGCCTCTACCGGGCCGATTACGGCTCTCGCCTGCGCGACGGCGCCGGGCTGATCGCCCTGGCGGCGGAGAGCGGGCTCACCCAGGCCGCCCTGGCCCCGGTGGCCGCAATCATCGGCGAGGAGCGGCAGGACGTGCGCGCGACCAGCACCCAGGAGAATGCCTGGCTGGTGCTCGCCGCCGAGAGCTTGTCCAAGGAGGCGGAGGCGCTGTCCTTCAGCCTCGACGGCGCGGCGCAGACCGGACCGCTCGCCCGGATCTACCGGGGGGCGGCGCTGGAGGGGCGCAATGTCGAACTCACCAATACCGGCCGGGTGCCGGTGCAGGTGGTGCTGGGGGTGAACGGCAACCCGCTGATTCCTGAGCCCGCCGCGGCGCAGGGCTACACGATCGCGCGCACGTTCCACCGGCTCGACGGCAGCCTGGTCGATCCGGCCCAGGGCCTGCGCCAGAACGACCGGCTCGTGGTGGTGCTCAAGGTCACCGAGGACAAGGCCCTGGCCGCCCGGCTCCTGCTGGTCGATCCGCTACCGGCGGGGCTGGAGATCGACAACCCGAAGCTGCTCGACGCCGACGCCCTCCAGGGCCTCGCCTTCGCCAAATCCGACGTGCAGCCGGTCCACACCGAGTTCCGCGACGACCGGTTCGTGGCCGCCTACGACCGCACCCCGGACCAGCCGGCGTTCTTCACCGTGGCCTACACGGTCCGGGCGGTCTCACCGGGCACCTACGTACATCCGGGCGCCTCGGTGGAGGACATGTACCGCCCGGCCCGGTTCGGCCGCACCGCCTCCGGCAGCGTCGAGATCGGCGCGGCGCGGTAGGCCTCCCGGAACCATCCGGGGGAGACGATCACTTGGCTCCAGGCCGAGCACCCCGAGGCCCTGCAGCGGCACCGCGCCGAGTGGGTCGTCAGGGCGAAGCCCGACACCCGGCGAAGCCCGGCAGCAGGGCTTTGCCCTGCACCCACGAAAGGTCTCGGACCTTTCGAAACCGCGACTGGCTCAGTCGTCGAGGCCGGCGTAGAAGCCCTCGGCGCCGATGCCCTCTTCCTGCATCATCCGGGCCCGGGCGCGCAGTTTTTCCGTCTCGCTCTTGAGCTGGCCGCAGGCGGCCAGGATGTCCCGGCCCCGGGGCGTGCGCACAGGCGAAGCGTAGCCGGCGTTGAACACGATCTCGGAGAAGCGCTCGATCCGGTCCCAGTCCGAGCATTCGTAGCGGCTGCCCGGCCAGGGGTTGAACGGGATCAAATTGATCTTGGCCGGGATGCCCTTGAGCAGGCGGACCAGTTCGCGCGCATCCGCGTCGGAATCGTTGACGCCCTTCAGCATCACGTACTCGAAGGTGATGCGGCGGGCGTTGCTCACACCCGGATAGGTGCGGCAGGCTTCGAGCAGCTGGGCGATCGGATATTTGCGGTTGAGCGGCACCAGCTCGTCGCGCAGGTCGTCGCGCACCGCGTGGAGCGAGATCGCCAGCATGGCGTTGGCCGCCTCGCCGAGGCGGGGGATCTGCGGCACCACCCCGGAGGTCGAAACCGTGATCCGCCGCCGGGAGAGGCCGAGCCCCTCCTGGTCGGACATCACGCCGACCGCGTCGATCACGGCGTCGAGATTGTACAGGGGCTCGCCCATGCCCATGAACACGACGTTGGTGACGAGCCGCCCCACTTCGCCGGCCCCGGAGGCGTCGCGGCTCGGCATCTGGCCGGCCCAGTCGCCGAGTTCGTCGCGAGCCACCACGAGCTGCTGTACGATTTCGGCCGACGAGAGGTTGCGCACGAGGCGCTGCGTGCCGGTGTGGCAAAACGAGCAGGTGAGGGTGCAGCCGACCTGGCTCGACACGCACAGCGTGCCGCGATCCGGGCCCGGGATGTAGACGCACTCGATCTCGGCGCCGCGATTGTGCTCCTGCGGGTTGGTCGGTGCCATGCGCAGCAGCCACTTGCGGGTGCCGTCGCGGGAGACCTGGCGGCTGGCGACCTCGGGCCGCTCCAGCGTGAAATGCTGCGCGAGCTCGGCCTTCAGCGCCTTGCCGACATTGGTCATCGCGGCGAAGTCGGTCGCCCCGCGGAAATTGACCCAGTGCCAGATCTGGCCGGCCCGCATGCGGCTCTCGCGCTCGGGCACGCCCATGCCGATGAGTTGCGCCTTGAGCGCGTCGCGGGTGAGCCCGACCAGCGACGGGGGCCGCCCGGGGAGCAGTGCGGGCTGGAAATCGGGCGCCTTCTCGATCGCGGGTTCGGCCGCGCGGGCGCTGTCGAGCGACGGCGTCGCCATGATGATCGGTCTATCCATAGCTGTGGAACGGTTCTGATATAGGCGATCGCGTTAGCGAACGCGAATGCGCCCCGCCCACGGGTGACTCGACCGGGCGCGATAGCGGCCGGCCACGAAAAAGGGCGCCCGCAGGCGCCCTGATCCATCCTAGAAAGTCCGAAAAAGATCAGGCGGCGGCGGTCTTCACCGGGACGCCCTTCTCGGCCAGGAAGGTCTGCAGCTCGCCCGACTGGAACATCTCCCGGGTGATGTCGCAGCCGCCGACGAACTCGCCCTTCACGTAGATCTGCGGGATGGTCGGCCAGTTCGAGAACGCCTTGATGCCCTCGCGGATGCCCTGATCGGCCAGCACGTTCACGCCCTTGAACGGCACTTCGAGGTAGTTGAGGATCTGCACCACCTGGCCCGAGAAGCCACATTGCGGCATCTGCGGCGTGCCCTTCATGAACACCACCACGTCCTGGGAGGCGATCTCGTTCTGGATGGTCGTGTTGGCGTCGGTCATCACTCAATCCTCAGTTATTCGATCTCGTATGTGCGGTCTCTATCAGCGGCGCGCAACCGAGGCGGCGATCACACGAAGCGCCTGATCGATATCAAAGCGTTCGGTCAAAAGGTCCTCGGCCGCAATCGGGCACGCCTTCGGTAGTCCTGGAAGAATCTGGTTCCCAAAGGCACCGAGACCAGCCTCCGCGGCCGTGACCGCGGATTTCCAGATCCTCGGCCAGTTCAACCTCTGCCGCATCGACGACTCGTACGCATTCCAAGCCGTGATCTGGAATGTCGCGATCTCCTCGCGCCAATGCAAGCTTGACGGGGCGAGGGGCGCGGAGGCGCGCTTCAGGAGGTGAGCGAGCGTCTGGATCAGCAGGCCCTCGACCGCCCGCAAATGGGATCGCCCCACGCTCTCGATCTCCTCCGCGATATTCGCCCAATCGACCGCATTCGACAGGTCGCTGCGGGCTCCGAGCGCGCGCAGAGCCGCAGCCTGCTCCTCAGCCCAGGTCACGATGTCGTCGTCGTAGAGACTCGGTCGGTCCATCGGGAGAACTCCCGCGAGAAGGCCTAATCCTGAGGGACGCCCGTGGTCAGCGCAAGGGCGTGGAGCACGCCGCCCATCCGGCCCTGGAGGGCGCCGTAGACCATCTGGTGCTGGGCGACCCGGGTCTTGCCCTTGAAGGCCGCGGACAGGACGGTGGCGGCGTAATGGTCGCCGTCGCCGGCGAGGTCGCGGATCTCCACGGTCGCGTCGGGCAGCGCTTCGCGGATCATGCGCTCGATCTCGCCCGCATCCATCGGCATCGGAAAACTCCTGGGCGTAAGGGGTTCAGGCAGCCGGCGCGGCCGGCTGGCTCGCCATGTAGTTCGGCAGCCAGCCCTCATGGGCCGCACGCAGCTCGGACAGCGATATGGTCTCGCCGCCCGGCAGGGTCAAACGGTCGGTGCCGGTGACCCCGACCACGGCCGCGTCGATACCCTGGGCCGAGGCGCTGTAGAGCAGGTCGGTGGCCGCCTCCGGATCGACCGCCAGCAGGTAGCGGGCCTGGTCCTCGCCGAACAGGTAGGCGTGGGCCGGCAGGTCGACCGGCACCTCCGGCAGGGCCGCTCCGATGCCGCCGGCCATGGCCATCTCGGCGAGCGCCACCGCAAGACCGCCATCGGACAGGTCGTGGACGGTGTCGACCGTACCCGAGAGGATCAAGGCGCGCACGAAGTCGCCGTTGCGGCGCTCGAGCGAGAGATCCACCGGCGGCGGCGCGCCCTCTTCCCGGCCCTCGATTACCGCCAGATAGGCGGATTGGCCGAGCCAGCCCTCGCCAGCGCCGACCAGGACCAGCACGTCGCCCTCGCGCTTGAGCGCGATGGTGGCGTGGCGCTCCACGTCGTCGAGCACGCCGACGCCGCCGATGGTCGGGGTCGGCAGGATGCCGACACCATTGGTCTCGTTGTAGAGCGAGACGTTGCCGGACACGACCGGGAAGTCGAGCGCCCGGCAAGCCTCGCCGATGCCCTGCAGGCAGCCGACCAACTGGCCCATCACCTCGGGTTTTTCCGGGTTGCCGAAGTTCAGGTTGTCGGTGATGGCGAGCGGGCGACCGCCCACCGCGGTGATGTTGCGCCACGCCTCGGCCACGGCCTGCCGGCCGCCCTCGACCGGGTCGGCCTCGCAGTAGCGCGGGGTGACGTCGCAGGTCAGCGCCAGGCCCTTCGGGCCGTCCTCGACCCGCACGATGGCGGCGTCGCCCCCGGGCTTCTGCACGGTGTTGCCGAGGATGAAGTGGTCGTACTGCTCGTAGACCCAGCGCTTCGAGGCGAGGTCGGGGGAGCCGACGAGGCGCTTGAGGGCGTCGGTCAGCGAGGCCGGCGCCGGCACCGCAGCGGCTGCAATCACCGGCTGGTGGGTGTTGGCCAGGTGCGGCCGGTCGTAGAGCGGCGCCTCGTCACCGAGTTCCTTGATCGGCAGGTCGGCCACGGTCTGCCCGTGCCACTTGACCACGAACCGCAGCGTGTCGGTGGTCCGGCCGATCACCGCGAAGTCGAGACCCCACTTGACGAAGATCGCTTCGGCCTCCGCCTCCATGCCGGGCTTGAGCACCATGAGCATGCGCTCCTGGCTCTCGGACAGCATCATCTCGTAGGGGGTCATACCGGCCTCGCGGGCCGGGACCTTCTCGATATCGAGCTCGACGCCGAGGTCGCCCTTGGCGCCCATCTCGACGGCCGAGCAGGTCAGCCCCGCCGCGCCCATGTCCTGGATGGCAATGACGGCGCCCGAGGCCATCAGTTCCAGGCAGGCCTCCAGCAGCAGCTTCTCGGCGAAGGGGTCGCCGACCTGCACGGTCGGGCGCTTCGACTCGGAGGCCTTGTCGAACTCCGCCGACGCCATGGTGGCGCCGTGGATGCCGTCGCGGCCGGTCTTGGAGCCGAGATAGACGATCGGGTTCCCGACCCCGGTGGCGGCCGCGTAGAAGATCGCGTCGGTGCGGGCGAGCCCCACCGCCATGGCGTTGACCAGAATGTTGCCGTCGTAGCGCCGGTGGAACCCGGTCAGGCCGCCGACGGTGGGCACGCCGAAGGAATTGCCGTAGCCGCCGACCCCGGCCACCACGCCGGAGACCAGAGCGCGGGTCCGCGGGTGGTCGGGGGAGCCGAAGCGCAGGGCGTTGAGCGCCGCGATCGGCCGCGCCCCCATGGTGAACACGTCGCGCAGGATGCCCCCGACGCCGGTCGCCGCGCCCTGGTAGGGCTCGATGTAGCTCGGGTGGTTGTGGCTCTCCATCTTGAAGACGCAGGCCAGCCCGTCGCCGATATCGATCACGCCAGCATTCTCGCCCGGCCCCTGGATCACGTGAGGGCCCGAGGTCGGAAGCCCCTTCAGGTGCTTGCGGGAGGACTTGTACGAGCAATGCTCGTTCCACATCGCCGAGACAATGCCGAGCTCGGTCAGCGTCGGGTCGCGCCCGATCAGGCCGCGGAAGCGCTCGTACTCCTCCGGCGTGAGGCCGTGCTGGGCCACGAGCTCGGGGGTGATCGGAACGTCGTTGCGGAACATGCGAAGGTCTCGGCAGAGAGCGGTCCGTCTCGAGAGACGCGTACCGCGGCGAACCCGAACCGGGCTGAGATCTCAGGCTGCCCCGGCTCTAGAGCGGAAGCGCCCGCGCTGGCAACATCCGCCGGCGCGGGGCTGGGGGTCAGCGCCTGGCCTCGCCGACCGGATCCGCGGGCGGCCCGTCCTCCCGGCAGCGGGCGACCAAGACGTGCACCGGCTCCGGCCCGGTGACCACGTCGAGATAGTCGAAGCCGCTGTCGCGCTGGCTCGCCATGAGCAGCTGGAAGTGCATCTGGAACAGGTTCCACTGGCGCCGGCCGACATCGGCGCTGGTGATCAGGTCGTGGATCGCCACCCAGAGCACGGACGGGCGGCCGGGATCCGGCGGGGTGAGGCCGCAGGCGGCAATCGGGTTGTTCTTGTGGATCGAGAGCCAGTCCCAGGTGGCGCGCACGTCGAGCCAGCCGATCTGCGTCGCTCGTCCGAAGCGCAGGAGGCTGGTGCGGAAGTTTTGGGCAGCCGGGTCGAGGCCGAGCCAGGGGATGACGCTGCCGATGCTCACGAACGAGACCGGCGTGCCGCGCCCGCCGAAGCCGGGGTCGCGGGCGAGCACCCGGTCCAGCGCCTCGATGCCGAGGAAGCTCGACGAGGAATGGCCGACCACCACCACCTCGTCGGCCTCGCCCTCGGCGGCGCGGATGCGCGCCGCGAAGGCGTCGAGCCGGGGGTCCATCTCGGGGGCCTCGCCGGCCGCGTAGGCATGCGTGAACGCGGTGTCGTCCACGAGGTGGGGCACGTAGAGCGGCTTGCCGCGGGTCGCCCGGATCAGCCCGGCCAGGATCGCGTAGGCGAGGGGCGGCACCGCCAGCAGGCTCCAGGGCTGGAACGCGGGCGGCGTGAGGGCGGCGAGGCCCCCGGCGGCGGCGAGGCTGAGGAGCGCCAGGGCGATGTAGATGTAGTGGACGCAGAAGATCACCGTGGAGAAGCGCCAGCCCTCCCGGCGCAGGTCCGCCATGTAGCCCGTCCGCCACAGCCGCCAGAGCAGAGCCGGCACGCCCCGGAGCCGCGTCCAGTCGGATTGCGGGAATCGGGCCCGGACGATGTCCTCCCAGCGCAGCAGGACATAGCGGGTCGAGACCCCGCGCGACTCCGCCGTCCAGGCGAGGTCGAGCCCGTCCGGGGAGCGGACCGGATCGCCGACCGTGATCGCGGCGCCCCGGCACGCGGCGGTGAGCCGGGCTTCGCGGCGGAACAGGCCCCAATAGGTCTCCGGATCGCGCGGGTCGAAGCCCGGCATGTAGAACACGATGCGGGAGGTCAGCGTCCGCGGCGCGTCACCGTCCGGTTTTTCGGACGTGTGCTGGGCCGGTGCGGCGGCGACGGGGATGCGTGTCGAAATGACGGGTCCGATCGATTCGAGGTGGCGGCCTGCCTACATGAAGCGGCCGGGCGCGCCGAGGGTGAAACTGCGTGGGGCTTGCGCCGGATCGGCCGCAGAGGCGGCAGGCTCACGCCGCCGGCGGCTCGGCCAGGAACGCGCTGATCGCGGCCACGAACGTCTCGCCATAGGCCTCGCGCTTGCGCTCGCCGACCCCGTGGACCGCCCGCAGGGCCCAGAGGTCGACGGGCTTCTGACGCGCCATCTCGATCAGGGTCCGGTCGGGAAACACCATGAAGGCGGCGATGCCCTCGGCCCGGGCCAGGGTAGCGCGCAGGCCGCGCAGGTGCTGGAACAGGGCCTCGTCGGTCTCGGAGAGCGCGATCTCGCCCTCCTCGCGCGGCGTGGCCCGGCGACGCTCGCGGGATTCGGCCTTCGGTTCCGGGTCGGGGCGCAGCTTGACCGGCTCGCGGCCGAACAGGATCGCCTCGCCCTTCTCGGTCATGGACAGGCCGCCATAGCCGTCGGCGTTCTCGGCGATCGCCCCGGCGGCGAAGAGCTGGCGCAGGATCGCCCGCCAAGCGGCCACCGGCTTGTCGGCGCCGACCCCGAAGGTCTTGAGGCCGGTATGACCGTTGCGGCGGACCTGCTCGCTCTCCTTGCCGTGGACCACGTCGCAGATATAGGCCGCGCCGAAGCGCTGGCCGGTGCGCACGATCGCCGAGAGGATCTTCTGCGCCGCCACGGTCCCGTCCACGAGCGTGACGCCGCCGCGGCAGAGATCGCAGCGGCCGCAGGGCTCGCTCGCCTCGCCGAAATAGCCGAGCAGCGACTGGCGCCGGCAGGTGGCGCCCTCGCACAGGGAGATCATCGCCTCGAGCTTGCGCCGCTCGACCCGGCGGCGCTCGTCCGAGATCTCCTTCTCGTCGATCTGGCGGCGGCGTAGCGCCATGTCGTCGAGGCCGTAGAGGGTCAGCGTGTCGGCCGGCAGCCCGTCGCGGCCGGCGCGGCCGATCTCCTGGTAATAGCCCTCGACGTTGTTGGGCATGTCGGCGTGGCAGACGAAGCGCACGTCGGGCTTGTTGATGCCCATGCCGAAGGCGATCGTCGCGGTCATCACCACCCCGTCCTCCTGCAGGAACCGGTCCTGGTTGCGCATCCGCGTGCCCTGGTCGAGGCCGGCATGGTAGGGCAGGGCGTCGAACCCGTCCTTCCTGAGGGTCTCGGCGAGCTGCTCGACGCGCTTGCGCGAGGAGCAGTAGATGATCCCGCTCTCCGCCCTCCGGTGCTTCAGGAACCGCTCGATCTGCCGGGCCGGGTTGTCCTTGGGCTGGAACGTCAGCCGGATGTTCGGCCGATCGAACGAGTGGACGAAGATCTTCGGGCCGCGCCCTTGCGGGAACAGCCGCTCTGCGATCTCGGCCCGGGTGGCGGCATCGGCGGTGGCGGTCAGCGCCAGGGTCTGGACGTTGCCCAACGCCTGTCGGGCCCGGGCGATCTCCCGGTATTCGGGCCGGAAATCGTGGCCCCATTGCGAGACGCAATGGGCCTCGTCCACCGCGAGCCGCCGGACCCCGACCCCGCGCAGGGCCTCGATGCAGCCCTCCATCAGCAGGCGCTCGGGGGAGACGAACAGGAGGCGCAATTCCCCGGACCGCAGGCTGCGCCAGGTCTCGCGCGACTCCGCCTCCGTCACCGTCGAGTTGAGGGTGGCGGCCTCGACGCCGACGCTGCGCATCTGCTGCACCTGGTCGTGCATCAGGGCGATCAGGGGCGAGACCACCACGGTCAGCCCGGAATCGATCAGCGCCGGGAGCTGGTAGGTCATCGACTTGCCCGAGCCCGTGGGCATCACGGCGAACACGTCGTCGCCATCCAGCACCGCGCCGATCACCTCGTCCTGCCCGGGCCGGAAATCCTCGTAGCCGAACGTCTTCTTCAGCGCGGCGCGGGCCTCGTCGAGGCGGGTCATCGGGATCCTTGTTCGGGGTACGCGCCGCGCTTGCGGCTCTGGTGTGTAGGCACTAGCCTCCCTACGTCTACACGGAGGCTGTCGTGCCGCTCAACATCCGCAGCGAAGAGGTCAACCAATTGGCCGAGACGCTGGCATCGCGGGCCGGCGTGAGCAAGACCGAAGCGGTGCGAATCGCGCTCGAAAACGAGATCGCGCGGCGCAGCCGACGCGTGCCGCTCGCGGAACGCCTGAAACCCTTGCTCGACAAGATGGATGCCGTACCGCGCACGGGCCTGGAGGCCGACAAGGCGTTCTACGACAGCCTGAACGACGAGTGATGTTCGTCGACGCCTCGGCTCTCGTGGCGATCCTGACGGCCGAGCCGGAGCGTTCCGTCCTGCTGGACTGCCTCGATGGCGCGATGACGCCGCTCACGTCGGGCATCGCCGTCTTCGAGACGGTGGTCGCGGTGGCGCGTAAGAAGGCGATCTCCGTGGCAGACGCTGAGACGGAGGTCGACGCGTTCATCCGCATCGCTGGTCTGCGAATCGTGCCGATTTCGGCGGCGGAATCCGCCCTCGCCCTCACCGCCCATGCCCGTTTTGGCAAGGGCCGCCACCCCGCCCGCCTGAACCTCGGCGACTGCTTCGCCTATGCCTGCGCGCAGGTCCACGGCGTGCCGCTGCTCTATATCGGCGACGATTTCCCGCGGACCGACATCCGCTCCGCCCGCGGCTGAATCTCAGCCGCCATGGAACGCCGCGACGTGCTGGGCCACGATCGCGTCGAAGGATTCGTCTGCCCGGAAGCCCAACGCAAGTGCGGCCTCCGGCTCGAACGACTCCGGCCAGGATCCGACGATCCGGGCGATAGCGGCGTCCGGCTCGCGCCGGATCAGCGCCACGGCCTTGTCGCCGGCCACGCGCCGCAGGGCCTCGATCTCGTCGGCCACGGTGGCCGAGACGCCCGGCATGGTCAGGCTGATCCGCGGGCCGATGGCCGCGAGGTCGAGCCCGGCCGCGTGAACCAAAAAACCCACCGCAGCGGCGGGGCTCGCGAACCAGTGGCGCACCGTGTCGGGGACCGGCAGCACCGCCTCGTGGCCAGCGAGCGGCTCGCGGATGATCCCGGAGAAGAAACCCGAAGCCGCCTTGTTGGGCTTGCCCGGGCGCACGCAGATGGTCGGCAGACGCAGGCCGATCCCGTCCAAGAAGCCGCGGCGCGCATAGTCGGCGAGCATCAACTCGCCCATGGCCTTCTGGACGCCGTACGAGGAGGCCGGGCGCAGGATGAAATCGTCCGGGATCACCTTGGGGAAGGGCGGTCCGAACACGGCCAGCGACGAGGTGAAGACCAGCTTCGGCCGGTACCCGTCGGCGGCGTTGGCCCGGCGGATCGCGTCGAGCAGCAGCCGCGTTCCGTCGAGATTGACCCGGTAGCCGAGTTCCAGATTCGCCTCCGCCTCGCCCGAGACCACCGCGGCGAGGTGGAAGATCACTCCCGGGCGCTCGGCGATGGCGGCATCGGCGGCACCGGGGGCAGTGAGATCCGCGGCCTCGGCCTTCACCGGGCCGGAGAAGCCTGCGGGTGCCGTGGGCGGCATCACGTCGAGCAGGGTGAGGGCGCTGAGCGGTTCGCCGCCGACCTTGCCGTCCGCGACCAGGGCATCGACGAGGCGGCGGCCGATCATGCCGGCGGCGCCGAGAATCAGAGCGTGCATGGGAACCCTCGTATCTATGGGCGGTGGTCAGTCCATCATGTCCAGGGCACGGCCAAAAAAGTCCGAGCCGCCGAAATTGCCCGATTTCAGGGCGAGCAGCATCGGCTCGGGCCGACCGGCACTGCGCAGGATGGGCACGCCGGCGGCGATCTCGGGGCCGAGCAGGAACGCCCGGAGCCCGAGCCGGTCGACGACCGCGCCCGACGTCTCGCCCCCGGCCACCACCAGCCGGCGCACGCCGCGGGCGACCAGCCCCTCGGCGATGGCCGCCAGCGCGGTCTCGATGGCGTGGCCGACCGCATCGACCCCGTGCTCGGCCTGGAGAGCCCGGACCGCCTCGGGGGTCGCCGAGGAGGCGATCAGCACCGGGCCGGCGGCCAGCCGCGCGTCGGCGAAGGCTAGGGCCTCCGCCACCGCGTCGGCGCCGGCGAGGAGCGCCGCGGTGTCGAGGCGCAGCACCGGCATCTGCGCCTCCGCGGCGGCGATCTGCTGGAGGGTCGCCTGCGAGCAGCTGCCGGCGAGGCAGGCCGCGGCCCCGCCCACCGGCTCGCCCATGGCCGCGCCGGCGGCGTCGCGGGTGCCGCGCCCGTCGGCGACGAGGGCGCGGGCGAGGCCGAGCCCCAGCCCCGAGGCCCCCACCGAGAACTTTTTGGCGATGACCGCCCGGCCCAAGGTTTCGAGGTCGCTGTCGAAGATCGCGTCGGCGATGGCCGCCTGCTTGCCCTCGGCCGCCAGGGCGTCGAGCCGGGCCGCCACCGCCTCGGCGCCCCTTGCCACTGTGGCGGTGTCCACGAGGCCGACCGCCCCCACGCTCTGGCGTGCCAGCACGCGCACCAGGTTGGCGTCGCGCATCGGGTTGAGCGGGTGGTCCTTGAGCGGGCTCTCGTTGAGGGGCACCGCGCCGACGAACAGGTTGCCCTGGTAGACGCTGCGTCCCGTCTCCGGGAAGGCGGGCGTGACCAGCGCGATGGCCTCGCCGGCATCCGCCCGCAGGGCGTCCATCACCGGGCCGATATTGCCGGCATCCGTGGAGTCGAAGGTCGAGCAGACCTTGAACATCACGTGGGCGGCCCCTCGGGCCCGCAGCCAGCGTTCCGCCTCGCGGGACCGCGCCACGGCCTCGCCGGCCGGGATCGAGCGGCTCTTCAGTGCCACCACCACCGCGTCGGCCTCCGGCAGGGCGCGATCATCCTCGGGCACGCCGATGGTCTGGATCGTGCGCAGGCCCGCCTTGGTCAGGGTGTTGGCGAGGTCCGAGGCCCCCGTGTAATCGTCGGCGACGCATCCCAGCGCGAGGCTCATCGGGCTCTCCCTTGATAGGCGGCGAGCCAGCCGAGGCCGGCCAGGGTGTCGGCGGCTGGGATGTACTCGCAGCCGACGAAGCCGGCGTAGCCGAGCCGGTCCAGCTCGTCGAACAGGAACGCGTCGTTCATCTCGCCGGTGCCGGGCTCGTGCCGCTCCGGCACGCTCGCGGTCTGGACATGGCCGACGATCGGCATCAGCGCGCGCAGCCGCAGGGTCACGTCGCCGTGCAGGATCTGGCAATGGTAGAGGTCGAACTGGAGCTTCAGGTTCGGCAGCGCCAGGTCGCGGATGAGGTCGGCGGCCCGACCGAAATCGTTCAGAAAGTAGCCCGGCATGTTGCGGCCGTTGATCGGCTCGAGCACGAGGTCGAGGCCGGCCGCGCCCAGGCGCTCCGCCGTCCAGGTCACCGCCCGGCGGTAGGCCTCCGCGGCGCGGGGATCATCGTGCGGGGCGAGGCCCGCCATCAGGTGCAGCCGGGCGACGCCGGTCGCCTCGGCGTAGCGCAGCGCCGTATCGACGCCGGCCTTCAGCTCATCCAACCGCTCAGGAAACGCCGCCAAGCCGCGCTCGCCGTTCGCGAAATCCCCCGGCGGTAAGTTGAACAGCGCCTGGGTCAGGCCGTTCGCCCGAAGCCGCTCGGCGATGGCCTCGGGCGGGTGCTCGTAGGGGAACAGGAACTCGACGGCGTCGAACCCGGCGCGCGCCGCCGCATCGAAGCGGTCGAGGAACGGCACCTCGTTGAACATCAGGCTGAGATTGGCGGCAAAGCGCGGCATTTTCTTCGGACTCCCTGCGCTCGATCCGGTTACTTCCGCCCCGGCAGCTTCGCGCCCGAGACCTGCGCGTAGAGCCGCGCCACGGAGGCGTCGTCGTCCCGGCCCATGCCGGCGCCGGACGCCATCAAAAACATCTGGAGCGCCGCCGCGGCCACCGGCACCGGGTATTTCTCCGCCCGGGCCATGTCCTGCACGATGCCGAGATCCTTGACGAAGATGTCGACCGCGCTCTTCGGCGCGTAGTCGGCCTCGAGGATGTGGGGCACCCGGTTCTCGAACATCCAGGAATTGCCCGCCGACTTGGTGATCACCTCGTAGACGCGGGCCAGGTCGAGGCCCTGCTTGGCGGCAAAGCTCATCGCCTCGCAGGCGGCGGCGATGTGCACACCGGCGAGCAGCTGGTTGATCATCTTGAAGGCCGCACCCTGGCCGGCGGCGTCGCCGAGCTCGTAGAGCGTGCCCGCCATGGCATCGAGGGCGGGGCGCGCCTTGGCGAAGGCGGCCGGGGAGCCCGAGGCCAGGAAGGTCAGCCCGCCATCGGCCGCGCGGGCGGCGCCGCCGCTCATCGGGGCGTCGAGATAGAGGCGGCTGGTGGCCTCCAGCCGCGCCGCCAGCGCCCGGGCGACGGCCGGATCCATGGTCGCCGAGGAGACGAACACGGCGCCCTCGGGCATCGCCGCGGCGGCGCCATGCTCGCCGAACAGCACCGCCTCGGTCTGGGCGGCGTTGACCACCACGCTCACCACCACGTCGGCACCCTGCGCCGCCTCGGCCGGATTGGCCGCCGCAATCCCGCCCGCATCCCGGAAGCGGGCGACGGCCTCCGGGTTCACGTCGCAGGCGGCGACGGAGAAGCCTGCCCGCAGCAGCGAGCCGGCCATGCCGGAACCCATGGAGCCGAGGCCGATCACCGCGGCGCGGCGGGTTTGGGTGTCGGTGGTCATGAGCCGGAAACCTCGCGGAGGGTGGGAATCCGCCGTCTCGGCGTCGCCGAGGATGGCGCGGGTCCCCTCTCCCGTGCGGGAGAGGGACAGGGTGAGGGATCAGGTCATTCCGGAGGAGTCGCACCCCTCACCCCAACCCTCTCCCGCAGGGGAGAGGGGGTCCGTCGTGCCCGGATCGGAGCCTCAGCGGTTGACCATCTTCGCCGGCGTGACGAACACGCAGGCCGAGCCGACCACCAGCATCACGGCCAGCGCGTACATGCCGGCCGCGGTGCTGCCGGTGGCGTCGCGCAGCGCCCCGATCACGTAGGGGCTGACGAAGCCCGCGAGGTTCCCCACCGAGTTGATCAGCGCGATGCCGGCCGCAGCACCCGCGCCGCTCAGGAAGGCGGTGGGCAGGGACCAGAACAGGGGCGAGCAGGTCAGCACGCCGGCCGCCGCCACCGAGAGCGCCGCCACGGCGATCGTGGTCGAGCCGGCACTCGCCGAGACCACGAAGCCGACAGCGCCGATGAGCGCCGGGATGATGAGATGCCAGCGGCGCTCGCGCATCCGGTCGGCGGAGAGGCCCAGCAGGACCATCACGACGGCCGCGCACAGGAACGGGATCGCGCTGATCAGACCGATATTGAGGTTGCCCTGCACGCCGGACGCCTTGACGATCGTCGGCAGCCAGAAGGTCAGGCCGTACTGGCCGGTGACGAAGGCGAAGTAGATCAGGCTCATGAACCACACGCGGCCGTTGCGGAACACGGTGGCGATCGAGTGCGGGCTGGATTCCTTGCCGTGGTTGTCGGCGGCGATGTCGCGCTCGAGGACCTGCTTCTCGGCGTCGGTCAGCCACTTGGCCTCGGCGGGGCGGTTGTCGAGGTATAGGAACACCGCGACGCCGATCAGCACCGCCGGCACGGCTTCGATCAGGAACATCCACTGCCAGCCGGACAGGCCCTGGGCGCCGTTGAGCGCGTCCATGATGTAGCCGGAGAGGGGGTTGCCGAAGATGCCCGAGATCGGGATCGCGGCCATGAACACCGCGATGACCTTGGCCCGGCGATGGGCCGGGAACCACTGCGTCGTGTACAGGATCACGCCCGGGTAGAACCCGGCCTCGGCGAGGCCGAGCAGGAAGCGCATCCCGTAGAAGGTCCATTCCGAGTTCACGAACACGAAGGCGCCGGAGATCAGCCCCCAGGTGATCATGATCCGGGCGATCCAGACCCGGGCGCCGACCCGGTGCAGGATCACGTTCGACGGCACCTCGAACAGGAAGTAGCCCAGAAAGAAAATGCCGGCGCCGAGGCCGTAGACCGTCTCGGAGAACTTCAGCTCCTGGGACATCTGCAACTTGGCGAAGCCGACATTCACCCGGTCGAGATACGCCACCACGTAGCAGAGCATCAGGAACGGCACGAGGCGCCAGAACACCTTCGCGTAGGTCCGGTCGACGAAGGATTTTTGCTCCGCAGCGGGGGCGGCGCCTCCCAGCGGGGCGGCTTGAACCGACATCGGCGTTCTCCCTGGTCCGGACCGCGTCGCAGGGCGGGCGGATAATGGTCTTCGCCGCTCGTTCCGGCGGCGCTGGCGGTGCCTGTAACTGTTTTTGGCAGCGCTGCCAATCCGGTTGTGCGGAATAATGCAGGACGCTATGTCGGGGGTAAGGCGCCGCCGAACGCGGGACCTGCCTCCGATCCAACCCCCTCATCCTGAGGTGAGGCGAAGCCGCCTCGAAGGAGCCCTCCAGGGACCATGCCGACATCTGGAAGGCTCCTTCGAGGCCCGCTGGCGCGGGCACCTCAGAATGAGGGCGCGGGTGGGAGGTGAGGCGGAGTCGCAAAAAAAGGCCGGGAGATGGACGGATTCCAGCCGCCGGGGCGGCTCGTGACGCTCACCGACGTGGCCCGCGAGGCGGGGGTCGGGGAGAGCACGGTCTCGCGGGTCCTGCGCAACCACGGCTCCTCTTCGAAGCGCGCCCGGGAGCGGGTGGCCGAGGCCGTGGCCCGGCTCGGCTACGTGCCGAACCGGCTGGCCGGCAGCCTCGCGGGCCCGGGGGCGAGCGCTCAGCTCGCCGGGGTGATCGTGCCGTCGCTCGCCAACGTGGTCTTCCCCGACCTGCTGCGTGGGCTGACCGGCGCGCTGGACGCCGCCGGCATCCGCTGCGTGATCGGGGTCAGCGACTACGATCCCGACCGGGAGGAGGCCCTGGCCGCCGCGCTCCTGTCCTGGCGCCCGGCCGCGCTGCTGCTCACCGGGCTGGAGCACAATCCCGGGACGGTGGCCCTGGCGAAGGCCGGGGGCGTGCGCGTGGTCGAGATGATCGACACGGACGGGGCGGGAATCGACGCCGTGGTCGGCTTCTCCAACCGGGCGGTGGGGGCGGCGAGCGCCCGGCACCTCGTGGCCCGCGGGTATCGCCGCATCGCCTATCTCGGCCACGACCTGCAGGTGGACCTGCGGGCGGGCAAGCGTCTCGCCGGGTTCGAGGCCGCCCTGGGCGAGGCCGGCCTGTCGCTCCACGGCACAGAAATCAGACCCGGGCCGTCCTCGCCGGGCTCGGGCCGCGCCGGGCTGGAGGCGCTGCTGGCGCGCCATCCGGATCTCGACGCAGTGTATTTCTCCAACGACGACATGGCGCTCGGCGGCTACTTCGCCTGCCTGTCGGCGGGCTTGAGCGTCCCGGGTCGGATCGCCCTGTTCGGCTTCAACGGGCTCGACTTCGCGGCGGCGATGCCCCAGCCCCTGTCGACGGTGCGCACGCCGCGCCTGGAGATCGGCCGGCAGGCGGCCTCGTGCCTGATGGGTGAACGTCCCAAAACAATCGATGTCGGATTCGAGCTGATCGAGGGAGCGACCGCATGAGTGAGACGGCGTTGCGCGAACAAATCTGCCGCTACGGCCGCTCGCTGTTCGAGCGCGGCCTGACGCCGGGCTCGTCGGGCAACATCTCGCTGCGCCTGCCCGACGGCGGCTGGCTGGTGACGCCGACCAACGCGTCGCTCGGATTCCTCGACCCGGCCCGGATCTCGCGGCTGGACGCGGACGGCCGGCTGGTCTCGGGCGACAAGCCGACCAAGGAAATCCCGCTGCATACGGCGCTCTACGAGAGCCGGGGCGAGGCCAAGGCGATCGTGCACTTGCACTCGACCCACGCGGTGGCGGTCTCGATGCTGCCGGAGATCGACCCGCGCCAGGTGCTGCCGCCGCTGACGCCCTACTACCTGATGCGCACCGGCGGCACCGCGCTGGTGCCCTATTACCGCCCCGGCGATCCCGCGGTGGCGGACGCGATCCGGGGGCTCGCCGGTCGGTACAGCTCGGTACTGCTCGCCAATCACGGCCCGGTGGTGGCCGGCGACAGCCTGGAGGGCGCGGTCTTTGCCACGGAAGAGCTGGAAGAGACCGCCAAGCTGTATTTGCTCCTGCGCAACCTCAACCCGCGGCAATTGAGTCCGGCTCAGGTGGCCGACCTGGTGAGCCATTTCGGGCTGACCCTGCCGGAGGTAGATGACCATGCGGGGCATGATCACGGGTGAGGCAGCTTCAGGCCGAGCCTTTCGGCTTCACCGTCATCACGAGCGCAGCGAAGTGACCCAGGGCAGCGCGCCATCATCGAGCGTGGCGCCACGCTGGGTTGCTTCGCTGCGCTCGCAAAGACGGGAGAAGCGCTTGGCGATCGCGTGAAAACCGCGCGACCTCCAACCAATCCCCCTCATCCTGAGGCGGCGCAGCGAAGCGGAGCCCTCGAAGGAGCCCTCCAGCCGGCCGCACGATCCCTGGAGCCCTCCTTCGAGGCTCGCTGCGCTCGCGCCTCAGGATGAGGGGGGCGGGATGGGACGGCAGCCGCTATCCCTCGATCTTCGAGAAATCGGCCACCGCGCGGGTCGCGGCGCGGAGCGCGTTGAGCAGCAGCAGGCGGTTCTCGCGGAGCTTCGGGTCGGCGGCGTTGACGGTCACGTCCTGGAAGAAGGCGTCGACCGGCGCGCGCAGGGTCGAGAGCGCGCGCATCGCCCCGGCAAAGTCCTCGGTCGCGATGGCTTGCGATGCCGTCGCGGCGGCGGCCGCCAGGGCCTCGGCGAGCGCCCGCTCGGCCGGCTCGCCGGACGCCGCCAGTGCAGAGTCGGGCGCGCCATCGTAGGCGCGGCCGTCCTTCTTCTCCTCGATCCGCAGGATGTTCGAGGCGCGCTTGACCCCGGCCAGCAGGTTTTTGCCGTCTTCGGTCTCCAGGAAGGCCTGCAACGCCTCGACTCGGCGCACCACCATCAGCAGGTCGTCCTGGCCGGGCAGCGCGAAGACCGCATCGATCAGATCGTGCCGGGCACCCTGGTCGCGCAGGTAAACTTTGAGGCGGTCGGCGAAGAAATCCAATAATTCAGCACTTCTATTGCCTACAGTTAAACTCCCATAGGTCGAAGCATTTGTCTTCCGAAGATAAGAATTCTTTATAGACTCATCGATTTTCGATGTATGCGCTCCGGAAATCTCCACCAAATTCAGGCGGCGTCCTTCAAGAATCAGCCGGATCACTCCCAACGCCGCCCGCCGCAGCGCATACGGGTCCTTGCTTCCCGTCGGCTTCTCGTCGATCGCCCAAAAACCCACCAGCGTGTCGAGCTTGTCGGCCAGCGCCACCGCGATCGAGACCGGGTCGCCCGGCACCCGGTCGGAGGGGCCGACCGGCTTGTAATGCTCCTCGATGGCGGCGCAGACGCTCGGGTGCTCGCCCTGGAGCGCCGCGTATTTGCGGCCCATCAGGCCCTGCAGCTCCGGGAACTCGCCGACCATCTCGGTGACGAGGTCGGCCTTGGCGAGCCGCGCCGCGCGCTCGGCCAGCGCCGGATCGGCCCCGACCAGCGGCGCCAGCGCCTGCGCCAGGGCGGCGATGCGGGCGATCCGCTCGCCCTGGGTGCCGAGCTTTTCGTGGAAGACGATGCTGTCGAGCTTAGGCAGCCGGTCCTCGAGCTTGGTGGCCTTGTCGGTCTCCCAGAAGAACTTCGCGTCCGACAGGCGCGCCCGCACCACCCGCTCGTTGCCGGCGGTGATCGCTTGGCCGCCGTCCGAGGCCAGAAGATTCGAGACCAGGATGAAGGCCGGCGCCAGATCCTCCGAGCCGCTTTTCCGCAGGACGAAGCATTTCTGGTTCGCCCGGATGGTCGCCCGGATCGCCTCGGCCGGGATCTCGAGGAAGGCCGCGTCGAAGGAGCCCATCAGCACCACCGGCCATTCCACCAGGCCGGCCACCTCCTCCAGCAGGCCCTCGTCCTCCACGAGGTCGAGGCCGCGCGCGAAGGCGAGGTCGCGGGCGTCGTGCAGGATCACGTCCTTGCGCCGGTCGGCGTCGAGGATGACCTTCGCCCGCTCCAGGGCCTGGATATAGTCGTCGAACCGGCGGACCTCGATCGGCCCCGGCGCCAGGAACCGGTGGCCGTAGGTGACGGTCCCGGCCGCGATGCCGCCGACCGCGAACGGCACCACCTCGGGGGACTCGGTCTCCGGGCCGAAGGTCGCGACGATCGATTGCAGCGGCCGCACCCAGCGCAGGGCGCCGGGCTGAGCCGACGCCGCGCCCCAGCGCATCGCCTTCGGCCAGGGAAAGCTCTTGATGATCTCGGGCAGGAGCTCGGCGAGCACGTCCAGGGTCTCGCGGCCGGGCCGCTCGATCACCGCGAGGTAGAATTCCCCTTTCTTGGGGTCCGTGATTCTCTGGGCCTCGTCCAGGCTCGCCAGGCCCGCGCCCTTCAGGAACCCCTGGATGGCGGCCTCGGGGGCGCCGACCCGCGGGCCTCTGCGTTCTTCCCGGACCGCCTCGCCCCGGGCCGGCAGGCCGGCGATGTGCAGGGCCAGGCGGCGCGGCGTCGAGAACGCCTTGGCGCCCTCGTACAGGAAGCCGCGCTCGACCAGCGCGTCGGTGACGAGCTTCTTGAGATCCTCCGCCGCGCGCCGCTGCATGCGGGCGGGGATCTCTTCCGAGCGGAGTTCGAGCAGGAGGTCGGGCATGGCGCGGCCATATCGCCGCGCCGCAGGCCTGTCGAGGGTCGAACGGCCGGGGCCGGCCTTATTGCGCCTCGCCCTTCAGGATGGTGGAGAGCTGCCACTTGCGGTCGCCGATCGCGTGGGCGTCGGAGACCCGCCAGGCTCCGTCCTCGCGGACGAGGTCGTAGACGATGGATTTCGAGCCGTCCCCGCCCTTGCGCTCCACCGTGACCTTCGCCTGATCCTTACCCTCGGTCGCCTCCTTGAAGGTCAGGGCGTTCACGGTGTCGGGCTTCAGGGGCTCGCCGTTGAGGCGGTAGTCGAAATCGAGGCTGCCGGTGGCGCCGTTGGCCTGCTTGGCGTCGGCGTCGAACAGGCCCTGAAGGCGCTTGGTGTAAACGGTGGAGTGATTCGGGTGCGGCTCGGCATAGAGCTTCTTGACCACCGCCTCCGGACCGGGATCGGCCGCGAGCGCCGGGCCGAGGCCGAACGCGAGGATGCCGAGGGCGAGGAGGGTCTGTTTCATCATGGGATTCCCGCGTCTGCGGACGCGCCGAGGCGCGCCGGTTGGCGGGGGTTGCAACGCGCGAGGGCGCAAGGGGCTCCGCCGCAGACCCGTGGAAGCACTTGCGCGCCTGCGGACGGCGCGCACATGATACGGCATGTCGTTCGACACGCTGTATCAGTCCCGTGATCCGGTGACGCCCCGGCCGGCCTTCGCCGAGTTGAGCGTGGTCGCGGTGCTGCGCGATGTGCAGACCGACGACGGCGACACGATTCCGGCCGGCACGGAAGGCACGATCGTCGGCATCTGGGCCGGCGGCGAAGCCTACGAGGTCGAGTTCGACGAGCCGGTGGTGGGCAACGCCACGGTTCGCGCGGAAGCCCTGCGGGCGGCCTGAGGGCGGTGGCCGACGATTCCGCTGACTGGACCCCGGATCTCACGATCGCCGAGTCCAAGATCCACGGCTACCTGCTGAACCTCGATCATCGGAAGGGTCGACACAAAGCCCGCGTCCTGCTGGCCTGCGGCTTCACGCAATCCGGTGGCGATTTGCTGGTCTCGGCCCTCTTCCGACACGCGCGCCCGAGCCAGCTCGTGCGTGAGTTTGCGGATGTCCATGGCCGCAAGTTCGTCTACGAGGGCCCGCTGGAAAGCCCGGATGGACGCAACCCGCTGTTCCGGTCCGTCTGGCAATCGAAGCCCGAGGACCCGCGCCGCTTCTTCTGCACGGCCTATCCGCTTTGAGGTCTCAAGCGCCCCCGGCCGCCGTTCTCAGCCACGCCGCGCCGCAAGCCTTGGCCAATTCCCGAACCCGCAGGATGTAGCTCTGGCGCTCGGTGACCGAGATCACCCCGCGAGCGTCGAGCAGGTTGAAGACGTGGCTCGCCTTGATGCACTGGTCGTAGGCCGGCTGCGCCATGCGGTGGCGCTCGGTCTCCGCCGCAGGGGCGCCGGCGTCCAGATAGGACCGGCAGGCGGTCTCCGCGTCGGTGAACTGGCGGAACAGCATCGCCGTGTCGGCCGCCTCGAAATTGTGCCGGGAATATTCCTGCTCGGCCTGCAGGAATACGTCGCCATAGGTGATCCGGTCAGGCCCCTCGGCACCGTTGAAGTCGAGGTCGTAGACGTTCTCGACGCCCTGGACGTACATGGCGAGCCGCTCGAGCCCGTAGGTCAGCTCGCCGGCCACCGGGGCGCATTCGAAGCCCGCCACCTGCTGAAAGTAAGTGAACTGGCTGACCTCCATCCCGTCGCACCAGCATTCCCAGCCGAGGCCCCAGGCGCCGAGCGTCGGGCTCTCCCAATCGTCCTCGACGAAGCGGATGTCGTGGAGCTTCAGGTCGACCCCGATGGCGTCGAGGGAGGCGAGATAGAGCTCCTGCAGGTTGGGCGGGTTCGGCTTCAGGATCACCTGGAACTGGTAATAGTGCTGGAGCCGGTTGGGGTTCTCGCCGTAGCGGCCGTCCTTGGGCCGGCGCGACGGCTGGACATAGGCCGCCTTCCAGGGCTTGGGGCCCAGCGCCCGCAGCGTCGTCGCCGGATGGAACGTGCCGGCACCGACCTCCATGTCGTAGGGCTGGAGGATCACGCAGCCCTGCGCCGCCCAGAATTCCTGCAGCGTCAGGATCAGCCCCTGGAACGATTTCTTGTGGGACATGGGCGGCGAGGGCTCGGCGATGCGGGGCGGGTCTGGGTGTCGGCGCGCCGGTTTAGGTGCGGGCGGCGGGGGGTGCAAGACGAGGGCGCCCCTTGCGCCCGCGTGGCGGACGATGGTCAGCTTCCCCCGACGCGGCAGGGGAGGGGCGGATCGTGACGACCAGTCCGGAAGCAATCGAGATTCGCCCGATCGGCGCGGGGGACCGGGCGGCGTGGCTGCCGCTGTGGCGGGGCTACCAGGCCTTCTACGAGGTCGACATCGCCGAGGCGGTCACCGACTGCACCTGGGACCGCCTCAACGATCCGGCCGAGCCGGTGGACGGCGCCCTGGCCTGGCGGGGCGCCGAGGCGGTCGGGCTCGTCCACCATATCCGCCATCGCTCGGCGTGGACGATCGGCGATTACTGCTACCTCCAGGATCTGTTCGTGGCGGATGTTGCCCGCGGCGCGGGAATCGGACGCCGGCTGATCACGCATGTCTATGACGCAGCCAAGGCCGCCGGGTGTTCGCGCGTCCACTGGCTGACCCACGAGACCAATACCGACGCGATGCTGCTCTACGACCGGATCGCGGAGCGGTCGGGCTTCGTCCAATACCGCAAGATCCTCTGACATCAGCGCCGGGTGTGCGGGCAAGCACGCAAGCCAGACTGTTTTCGGTGCAGAGCGGGAACCGTCAAGTTCGCGGCCAAGTTATCGCCGCAAACAGGGGATTTCGGCACCTGAGCGCGCCGAACACGACGGACCACCGATCATGCAACAGGCTCGCACGCGTCACGATTTCGGCCGCAAGAACCTCGCCGTCCTGGCCGCCATCGCCGTCTCGGCCATGGCCGCCACCCCGTTCGTGATGAGCGCCAGCCGCGCGCTGGCGACCCCGGAGGAGCCGGCCATCACGGCGACCCTGCGGGTGGACCCGGTGGAGGTCTCCCCCGTGGCGGCCCCCAAGGAGGCGGCGCCCTGCCTGCGCAAGGTGCGGGTCGTCTACAGCGGCTACGGCACCCCGTCCGACGCCTGCACCACCCGCTGAGAACACAGTCAGGGTTTCAAAAGGTCCGAGACCTTTTGCGGGTGCAGGGCAGAGCCCTGCTGCATCGGGGCTCTGCCCCGACACCCCGCCAAAAGGGCGTAGCCCTTTAGAATCCCTCGTTAAAGCGCCCCTTCCCGCACTGCGCCCGGATCGGCCAGGGCGTGGAGGATGCGGGCGGCGCTGTGGGCGAAGCGGAGGGTGACGGCCTTGCGGCGGGGGCCGCTGAGCGGGTGCTCGGGGGCTTCCCGCAGGATGCCGGCGCCGTAGCCGTCGGCGACGATCAGGCCGCATTCCTCCGGGATCAGGGATTCGGGCACGTCCTCGGGGATGGCGAAGAAGAACCGGTCGCAGAAGTCCTTGTAATCAGACCACTTTCTGTCGGCGCGGAAATCCGCGACGCTCGACTTGATCTCCACGATGGTCAGCCGGCCCGCGCCGCACAGGGCGATCACGTCGGCCCGGCGGCCGTTGACCAGGGAAAATTCCGGCAGGGTGACGCAGCCCATCTCGGAGAACAGCCGGCGCACCCCGCGCTGGATCCGCAGGGCGGTGGGCGATTGCCGTCCATCGGGGGGCAGGATCAGGGTGCCCGCCGGGAGCGCGGGGAGGCCGAGGGAAGCGGACATGCGGGGCCGGGATGCGCCTGTGTCGATTCGGGACATCCTGCCGAATCGCGCAGCGCCCGTCACCTGCGGCGCGGCATCGCCCCCGGAGCGGCCCGGAAACAACCATTTCAGATCAGTGGCTTAGTTCCAAAAAACCCCGGATCGCGGCGAAGCCGTCCGTGAGCGCGGCGGGCCCCGGCTGGAGGATCAGCGGGGCCTTGATCTCGTGAATGCGGCCGTCGCGCACCGCCGGGATCGCGTCCCAGCCGGGGCGGGACCGGATGCGGTCGAGGTTGACCTTCTTGCCGCACCAGGAGGCCAGGATCACGTCGGGGGCGGCGGCGATCACCTGCTCGGGGGTGACGATCCGGTCCTTCGCGGCCGGCTGCCGACTGAGCTCCGGAAAGACGTCCCGGCCCCCGGCATAGCCGATCAACTCGGAGACCCAGCCGATTCCGGAGATCATCGGCGCGTCCCACTCTTCGAAATACACGCGCGGGCTGGGCGACCGCTGCGAAGAATTGGCGGCCCGGTTCAGCGATCCCGCGAAGCTGTCGGCCAGCGCCGCGGCCCGCTCCGGAACCCCGACCAGGGCCCCCAGGGTGCGGATCATCGCCAGGCAGCCCGCCACATCCCTCTGGTTGAACAGATGGACGGCGATACCCGCGCGGGCCAGATCGGCGACGATCCCGGCCTGGAGGTCGGAAAACGCCAGGACGAGGTCCGGCGCCAGCGCCAGGATCTTTGGGAGGTCGGCGCTGGTGAAGGCCGAGACCCGGGGCTTCTCCCGGCGGACCCGGGGCGGGCGCACCGCGTAGCCCGAGACGCCGACGATCCTTTCCTCCTCGCCCAGGAGGTACAGGGTCTCGACGGTCTCCTCGGTGAGGCAGACGATGCGCTCCGGCGGGAAGCGACGCATCAGCGGGCGCGCCCGAATATCATTATTGGTCGAGCCAGGTGAGCAGCCCGGCCCCAGGGGCGAGCAGCACGAAGGCCCAGACCAGGGCCGAGGCGCCGTTGGCCAGCTGGAACGGCAGCCGCGCCAGCCCGAGGGTGCCGGCGAGCAGCGGCACCAGGGCCCGGGCCGGCCCGAAGAAGCGCCCCAGCGCCACCGCGGCGATGCCCCAGCGGCCGATGAAGGTCTCCGCCTTGGCGACGAGGTCGGGATAGCGCCGCAGCGGCCATTTCGTGCGGGCGCCCGGCCCGACCCAGCGCCCGACCTCGTAGGAGAGCCAATCCCCCAGGGCGGCGCCGAGCGCGGCCGCGCCGATCACCGGCCAGAGCGGGATGTCGGCCCCCCCGACCAGGGCGCCGATGCCGATCAGGATCACGGTGGCCGGCACGAACAGCGACAGGATCGCGATCGACTCGCAGAAGGCGAGCCCCCCGGCGATCAGCGGGGTCCAGACCTTGTGCGCCTCGACGAAGGCGAGGGTCGCGCTGCGCAGGGCTTCGATGTCCATCGGGCTCGGGGGGCGGCGGGGCGACCCGACCCATCTGAGTTGGGGGCGGGCGGGGGACAAGGGTTTTGGGTATTTGGGCTTGGCTAGGCGCAGATGGGCGGGAAGTGCTGCCGGGGCAACCCCGGAGATCTTGAACGCAAGTCGCTGTATTAATCTGGCCTGCTGTCACGCGCCACCGCTGACAACCGGCACATCATTCAGGGGGCTGTGCAGCCCCGGGTTCGCGCGTGGCATCGAAAGGCAGTTTGGGCTGTGTGCAAATGCCACCTAGGCCTGACCGGAATCAAACTAGCCAGACTTTTTTGATTTCTATTCTTATTTGACCATAACAATTTTAAAAAATCTACCCTGAACCAAGTCTTTTGGAGGAAATTAGCCTCCGGCGAAATAGGCTAGAGTATGTCCTCTCACGTGCCAGCTCCTCATCATAACCGCCGTTTCGATGCACAATTGCGGCAGCCGCTCCAGTTGTAGGAACTGGCAGCACTTTTGCATTAGGGTGCGATGCGCGGAACAGATCGTATTCCTCGTAGATGCCTTCCATGCCGCCGATAATGACAGCGGCGTCGAATGGCCGACTTGCTATCATCAGCTGCCGCATCGCTGTGAGGCTTCTCCCTATATCATTACCAACCGCATCAGTCATTCGAACATCAACAAAGTTTTCCAACTCAGGAGGCAATTTACCATTGAAGAGACGGCTTTGATAAATTGTCACATGATCCGAGCTAAGATCCGCCTCCCGTACAAAAAGAGCTAGAAGTGGCGTAATAGCTGGATGCCCACCACATGTTATTCGACCAACAGGAAGAATAACCTCAACCAGCGCTTTGATAGACTCCCGTATGGCGAGGATATCGGCAGTATCAAAAAATATGCGATTGCGCTGTGGGAGCGGTACGCTTGCAGAAAGGAAAATCTCGATCATCGCATCGCCTCAGAGAGACGCTCTGGCACCTTCGCCATCTGCACGTTGCGAATGGGCAAATGTGTGTCGAGCCAGTCGAGATGGGACAACCAAGATTTAAGAATACCTCGGCTGTCATAGATAATCCAGATCTCCCCCAAGCCCAGATCCGGATCTGATATTTTTGAGAAGATCTCATTGATCCGATCAGACTTAGGAACGCCAACTGTAGGAACGATGGCAAGCGCCTTGCCCGACCGTAGCGTCAACAAGATCCACCCGTCCACCTGAACAGAAACGCTGAGCCCAAGATCTCTGGATGCATCGCAGAAACTATCAACCAAGTACCGGTGCCGCGCCGCCAATGCACGAGCGCGAAGACGTTCTGCTTCATTGCAAATATGTTCAACACTCCTATCTTTTATGAACCGCCCTCGCAGAGGTAAGTAGCTCTTGAAATCCGACCGTTTCAATTTCAAGAAATGGCTAAAAGCCGAACTGGCATCCTCCTTTAGGCCGGGCCACAGCAAGTGGAGGATTTGGACATTCGTAGCGTTGGCCTGCGCAAGTTCCGCGGCTGTCCACCGTCCTTCGCGAAAACCAGGCGTGTCGATTAATATTATAACATCAGAGTCCGTCATGCGATGCCAGAGCTCGTTTTGAAAATCTGTCGCTGGCGGAACGGAGCGCACATCTATAAAAACATCAAAGCCACGGGCATCGAGCGCTTCATAGAGTCGATCAGCAAGTGGCTGCGAACCATTGCGCTTATAACTAATAAATAGCCTTCTTTCGCGCCGCAGAAGCCTGAATGTTTCGAATATGAGCGTAGTAAGTCGAATTATCGCGTCACCCGGAGCACTTAGAGATACCGCATTGATGTGCCGCAACTGAGGGGGAATTTCGTTGCTTACACGGATCAAACTGGACACTACCGGAGCAATTACAGCCGAGTCTTCCAAAAGCTGGGCAACGAGGTCGGTATCAACTGCGAGTGAGTCATGACCAAAAAAGACAGCCATAACTGGAACGCTCAAATCAAGGCGGCCCGCATCATTTGCATCGAAGAATCGAATACTATTTTTAGGCAGACCTAAACGCATGAGGCTGTTTTCAACCTCGCCGCGCAATCGCCGTGCAACATCGCCCGGTGATCCGAGCAAAATTAATTGATAAGACGCTCTAGTGTGATTGATCATCATCGGCCAGCCATCCCGGCAGCAATCTCGATCCATTCACCAATATCTTTATGTCCGTTTTGACCCGCGAAATCGTAGGAAAGACAATGCGTGGAGAGCTGAACAGGCCTGTCAGTCTGCGGAGGAGCAAACCATAGATCGCTCTCCGGGATGGCAAGCGTGTAGTCCCCGTAAGCAATCCATTTACCGGCAGACCATTCGGCGAGAAAAATGCCACGCGCGGTCCGATAGAGGCCCATCTGAGCGAGGGGATTAGCCCCTTTCGCACTTAGCTCTTGATTATTATCGCGAACACCATGGATGAAAACAGTCAAAAGGCCGTTACCCTTCATAATACTGCGTGCGATTTCATATCGAACCCAACGTCGGCGCCAAGTATTAGCACCAGCCAGCACGCACGTGACAGAGGTATTTTCAAGCCCCTTACTGAGAAAGCGTTTCAAAGCCTCGTCACCCACTCGTTTTGAGGCTTCGAAAACACTGCTATCAAAAAAACCTTGATCTTCCTTATCATCTCTTCTCACAACCCAGCTGTTACGCACATTCCATGCGCGCCAGACATCCGGCCCGTAGTGGAAAGAGAAGAAAGTCCGTCGCGGCAATTCTACGACTCCAACTTATTTTCGCGCCTTAATTGCTGCGTCTACCCAGGATTCGATATTTGACGCGATATAGTCATATACTTTTTTACTTGTTGTATATGGTGGATCATAGGTTTTCCCTGTGACCGAAACGCCGTCAACAGTCAAATTAGCAAAAGGATCAGAACCCTTGGTTGTTTGCTCGCTGTCCGAGCCCTTGAGATTATGAATATAGATAGCTAAAACACCTATACCATCTTTCCATGCCTTCTTGATTTCATGCTTTACCCATCGCCGCCCAGCCGTCTTCTCACCGACAAGGACTACAAGACAGTCTTTATCTTTCATATTATCGGCAATCCATTTCTCAATGGCGCCGTCACCCTTCTTCTTAATCTCCTCCCATTTGTTGGCATCAAGAATTGGCTGCTCTTCAATCGACCCGATTTGTTTTATCTGCGAAACCTGCCAGCTATCAGCTTTATAGTGGAAGCTTAAAAAGCATTTTTTAGCCACTGGCGCTTCTCCTCTAATTTTCGTTGCGAGCTGATATGCCTAATCAATCAGGCATTTTACAGAATTATACCCGACCCTTGGGCCAGAGAGTGCCTGATCCGGCGTCGGGTCCAACCCCCATTTCAACTCTAGAGCGTTCGAACGCGAACCTCAAGTTTGGATAAGCGAAGTCAGGGTCGTGGAGAGCGAATATGAGCGTTCGCGTGCCTACGTTCGAGGGTGGACAGGCTGCTCGCCTCCTCGTTTGAGTTCGCGTCATCGGCACTTCGTTCCAAAGCTATCCGAACTTTAATCGGCGAAGACCTATCCTCTGCAGACTGGGGGGCCAGGCATTATCCCTCCAAACCTGCCCACCCCCATCGCTTGCGTCCGCGCCCCGGATCGCCGACAGCTTCGGCTCTCCCCACGGCACCGGGAATCACCCGCGTTGAACGTCCTGTCGATCCAGTCCCACGTCGCCTACGGCCATGTCGGCAACGCGGCGGCGGTGTTCCCGATGCAGCGGCTCGGGGTCGAGGTCTGGCCGGTCCACACGGTGCAGTTCTCCAACCACACCGGCTACGGGGCGTGGCGCGGCCCGGTCTTCGAGGCGGGGATGATCCGCGACGTGGTCCGGGGCCTCGGCGAGCGCGGGGTGCTGGGCACCTGCGACGCGGTGCTCTCGGGCTATATGGGCTCGGCCGAGATCGGGGCCGCGATCCTGGAGGCGGTGGAATCCGTGCGGGCGGCCAACCCCCGGGCACTCTATGGCTGCGATCCGGTGATCGGCGACGTCGCGGAGGGCGTCTACGTGCGGCCGGGGATCGAGGCGTTCCTGCGCGAGCGCGCCGTGCCGGTGGCCGACATCCTCACCCCCAACCAGTTCGAGCTCGGCCTGCTCACCGGCCTGCCGAGCCGCACCCTGGCCGAGGCCGGGGCGGCGATCGCGGCGCTCCAGGCCCGGGGCCCCCAGGTGGTGCTGGTCACCTCGGCGCTGTGCGCGGACACGCCGGCCGACAGCCTCGACCTGCTGGCCGGGGCGGAGGGCCGGCTGTTCCGGGTCCGCACCCCGCGGCTCGCCATCGCGGTGAACGGGGCGGGCGACTGCATCGCGGCACTGTTCCTGGTCCACTACGCCCGCACCGGCTCGGCCGCCGCGGCGCTCGGCGCCGCCGCCGCCTCGGTCTACGGCCTCCTGAAGCGCACCGCCGAGGCCGGCTCCCGGGAGATCCTCACCGTGGCCGCGCAGGAGGAGTACGTGAACCCGAGCGAGGTTTTTGCCGTCGAGGCGGTGTGAGGGGGGAGGGCATGCGCGCGTTCGGCCGCCCCCTCAATCCTTCTCCCGCACGATCGTCGGCGCGTGCGTCACCGCAAAGTTCACCGAGCGGGCGATGAAGCAGTGCGCGTGCGCCCGGTGGTGCAGCGCCAGGGCCTGCGCGGCGTCCGACTCCGCGGTGATCGTCACGCGGGGGCGCAGGGTGACGGCGGTGAACTGGCCGGCGCCGTCGGGCTGCTCGGTCATGCGGCCCTCGGCCGAGTCGGTGTAGGCCGTCACCACGATCCCGGCCTGGGCGCAGAGGCCGAGATACCAGAGCTTGTGGCAGGCGCTGAGCGAGGCGACCAGCAAATCCTCCGGGTTCCAGCGGGCCGGGTCGCCCCGGAAGGCCGGGTCGGACGAGCCCGGGATCGGGGGCTTGCCCGGGGCCGCGGCCTCGAAGGCGCGCTCGTAGCCCCGAAAACTTTGGGTGCCGGCCCCGGTATTGCCGGTCCAGGTCACCGTCACCGCGTAGCTGTGCTCCGTGTCGGCCATAGCTCCCTCCCGCCTTGGCGGCCTGGGACTCCGGTCCGCACTCGGCTACGCTCGCGCCTGGCCGCCCCGGTGAGTCGGGGCGGCGGCTTCGGAGCCTACCCGAACCGGGATCGCGGCCGCCAGCCGGGATCCGCGCGGGCTCGAACGGAAGGGAACCGACCCGATGGCGCGCCGCTTCGTCACCCTCGACGTGTTCACCGACCAAAAGCTCGCCGGCAACCCGCTGGCGGTGGTGCTCGATGCCGAGGGGCTCGACACGGCCGCGATGCAGGCGATCGCCAGCGAGTTCAACCTGTCCGAGACGGTGTTCGTGCTGCCGCCGAGCGATGCCCGCCACCGGGCGCGGCTGCGGATCTTCACGCCGCGGCAGGAGCTGCCGTTCGCCGGCCACCCGACCGTGGGCAGCGCCGTGCTGCTCGCCCTGGAAGGGCCGTCCCAGGGGGATGCCCGGGCCTTCGGCCTGGAGGAGCGGATCGGGATCGTGCCCTGCGTGGTCGAGACTTTTTCTGACGGCAGCGGCGGGCGGGCGCGGTTCAAGCTGCCGGCCCTGCCCGAATTTTTGGGCCCCGGGCCGGATCCGGCGGTGCTGGCGCCGCTCCTCGGGCTGGAGGCCAGGGACATCGGCACCGGCCGGCACGTCCCGAGCCGCCACGGGGTCGGGCCGAGCTTCACCTGCGTGCCCATCGCCTCGGTGGCGGCGCTCGACGCCGCGAAACCCGCCCAGGGGCCGGAGGCGCAGGACGGGCTGTACCTCTACGCCCCCGACCCGGAGGGTCCCGGCCAGAGCTGGCAGGTGCGGATGTTCGCGCCCCATCTCGGCGTCGCGGAGGACCCCGCCACCGGCTCGGCGGCCGCCGCCTTCGCGGGGGTGCTGATGCAGTTCGAGACCCTGGGGGAGGGCACCCACGACGTGGCGATCCGCCAGGGCGAGGCCATGGGCCGGCCGAGCGCCATCGCGCTCCAGCTCACGATCGCGGCCGGCGCCCTGCGCTCGGTGGAGATCGGCGGCGCGGCCGTCATCGTGTCGGACGGCACGCTGCGTGTCTGACGGCTTCCGGATCACCCGGCTGTCCGGCGTCACGGCCCGGCTCGTCGCCTACGACTGGCCGTTTCCCCGGGACAACGCGGCGGCGATCGCCGACCATTGGCGGGCGCGGCGCGCCCGCAGCCCCGGGATGTTCGACGGCACCGTGCTGCTCGGCTGCGCCTGCGCGGTCGATTGCGGGATCGCCCGGGTCGACCTGTTCCCGGCCACCTATTCCAGCTTCATCGCCTACCGGGACCGGGGCCGGGCGGAGGGCGGGGTGGTCAACGCCTTCGCGGCGATCGTGCCCTGGAGCGCGGACGGCGCGGTCCTGCTCGGCGCGATGGGCGCCCACACGGCCAATGCCGGCCAGCTCTACTTCCCCTGCGGCACCCCGGACCTCGACGACGTGCGCGGCGACGCGGTCGACCTCGCCGGCAGCGCCGCCCGGGAGCTCGCCGAGGAGACCGGCCTCACCCTGCCGGAGGGCGCGGCGACCGACTGGGTGCTGCTCGAGGGGCAGGGCCAGCGCGCCTTCCTGCGGCCGGTGCGGTTCCCGGAGGCGGCGGAGGCCCTGTGCGCGCGCATCGAGGCCCATCGCGGCCGGGAGTCCGAGCCGGAACTCGCCGGGATCCACGTGGCGCGCGGCGCCGCCGACCCCGAGGCCGCGCGGATGCCGGGCTTCGTGCGGGCCTATCTGGCGGATGTTTTCGGGGGGTAGCCAGGGCCCGACGCGCCGTCCGCCCAGCCATCGACGCCGTGAGCGGCAAGCGATCGCGGCCTCCGTCAGCCGACCGGAGCCCCCGCTGACGGCCGCACGGCGTCCGAGGCGGCGCGGATACCGGGACTGACGCCGTCGATGCGGAAAGGCCCCCGACAGGATCGGGCCTCGCAGCGCATCCTCCCGCGCGACCATACCCTGCGATCGACGGTGGCGTGATCGACCTCCGGTCCGCGTTCCAGGAGCCGCCCCGCGATAGCGCGGCCGCTCGACGGGGAGCGCCGGGACCAGACATCTGCAAATCCGCCGGCCACGGCTCTAAACGCGCCGTTAACCTTAATCCGTGATTTACCAGATCATGAGTGGGTTCGCGCGGGCTGTACCTGCGGCCGCGCAAGGATGATAAATTATGCGGCTGATCGTCGGCACACTGATCGTCTTCGCCTGCGTCTTCGGCAGCTACGCGATGATGGGTGGCCACCTGGTCGTCCTTTGGCAGCCGTTCGAGTTCGTCATCATCCTCGGTGCCGCGATCGGCGCCTTCGTCATCGGCAATACCGGGCCGGTGCTCAAGGCCGTGCCCGCCATGCTGGGTACGCTCGTGAAGGGACCCAAATACACGCAGAAAAGCTATGTCGAACTGCTGGGGATGCAGTACTCCTTGTACAAACTCGCGAAGCAGAAGGGTTCGATGGCGCTCGAGCCGCACATCGAAGATCCGGGCGAGTCGACGCTGTTCAACGCCTTCCCGACCTTCGCGGCGAACCATCACGCGGTCGAGTTCGTCTGCGACTACATGCGGATGGTGACGCTGGGCGCCAACAACGTCTACGAGATCGACGCGCTCATGGATGAGGAACTGCAGACGCACCACCAGGAGCAGGAGCGCGTCGTTTCGGCCCTGCAGTCGCTCGCCGACGGAACGCCGGCGCTCGGCATCGTCGCCGCCGTGCTCGGCGTGATCAAGACGATGGGGGCGATCAAGGAGCCGCCGGAGGTGCTGGGCCATCTGATCGGCGGCGCGCTGGTCGGCACCTTCTTCGGCGTCTTCGTCGCCTACGGCTTCTTCGGGCCCATGGCGCAGTCGCTCAAGAGCCTCTTCGAGGCCGAGTCCAAATACTACCTGTCCCTCAAGGCGGGTCTCCTCGCCCATATCGGCGGCCAGCCGCCGGTGATGGCGGTGGAATTCGCCCGCAAGTCCCTGATGAGCGACGTCCGCCCGACCTTCAACGAGGTGGAAGCGGCGACCGCCGCTCTGCCCGCCCAGAACTGAGCCGGTATCCAGCAGGGACCCGATGACCACGATCATCATCAAGAAGGTCAAGAAGGCCGCGCACGCGCACCATGGCGGGGCCTGGAAGATCGCCTATGCGGACTTCGTGACCGCCATGATGGCGTTCTTCCTGCTGATGTGGCTGATCAGCATGACGACGCAGGAGCAGAAGAACGGGCTGGCGGAATACTTCGCGCCGTCGGCTTCGAGCCCCGCAACCAGCGGCGCCGGCGGAATGCTGTACGGCACCGCCCTGGACACGTCCGGCAACAAGGCGTCCACGCCCCGCGACGCCGGGAGGGGCTCGGCCGAGCCGGAGGCGAGCGCGCGCTCGACCAGTCCGGGCCGCGCCAGCGATCGCGATGCCAGCCGTCCCGCCGCCAGCGTGCAGGCCGACTTCAGCGCCATCGCCAGCCTCCGGCAGGCGCTCCAGACGCTGCCCGACATCGCCGAGCTGTCGCACAACATCGTGATCGAGCCGACCAAGGAGGGCGTGAACGTGTCCCTCGTGGACGAGGACGGCCGCTCCATGTTCCGCGAGGGCTCGGTCGACCCCTACGACCGCACCCGTCGCGTGCTGGAGGCGCTCGCGCCCGCCCTGCGCAGGCTGCCCAACCGCCTGTCGATCACCGGCCACACGGCCGCCGCGCGCCCGGGCTCGGCCCGGGCCGTCGAACCCTGGAACCTCACCGCCGGGCGTGCGCTCGCCGTGCGCGATATCCTGTCGGGGGCCGGGGTTCCCAACGACAACTTCATGTCCGTGGTAGGACGCGCCGACACCGAGCCGGTTTTCCCCGACAATCCCTACCTCGCGCCGAACCGACGGGTGACGATCACGCTGCTCCATGCGAACCCGCCGGCCCCCCCGAACCTGTTCCGCTGACGTCACGGCTCCAAGGCCTCGATTGCGCGCGCTCGCTGACGCCGAACCGGTATCCGTTTCGGTGGTGCGCGCTCTAGGTGTCCAGTCCCGAAGTGTGCTGGTGCATCAACGACGCTGACGCGTCAGGCGGTGGATGCACTATGGCAGGAATTCTCACGGCAGCGCCCGAACGACGCCGCGTGTTCGACCGGCACAGGTCGGCCGCCGGAGCGTCCCGCCCGCCGCGGGTTCAGAGCCGACGACCTCGGGCGATCGTCCGTCTCCAAGAGCCCTGACGCGTCCTGACGCGTCCTGGCACGGGCTCTCGGCGACCTCGGACAGGCTCGGCGGCGATGGCGAGCCGTCCGCGGCCGCGGTCTGGTTCAGAACCTGACCGTGAACGCGCCCCTGGCGGCGTGGTCCTGGGCGCGGGCGCCGATCTGGCCGGTGTAGGACACGCCCAAGGTGGCGGCCGGGGTGAGCAGCACCGCCAGCCCGGCCTCGGCGACCACGGCGTCCCGGTC
>NZ_JAKSYJ010000005.1 GCF_022829365.1 Methylobacterium sp. J-077 | reverse complement strand
CGCCGCGATCGCCGGCCGTCCGATAGAGCAGCGGCAGGACGCGTTCTTGGTTGCTGTCGATGTCGCCGATCATGAGGGCATCAGCGAGATCGAGGACAAGGCGCTGACCGAGATCGCCACCGCTCTTATCGTCAACAAGTCTGAACTGATGCAGACCGCAGTGGCTCGGTTCACGCCAAGTCAGTCGACTGCATAGGTTCTACACCCCCGACGAGCGTTCGTTGCCCTCTGTCCCCGATTTGAGCTGTCGTCGGGCACAAGAGGCTGGCGAAGGCCTAAAAATGTAGAAAGGGCTACCTCTTCCCTAGGTGGAGCAAGCAGCCCCTTCGCTGAACTGGACCGGTGTGACCCTGAGAACCTGAACGCCTCAAGCGGCGCGCACGGTGGCGAGGAAGCGTCCAACCTCGGCCGCGAGGTGCTCGGACTGGCGCGACAGCTCAGAGGCCGCCCCGAGCACCTGGCTCGCGGCCGCACCCGTCTCCTCGGCTGCGCCAGCCACGCCTGAGATGTTGCTGGTCACCTCACCGGTGCCCATCGCAGCCTGGCTGACGTTACGCACGATCTCCTGGGTGGCCGCGCCCTGCTGCTCGACGGCAGCCGCGATCGACGTC
>NZ_JAKSYJ010000244.1 GCF_022829365.1 Methylobacterium sp. J-077 | reverse complement strand
GTCCTCTACCTTCCGCCCTACAGTCCCGACTTCAATCCCATCGAGCAGATCTTCGCCAAGCTGAAGCAGATGCTCAGGACTGCTGCCGCCCGCACCGTGCCCGACCTCTGGGCAACCATCCGCGAAGCCTTCACCGGCTTTACCCCAGACGAGTGCCGCAACTGCCTCACAGCTGCCGGTTACGAAGATGACTTGGCCGTCGCTACATAGGCGGGAACAGCTCTAGTGGATTGAAGGCGACGGAAGAGTCCCTCATGGGATTCCCGTCGCGGTGATGGTGTGCGAGTCCGGGGCATGCGCCCTGGGATCATCGTCGAGGTAAACGCTGCGGACCGTGCCCGGCTCGAAGCCATCATGGCGGACCGCAACAGCCCTCAGAAACACGTCTGGCGCGCTGCGATCGTGCTCGCCACGGCTGACGGGCTCGGCACGAACGCGGTCATGCGCCAGACCGGCAAGAGCAAGACCGCCGTCTGGCGCTGGCAGGAGCGCTTCGCTGAAGAAGGCGTAGACAGGCTCTTGCGCGACAAAGCACGTCCCTCGCGCATCGCGCCGTTCGGACCCGAAGTGGGCGAGCGGATCGTCGCCCTGACGTTGGCCGAGCCACCAGGCGAGACGACCCAGTGGACCGGGCGGGCCATGGCGAAGGCGGCAGGCGTGAGCCTCTCTTATGTCCAGCGCGTCTGGCTTTTGCACGGGCTGCAGCCGCACCGCATCCGGACCTTCAAGCTCTCCAATGATCCGGCCTTCGCCGCCAAGGTCCGCGACATCGTCGGGCTTTACGTCGATCCGCCTGCCCATGCCGTCGTGCTGTCGATCGACGAGAAAAGCCAGATCCAGGCTCTCGACCGAACGCAACCGGGACTGCCGCTGAAAAAAGGCCGGGTCGGGACCATGACGCACGACTACAAGCGCCACGGCACGACGACCCTGTTCGCCGCCCTCGACGTGCTGGATGGCAAGGTCGTCGGCCGTTGCATGCAACGCCATCGCCATCAGGAGTTCATCCG
>NZ_JAKSYJ010000243.1 GCF_022829365.1 Methylobacterium sp. J-077 | reverse complement strand
GAGGTGGACGGTCGCGTGTCGGCCGTGAGCACGAGATAGGCGTCGTCGGGGTGGGGCCGGACGGTGTCGGGGGGCGGCGGGAAGGCGTCGTCGACGATGTTGTCGGTGAGCACGAGCAGCGTGCGGATGAAGAGCCGGGAGCTCTCGGGCCCCTCCTGCATCCAGGCTGTGCGGTCCGAGGCCGGCGGCAGGGGCTTGGGGAAGAAGCCGCCCTTGGCACCCACCGGGACGATCACGGCGTTCTTCACCTGCTGGGCCTTAACGAGGCCCAGGATCTCGGTGCGGAAATCCTCCGGCCGAT
>NZ_JAKSYJ010000241.1 GCF_022829365.1 Methylobacterium sp. J-077 | reverse complement strand
GTCCAGCGTCAGATCATCGACGTGAACACCGTCCGGGACCGACGGCATCGACGGGTTGGAGATCGGCATCGTGCTGCCCTCGGGCCACAACGCTGATCAACGCCTGAGCCACCCGCCAGCACCGAAAGTGCGGATGAACCTGAACATTGACCCTGGATCGGCGTCGAACTTTGGGTCTGACTCACTTTCGGTGCAGGGGAGTTGATGGATCTCGGCTTCGGTCGTCGGAGATCCTGTCATGTCTCGCCGTCTGCATGCTGGTGCTGTCATCCCGCGCGGCCTCGTCATCGATCAGGTCGAGGTCGGGGTGGCCTGCCCCCTGAAAAGTGGTCCTCCCTGAGGTATGGCTTTGAGCCATGTGGAGGATGTTTTCATGGGACGGAAGAAGCATACGGCTGAAGAGATTGTTGCCAAGCTACGTCAAGTGGATGTTCTGGTCTCACAAGGTCGCAAAGTTGCCAAAGCGATCCGGTCCATTGAGGTGACCGAAGTCACGTATTATCGTTGGCGTTCCGAGTACGGCGGTCTGAAGGGAGATCAGGTCAAGCGGCTGAAGTCCCTGGAGACCGAGAACCAGCGCCTTCGTCGAGCGATCTCCGACTCGACCCTGGAGAAGCTGATCCTGAAGGAGGCAGCCTCGGGAAACTTCTGAGCCCGGCTCGCCGCCGGGCTTGTGTCGACTACGTCGTTACCGAGCATGGCGTGTCCGAACGCTTCGCTTGCCGTGTCCTGGGTCAGCATCCCTCATCCTGAGCCTGTCGAAGGATCGACGCAGCGCAAAGCCGCCGTCCTGGTCGAGGATGAGGCCGCTTTGACGGCCGCCATCGTCGCCCTGGCTCTCCAGTATGGACGTTACGGCTACCGTCGGATCACGGCGATGCTCCGGCGTGACGGCTGGACAGTAAACGTGAAGCGCGTCGAACGGATCCGGCGACGAGAAGGGCTCAAGGTCCCGGCCCGCCAGCCCAAGCGAGCGCGCCTTTGGCTCAACGACGGCTCGTGCGTGCGACTGCGGCCAGAGCATCCTGACCACGTCTGGTCTTATACCGATCCTCATTGATCAGAACCCATGAGCCCAGGCGCGCAGTCCGATGGAGATGATGCGCCAGGGTCGGTCGATGAGGGTGTTCCAGGCGTGGCAGCAGTGGTCGAGGATGTCGGCGTAGGATTTGAAGACGCGG
>NZ_JAKSYJ010000238.1 GCF_022829365.1 Methylobacterium sp. J-077 | reverse complement strand
GCGAGCGTCACCGTGATCGGGCTGGAGGCCGGCGAGGCCGAGACGGTCAACAACGACTTGGACCCGGCTGGCCGCTACGCCGTCGACGCGACCATCAAGGGCGCCTCGGCCTCCGATTACGACGGGCTCGTCATCCCGGGTGGCTGCGTCGGCGCCGACAAGCTCCGGGCGAGCAAGGCGGTGGTCGCGTTCGTCCGGGACTTCTTCGCCCAAGGCAAGCCGGTCGGCGTGATTTGCCACGGGCCGTGGACGCTGGTTGAGGCGGACGTCGTGAAGGGCCGTACGCTGACCTCGTTCCCCACGCTGCAGACTGACATCCGGAACGCCGG
>NZ_JAKSYJ010000233.1 GCF_022829365.1 Methylobacterium sp. J-077 | reverse complement strand
TCGGGCGCGCGCAGGATGCTGGGGATCGCCAGCAGGACCAACACCACGAACCACACGAGCATCACCGGGCCGAACACCCGGCCGATCACCGCCACGCCCTTGTGCTGGATCGCAAACAGCGCGACCAGGATCACGAGGGTGGTCGGCTTGGTCGGCGCGGCCCTGCTCTACGGCGACGGCGCGATCACCCCGGCGATCTCGGTGCTCTCGGCGATCGAGGGCCTGAAGGTCGATGCGCCGGCGCTCGGCCGCTACGTCGTTCCGATCACGATCGCGATCCTCGTCGCCCTGTTCCTGGTGCAGAGCAAGGGCGTCGCCTTCATCGGGCGGATCTTCGGGCCGGTGATGCTGCTGTGGTTCGTCGTCCTCACGCTGATGGGGATCGGCGGCATCCTGCACAAGCCGGAGATCCTGCAGGCGGCGAACCCCCTGAAGGCGGTGGAATTCCTGGTCCATGCCGGTTGGCACGTGAGCTTCGCGATGCTGGGCGCGGCCTTCCTCGCGGTCACCGGCGGCGAGGCGATGTATGCAGACCTCGGGCATTTCGGCGCCCGGCCGATCCGCGTGGCGTGGTTCGCCCTGGTGCTGCCGGCCCTGGTGATCAACTATTTCGGCCAGGGCGCGCTGCTGCTGGCCTCGCCGGACGCGATCGAGAACCCGTTCTACCGGCTCGCGCCGGGCTGGGCGCATTACCCGCTGATCGGGCTGGCGACGATGGCGACGGTGATCGCCTCGCAGGCGATCATCTCGGGTGTGTTCTCGCTGACCCAGCAATCGGTCCAGCTCGG
>NZ_JAKSYJ010000229.1 GCF_022829365.1 Methylobacterium sp. J-077 | reverse complement strand
CCGGCCTAGAATACGCGTTCGAGGACTGCGCTGTTGCAGCTGTCACGGCGGCCGTGGTCGTAGCAGCGGCGGATTTTCGGTCATGAACGCCGGCCTGGAGTTCATGCCCGAGAACGGCGGCGGGGCCGGGGTCCGGTTCAGGGAGCGGAAGGGCGGGGAGGCGCGAGGAGCGTTGAGGCTATGGCCTTCGTATGCACTGCGAGTTGTGGTTTTGGATTAGAGATCCTAGGTGCAGGTCCAGTCAGCGTGGCTATTATAAATATTGGCCACGATAACATCAAACCGCTTAATTACACCGCTGTCATAGGATTAGATATATTGCCGGGCGGTAGCTACGAACTTTACGTACAGCTTGTCGAAGCCGACGATGCAACTGGCGAGGATCGCCTGTTTTGGAGCGGGCGGGATACATCGTTCATCAAGGGTGTCGCCGATAGAGCTGCTGTTCTTGATGCGATCCTAACTGGGCTCAGAGTCCTCATCTCACGGAACGGCCCTGATGAATTTTCGTGGTTCACTTACGACGAGGCCATGCCGAAAAAGGCGCTCGTAAAGTTCCAATCCTTCAAAGAAGTCATTGAGGGCTGCGGGTACACGGTCACATCATCCCGCTTGGCCGCCGGTCGCAAAGCATGGAAAGCGCGTCGATAGGCTACCGTTGACAGACTGCAGGGTGAGCCCGATCCTAAGGCCTTGAGGACATGCATATGACCCGCGAAGAACTTACAGCGCTTGCCGAGACCGCCGAGGAGCGGACCAAGGGCTATCTGCGTGCGGCCCTAGAGGACCCGGCCGTGAAGGCAGCCGTTCATCGACGCTACGTGCCGTCCGTGATGTTCGGCCCCGCCGTCGCGAACGATCATGGCCGAGCTGCTGCGAAGGATACGAAGCGCGCGTAGGCCGCCCAACAGGTGTCCCCGCAAGGGGCTTTGGGAGCCGGCATTCAGCCCAGCGAGAAGAATGCGCCGGCTTCAGAACAGGCCTCGTTGGAGCGATCCGACGGGGCCTTTCTCGTTTAGGGTGAGCATGCTCACAGCCGCCTACTACTACAACCACATCGTCCGCCCGACCGTAGACGAATTCTGCTGCAACAACAGCGATGTGCGCCTCGCGATGCTAGCCTGCATGGCAACGCTGCACGTGGTCGACCATGTCGTGCAGAACCGGATGCCCGTAACGACGAAGAAAGAGGCTGAGCTCGCCGACGCCGAGGTAATACGCATTACCAATGACCTAGCTGAGCGATGCATCTTCTTCGCGGCCGTGCGTGCTTATGGCACTGCCTCAAAGCACGGCCGGATCGGGCTGCAGCGCAGGTTCAAACCGGGCTTCCACACGGGTAGCGCTTACTATGCGCCGCCGTTGCCGGAAGAAATCCTAGTGAGAACAAATGTTCGATTTCTTCACGACAATGCCGGCGGAATTCATCTCCGGTGGTCAGAGGGCGGTTACATCAATCTAACGCAGTCTCTTTCATCACTGTTGCCGATCCTAGAAACAGAATTTCCGGAACTGATCACTGCATAGGTCGTGATCGATGGTGAAGTTCTAACCGAACCGCATAGAAACCCCGTATAAATTTTTGCCAACGCTGCATGCACCATCACCCTTCCCCGCGCGCGGCCCGCATGTCGGCCGCCCGTGTCACCTGCCGGCCGGTCTCCCGGGCCGCATAATTGATATCGGGGTTGAACGACTGCTCGCGGAAGGGCTGAGCCGACGTGCGGTTGACCTCGACCTTGGCCAGCTTGAACGCCTCGGCCGCTGGACGCGCGACCCGCGCGCGTGCCAGGCAGGGATAACCTCACTGCTCGAAGCAAGCCAAATGTTGGGTAGGAATGGTTGGAGGCCGGGGCCCGGAGTCGAACCGGACGTGCGGAGCTTTGCAGGCTCCTGGCTGGACACTCGCCCACCTGGCCATCCCCTTTTGACCACGCCGCCTGTGCAGCCTCAAGGTGACGCGATGAGGGATCCTCAGATGGCTGCCAGGAAGCTTAGCGAACTCCTACCAACCATGCCCCCCGGCCTGGAGTTCATCCCCGAGAACGGCGGTGGAGCCGGGATCCGGTTCCGGGAGCGGAAAGGATAAGCCGTTCGGTATCGGCAGCAACGCGGGAGGCGCCATTAGTTCCGGCGTAAGGAACGCCAAAAAGGTATGCCCGAGTTCAATCCGCCGAGTAAATTCGGATGTAATCGACCCACATATCGACATATTTTGCAGGTGGCACGACAATCGGCCAGTCACCGGAAGATAGAGCATTGTTAAACATCCAGTACAGTGGCGTCTTGCTGCCTGCTGCCGGAATAGATACTTTGTATACTATTTTGTTATCGATATAGAATGTGGCGTTGTCATCTTCAACTAAAACGCCATAAATGTGCCAGTCCGAAGTGGCATCGAAATTCTTAGTAAAAACCTGCCGGTTTACACCGTCGTTTTTCCCGCCTCCTACCCAAAGGATGACGTTGTTCGCGATAGCATATTGGCCGGGATCAGCCTGCTCGTCGTAAGCCTCAAAACCGTCGATTTCCAGACCGTTAATATCTGTATTCAGGCTTGAAGCCCACATGCTCGGCCACATGCCCTTGCCGAGCGGTAGTATGGCCCGCATCTCGACGTAGCCTTTCCGAAACACCGCGATCGGAGGCCGACCGTCTGCATAGGCAGTACAGAGCAGGCCAGAGCGCCACTTTCGGTTCCAGCCCTGCGGATCCTTGTACGCTTCGTCATAGATGGCGCGTATGCGCAGGCAGGACGGCATCGGAAGCTGGAAGACATCGCTCAGCTTTTCGTCCTTCGTCATGAAGTGCGAGCCCGAGCCCCATTGGCTACCGTCAGGGCGCACGCCAAACGCCCACCGACTGTCATCAGGGAGCTTGTCGAAGTCGTCGGCGAGAAGCGCCTTCATCCCGGTGGCGGGAGCGGGAATGGGCGGGGCGGCACGCACGATGGCCGGGTTGTCGATCAGCAGCGTGAAATCGAGGTGAACTGCCTTCTCGGTCCAGTCATCGTACCATGCCATGATGCGGCAGTTCAGCGGGCCGGTGCGCACGCCACTGAGATCCATCGTGGCTGTCCAGCCGCCCTTGCCGTCCTGCACGACGCTGCCCCACTGCGATACGCCGGGCACGGCGATCATGATGTTCTTAAAAATGCCGGCGTAGGTGCCAGCGAGGGTGAACGTTTTGCTCGCCGTGACGATCGCATCAGGGTAGGCAACGCATCCCATTGCGTCGACCGTAACATCCCCCGTCTCTATGGGGGATGTCAGCCTCAAGCCGCGCACCACCGTAGCTCCGGCCGCGATTGTTGGGAACGCACTTGCCGTAGCAGCGGCAGCCCCAACGCCCAACAACGATCGTCTGTCAATCTGCACGTAACACTCCATTCCGCAGCGCTTTCGTGAACGAGCGCAACCTTTGGCTTCCAGCATCGGCATCTACACTTGTAAGGCTAGCAGCTTCGTGCAGCACGCGCCCAGCTGAACGCCCTAATGCGGACCTCTCTTTGGTCGGTGGCGACCGTCCTGACCCGCCGGACCTATTCCGATCCGGGACCGCCGGCAGATCGCGGCGCGGCCCTTCCGATAACCAACCTCTGGCATCCTGCATCCCAAGCCACGTTGCGTATCGGCTTCCGCCGGTAAGATCGACGACCTCCCCCGCCAGCCCGTGATCAGATTGGGCGGCGGTCCAGCGCCGGCTCGGGTCGAGTTATCCGGCAATTCCGGAACGCTAGGTCAGGCCGGGTAGGGGTTCGTTAACTACGTCGCGACAGGGTGCTCTCAGCGATCGGCTGGGGAGCCGAGCGTCGGAAGAGCAGCACCGCCCCCTGGGTGACACGGTGCGGCCTCGCCGGCGCAGTCGCATCAAGCCCGCCACTGGAAAACCAGGGCGGGCCTTGCTCGTTTTGGACCTTGAAAGGTCAGCCTGGCGGTGCACCATGGCGTGTCCTCCCGAGGGACACCCACCGGCCCGGTCCAAATTTCCTCCCCTCACTCGGACTGGGTGGGTGGGCCTCAGACGCTGAGCAATTCCGCTTCTGGCCGCATGGCCTGCCGGCAGCGCTTGGCGTAGCTCGGCCGGATGTCATCCGGTCTCGCTCCCACCTTGATCCCAAACCCCGTCGCTATGTGGCACGGGGCCATCGAGAACATCTCCGAGCGCGCCTCGCCCTGCCGCTACCTCACTCCGACGCAATGGGCGAAGATGCGTGAGTCGGCGCTCGATTTCTGCACCCGCTTCGGCGCTGAGGCGCACGGCCTGGGCTGGACGGCGCCCCAGCTGTTTGGCGTCCACCCCGATCACGGCACGCTCCGGGTCGACTACTGCGGCGCGCTCATGATCGCTGGCGACCAGGTTCAGGCCGTGGACGCCGATCGCATCGTGTTCGAGCGGACCGCCGCGCGCCGAGACAAGGAAGGTCAGGCGTGGGGCCCGCCGATCTGGGAGTTTAAGGCGAAGGCCGGTTAAGACTCCCGCAACTCGTTCGGGCCGAGCTCCGCGATCAGCGCCCGGCCGGCGGCCGTCAGGAACCATGCCGGCTGCGACCGCCCGACCCCGCGCACGTGCCGCTCCTCGACCAAGCCCATCTCGGCCAGCATCGGCATGTAGGTTGGATAGGCTTCGTGCCGGAGGCCCTGCGGATGGGCGGCGCAGGCCCGGAGCGCCAGGAGCGCGCGGCCGCGGATTGGGGCGTGCGGTTCGGTCGGCATCAGGTCAGCGGCCCTCGACGAGCCAGAGCAGCAGCGCCGCGGCCACCATCAGCGCGAGCAGCATCAGGCAGTTGACCACGTCGCGTCGCGCTATCGGACCGGCACTCAGAGCGTGATCGAGAAGCCCGGCGGCGGTCGAACCGGCCCCCATCCCCGACAGGAGGATGGCTGTGATCAGGATCCAGCCGGTGAGGGTCTGAGGCATCGTGAGCTACTGCAACCGGCCGACCCCGGCGTTCAGGCCGAGGCGAATGGCCAGGGCCAGTAGGTCCCCAGCAGTGAGCCACGCGCCACCATCGACGCGCCAGTTCTCGAAATCGTCGTCAGGCTGGACGGTGTGGCCGCGGGGCGTGATCACGGTCACGGCCTCGGCGATGGGATCCTCTTCAAGCATGCGGCTACGCGGAAACCATCATGCCGATACCGTCAGCATCACCATGCGGACCACGCTCATGATCTGCTCGTCGCTGCCGTTCGGCATGTCGAGCACCACCTTCTCGATGATGCCCTGCGCGATGCCCTCGTACAGGCCGAGGCCAAGGGCAAAGCCGGACAGGCGCTGCACGAGACGTCTGACGACGGCTTTCTGGTTCGGATCAGGTGCGGGCTTGCTCATGCTTTCACCGGGTGCGCCAGCAGGATCGCGGTGCGAACCATGTTGCGCTTGTAGGCATCGCGGTCGGTGAGCAGGGCATCTTGGGAGGCTTTATAACTCGCGACTGCTGCTACGAGGTCGAGCGTCCAGCCCTTGGCCAGCGGGTAGGCCTCTGAGGTCAGATCAACGAGCACGGCATCGACGGCGGCGGTGATCTCGTCGTCCGTCACCTCGGAGACCTTGCGCAGGTCGGACACGGTTGGGTTGCTCGCCATGCCGGAGAGCTACTGCAGCGGGCCGGGATCGTCGATCGCCCTGGCCGGGCGGCCATATCATCACGGCTCGCCCGGCCTCGCGCACATCTGAGTGATAGACATTGTCGATTGATTGGAGCTGTTCTAATTTACGCCGGTGCCTCGGGTGGCCTGGACCAGATGCTTGATCAGGACGGCTTGTTTTGGCTCAATGACGCTCAGTGGGCGGTCATCGCTCCTCACCTGCCGGACGGTGTTCGTGAGCGCCTCGACGACCGACATGCGCTGTCGGGCATCATCCATGTCTCGTTGAGCGGATGCCGGTGGCCAGATTGCCCAAAGGTTTACGGCCCACCAGGCGGCATCTACCAACGTTTCAGCCACTGGCGTCATCGCCCGTTCTGGTCGGCCATGCTGAAGGCGTTGGTCAATGCCGGTTGGGCTGAGGAGGCTCGTGCTCTCGACCCCATCGCGATGGCACGAGCTCGACCACGGCGTCGCGGCCTCAGGATCGACCGCAACTGGCGTCCTCACCGCCAAATAGCCACTCGCCCAGCGAGCGATTAACCGCGCTCGCGGAGCGCCAGATTGATGATCCACCTCAGTCTCAGACCGTTAGGCCGTCGTCACCATTTGTAGCTGACCTTTGCCAATACGCGCCGACCGTCGCCGTAGAAGCACGAAGTCTCCGACTGACACGACGAGACGAAGCGTCGGTCGGCAAGGTTCGTCGCGTTTACCTGGAAGCGCCAGTTCTGGTAGTCGTAGTGCACCTGCGCGTCGAACAGCAGGTACTCTGATACCTTCAGGGTGTTGGCCACGTCCGCGAACGAGCGCCCGACATAACGCACGCCGCCGCCGAAGCCGAAGCCGCGCCAGTCGCCGACTTGGATGGTGTAGTCAGCAAACAGCGAGGCGAGGTTCTCAGGAATGTTGACGGGCGTCTTTCCGATCCGCGTCGGATCCGCATCCTTCACCGTAGTGAACCCAAAATCGGTGAACGAGGCGATGAGATTGAGGCCGTCGAACAGGTTGGCCACCAGCTGCGCCTCGAAGCCGGTGGAGCGCACCTCGCCGACCTGGGTGTTGAACAGCGTGTTTACCGGGTTGGGGGTGAGCACGTTGTTGCGGTGGATGTCGAACCCGGCCAGGGTCAGGAAGTAGCCTTGGCCTGGCGGCTCGAACTTGACGCCGCCCTCGATCTGCTCGCCGGTGTCGGGTTTGAAGGCCCGGCCGTTGATGTCAGTGCCGATCTCGGGCTGGAACGAGGTCGAGTACATCACGTAGGGTGCCAAGCCGAAGTCGAAGTTGTAAATCGCCGCCACCCGGTAGGTGAAGGCGCTGTCGTTGCGGCCGTTGGTGTTGGACGGCGTCAGACGATCGTAGACCGTGTTCTCGACGAAGTCCTGACGGCCACCGACGACCAGGGTTAACTCCGGCGTGAGCTTGATCTGGTCCTGGAAGTACAGTCCAACTTGCTGGAATGAGTCGGCGTTGACCAAGTACGGCGTCGCCGAGACCGTCTGCGGGCCGTAGGTCGGCGCGAGAATGTTTAAGTTCGGGCCGGGGAAGCCGGAGGCTTGGTTGTCGTGGACTTGGAAGTTCCGGTACTCCACGCCCATCAGGAAGTCGTGCCGGAAGAAACCGTCGGAGAACTTGGCCTCGGCCTGGGTGTCGACGTCGAGCTGCGCGACCTTGGCGTGGTCCCGGAACAGGTAGCGGGCGAGCTGCGTCTGCTGGGCGTCGGCGTAGCCGAGCTGGCCGATATAGGAGTTCTGGAAGCTCTCGGTGATCCCGTAGCGGGCATTCTGGCGGACCGCCCAGGTGTCGTCGAAGACGTGCTCGAACTCGTAGCCGATGAAGGCTTGATCGCGCTGGAAGGTGTTAAAGCCGGCGTCACCGACGTTGAGCGAGCGCGGGATGCGCAGGCCCTCAGCTTGCGGCCGAACAGTGCCATAATACGGCAGGAAGTTCGAGGTCACCGCGGTGTTGTCGTGCTGGAAGCTCGACAGGATCGTGAGCTTGGTCGACCCGTCCGGCTTATAGGTGAAGGCCGGCGCAATGTAGTAGCTATCGTCCGGCGCACCCTGAACCTGCGTGCCGCCGTTGCGGGCATAACCAGTTAAGCGGGTGAACCAATGGCCTTCAGCGTCGGCCGGGCCACCGACATCGAAGGCGGCGTAGCGCTGATCGAATGACCCGCCGCCAACCTCAATGTAGCCGAATGGGTCCTCAGTCGGGCGCTTGCTGATCTGATTGATCAGACCTCCGGGATTGCCGGCGCCGAATAGGACGGCCGAGGGGCCGCGCAGCACCTCGACGCGCTCAAGCCCGAACGTGTCCACCCGGCTGTAGGCGAAACCGTAGTTCAGGAGCTGCAGACCGTTGAGGTAGAGGCCGTAATCGCTGACCACGAAGCCGCGCAGCTGGAAGTAATCGATGCGCGTGTCGGCGCCGAAAGTGCCCGCATAGGTGCCGGCAACGTACTGGGTCGCCTGCGTTAGGGTCTGGGCGTTCTGGGTGTCGATCTGCTGGCGCCCTACAACGGTGATCGATTGCGGCGTTTCGATCAGCGGGGTGTTGGTCTTGGTGGCGGTGGCCGAGCGCCGAGCCACGTAGCCGTCGATCGGGCCGGTCGGACTCTCAACGGCGCGCGAGGCCGCGGTGGCCCGGGCAGCTGAGACCGGTCCTCCGCCGCCCTGGCTCTCGACGCTGAGCTCTTGAAGCTGCACGCTGCTCTCAGCCGGCGGGTTGGAGCCGCCACGGCGCGGCTGCGTCGCTTGTTGAGCCTGTGCAACCTGCATCGTCACCAGCGAGACGCCCGTGAGGACGAAGGTCAGTACAGCACCGGGACGAAGAGGATAAAATTTCATATCACGCGTGCCCTGGGCTCGGTTCAAGTAGCCGCCCGCGTTCGTCGCAAAGGGTTGCAACGGGGCTGCCGTGTAGTTTGAAGCGATTATAAACTTCTGTTTTGTTTGGCTTTTCTAATTTACCGATACGGTGCTGGTTGAAGCCGAACAAGCCGCACAAATTAGAACGATGGGGGTTGTGGCCCGGCAGTCACAGCGGCATGCAGCTGAGCAAATGCTTACAAGGCGGCCACCCTGGGGCGCTGCCGGCCCCTATGTGAACGACCACACGAGCCGTCGGGCTTGCATCCCGGTCTCGCGCGCCTCGCGACCTCGCCGGGGCCGGCGCAGTGGGCATAGGCCGCATCTCGATAGCTCGCCAGCTTGTTAAGTTGCGATTTTAATAGCAGGCAATCACGTAAGCTTGCAGGCTTCGGATCGTGTGGGCCTGAAATCTCGTGGTCTCGGAATTGAGATGGCGCCGCAGCTCGCCAGCAGGCTGGCTTGTGGTCATGTTGACAGGATCGCTCGCAGGCTCGATTGCTGCCAAGCTTAATCGCATCGGATGGGGGTGGATTTGCAGGTGATCGCGGTCACAGCCCGAAAGGGTGGCGTCGGCAAGACGACGCTATCGATGCACCTGAGCGTGCTGGCTGCGCAGGCGGACCACCCTGCCCTACTGATCGACACGGATCCGCAGCGGTCCCTGGCGTGGTGGCACCAGTTGCGTGGACCAGACGAGCCAAAGCTAATCGAGGCCGACGCACGCGAGCTGCCGGAGCTCGTCGCGGCCGCGCGGCGCGAGGGGTTCGGCCGGATCATCATCGACACGCCGCCTCACGCAGAGGACTCTATCCTCGCGGCCATGCGGGCGGCTGACCTCGTGCTCGTCCCGACCCGACCGGGGCCGCTTGACCTGGCGGCGGTCGCATCGACCCTCGACTTGGCGCAGCGCGTCGGCAAGGCGCCGCTCGCCGTCATCAATCATGCGCCAGCTCGGACCGGCTCGACGGAGCCTGCGATCGTGGCCGAGGCAAGGGCAGCACTCGTCGCCATGGGGGCAACCGTGGCGGCAACCGCGCTCGCGAACCGGGTCGCCATGTCTCACGCGATCCTGACCGGCTCGACGGTCAACGAGCACGAACCGGACGGGAAGGCCGCGGCCGAGGTCGCCGCACTCTGGCAGGAAGTCGAGGCGGCGCTGGCCGCCGGGGAGAAGAAGGCACGATGAGCAAGGCGCCCCGCCCTACCCTGGATAGCCTCGCCGGCCGGTTTGCCCGGAAGGATCCGCCGGTCGTCGCTGCCAACGTCGATAGCGAGCCGACCACCGCCAGCGAGGCAGCACCCGCAGCTGCCGAGCCCCCGGCGGCGTCCACTAGGTCTGTGAAGGCCAAGGCCGACACTCGGGTGCAGATCCTCACGCGGATCGACCCCACCACGCGCAAGCGGCTCAAGGTCATCGCGGCCGAGCAGGAGCGAACCATTCAGGAGATCTGCGAGGAGGCGATCCGCGATTTCGTGGCGCGGCATAGCAAGTGATCTCGATCTCGAGATTGCGAGCTATCAAACCCCTAAGCTTTCAAGCTGTCGATCCTTCGGGCTGGTCGACGGCGTGAAGATCCGGGTCGGCGAGCGAGGCGAGATGCGCCATGTCCGGGTCGCGAGCATCGAGCGGACCAAAGACGACTCGGTGTCCGTCACCGGCCTCATAGGCTTCGGACGCGCCGAGCGTGTGTCGATCGAGGTCGACGCTGACACCCTGGCCGAGATGGTGCGGGCGGCGCTCCGGAGCGAGCCGCGCCCAGAACTCACGAGAAAGCCAAAACCGGATTGAACGATCAAGGACCGGACATGCGTCGATCGCTCGCAATCTTGGTATCAAGCTGGCTTGAGTTCTTGTTCCCGAGCCGTCTGGCATGTAACTTTCGATAAGCGTCATTCTCGGAAGTTTGACTGGTAGGCAGAGCCTATGCCGACGTTTCATCTGATAGACGGCACGATGGGCCAGCGCCTGCCGGTGAAGCCGGCCAAGGGCAAGGGGTGCAACGGCTGCGGCTACCGCTGCGCCGAGGAGCCGTGCGAGCTCGCGGGCGAGTACATCGGCGCCGGCACGGAATGCCCATGCCCGGCCCTGGAGTTCGAGGAGGGCCGGGCATGGTGTGGCCTTGTCCGGCATGCTTCCCGGTACATGGATCTGCCGAACGCCTGGGCGGACGCGATCCTCGGTGAGATGTTCGCGACGGCGCTCGGCGCCGGGCGGGGCTATGATGCCGAACTCTGAGATCCTGACCATTGAGGCGGTCGAAGCCGGGCTGCCGGCCGAGACCGCTGCGCTCGTCCAGACCTATCAGCGCGCCTCGAAGGCCTCGGCGACCATCCGGGCCTACATGTCGGACGTGCGCGTGTTCGAGGTTTGGTGCGCCCGGTACGGGTTCCGGTCGATGCCGGCCAACCCTGAGACCGTGGCGGCCTTCATCGTGTCCGAAGCGGAGGAGGGCAGGGCGGCTTCGACGCTCGGTCGCCGGATGGCGGCTATCCGGTACGGCCACAAGCTCGCCAAGGCGCCGGACCCCACCGACGACGAAGGCGTGCACGCCGCCATGAAGGGCGCCCGGCGCAAGTTGAAGGTCGCGCCCCGGCAGAAGGCGGCCGCGACCGCCGACATCCTGGCGGCCTTGCTGATGCGGACACCCGACACCCTGACCGGCAAGCGCGACCGCGCCCTGCTCGGGCTGGGGTTCGCCGGGGCGTTCCGGCGGTCCGAGCTCGTCGCCCTCGACGTCGCCGACCTGGTCGAGGATCCGGCCGGGCTGCGTGTACGGATCCGGAAGGGCAAGACGGACCAAGAGGGCAGGGGCGCCGAGATCGCCATCCCGGCCGGCCGGTTCATCCGCCCGGTTGCCCTGGTGCGGGAATGGCTCGACGCGGCCGGCATCGTCGAGGGGCCGGTGTTTCGGCCGGTCTCGCGGTCGGGGAACGTGCGCGTGGCTAAAGTAGCAACAGGTAGCCACGCGCCCCGGCTGACGACCCAGGCGGTGGCCGACATCATCAAGCGGTACTGCGCGGCCGCCGGGCTCGATGCCTCAACCTTCGGGGCGCATTCGCTCCGGGCCGGCTACATCACGACCGCGGCGGAGCGCGGTGCCGACCTCACCCGGATCATGGACCAGAGCCGCCATCGAGATCCGCGGACCGTGGTCGGCTACATCCGGCGGGCGAACGCCTTCAAGGGACACAGTGGCTCGGGGTTCTTGTAGAAAAAGGCTCATCGATGCTCAGCGATCAGATCCGCGCCGCAGGCATTATCGCGGAGAACGTTGTCTCGGCGCTGGAACGGCTGGACGGCGACAGCCTCGCGAAATTGCCCCGGGAGGCGGCGATTGCCGGTCTGATGCGTGAGTTGATGGCGGTGATGCCGACTCGGTTCGATGGCGTGCTGGCCGCCGCCTGCAAGCGATACCTCGCCACCCTGCAGGACCAGGGCTGGGCTGGGCCGCGGGTCGAGACGGTCAGCATGGTCGACGGGTCCGTAACGATGCGGAGCGGGTAGGTGTCGACTACATCCGGCGGGTCAACACCTTCGAGTGGCACTTGGGCAGCGGGCTCCAAAGGACTGGTGGCTCGGCGCTTGGTCCCCAAAGCACTGATCACTCATCAGCAACACAGGTCGAGACCAACTTGCTCATAACACGATCGTGAATTCCGGACGGCCTCTATGCCTTAATCCGCGTCTCGATTTCGCCCTCCTACACCGCTGTACTTATGATGCCGGCAATGGAAGCGTCGGCGCAGCGAGCCGGAGGCCAGCACAGATGTCGATCGCGCAGATGTTTCGCGGCACATTGATGACGCCCGTGTGGCTCACCCAGCTCGCGACCGGAGCGAAATCCTTCGTCGATAACCCGATCCTTGGCTCGGAGCGGCTCAACCGCGCTGGCCTGCACACGCTGCGCGTGCGACTCGCCCACGCCATGGCGACCCTGCGCCGCGGGCAGCTCGCCCATCTGGTGACTCGCCAAGATCAGACTGACTTCGCCCGCAACGGCTTCATCGCGCGCGCGGACTTCATGCCCGCCGACCTGCACAAAGCGGTCTACGCCGAGGTCACCAGCGTCGCCGCGGAGGGGCGCGAGCAGGTCCAAGGCGACACCGTCACCCGCCGCATCCCGCTCGATCCGGAGACGCTCAAGCACATGCCGGCGATGCGCCGGCTCCTAGCGATGCCGGAGTGGAAGAACCTGCTGCGCTACGTGTCGAGCTTCAATTGCGAACCAATCCTAACCGTGCAGACGATCCTGTCACACGTCACCGACGCGCCGCCGGACCCGCAGACCAACTTCCACATCGACACCTTCCATCCGACCATGAAGGCGTGGCTGTTCCTCACCGACGTCGCCGCCGACGAGGGACCTTTCACCTACGTGCCGGGCTCGCACCGCCTCACAAAGCGCCGGCTCGCCTGGGAGCGGCGCACCGCGATCAACGCGGCGCGGGGTCTCGACCGGCTCAGCGGCCGCGGTTCGTTCCGCGCCACGCCGGCGGAGCTGAAGCGCATGGGCTACGCCGACCCGGTGGCTTTCGCGGTCCCGGGCAACACGCTGGTGGTGGGCGATACGGTCGGTTTCCACGCCCGCGGCCCGTCGCTGCGGCCGGCGGTGCGCATCGAGGTCTGGGCCTACGACCGACACAACCCGTTCCTGCCGCTCGCTGGCTTCGATATCTGGTCGCTCACGGGTCTCGCCCGCTGGCGCACGCGGATCGAGTGGTGGCTGCTGGACCGTCTAGAGCAGCTCGGCCTGCGCCGAAACGTCTGGCGCCCGGTCGGTGCACTCACCGCTGACGCCCCGCCGCGGATCGTCTGAGGCGGGGGTTCCAACCGAAAGCTCCGCGCAGTTCCAGGGCGTCGGACCAGAGGTCTTTAACACGCGCGAACCTGCGCTTCGAACTCGGATATGGGGCCGAACCGAGCGAGCTTGTGCGCGTACTCAAACGACCACCGGGGGTCCGTGCGCTCGACCTGCCTCCCCCGCAGGCCGTCGACGAAGACATTGAAGCGCGCGCGCTCCTCAGCGATCAGGCGCAGGGTCGTGGCGCGCACGTAGTCCGGGGGTAAAGCGCGCGCCTTCATAGCCGCAACGCCGTCCTGTACGGCACGCATATCATCGTCCACGATCAGGGTCGTGTCCGGGTGGAAGAAGACGTCGCGTCCGCCTCGGCTACGGGTAGAGACCACTGGCAACCCAGAGAGCAGGTACTCGATGCTCGCGTACATCGCGCCCTCAAGCTCGGACAGACACAGGCCGACGTGAGCCGACGCCATCGCGTCATTGACCTGCACGTGGTCCATGGGGACGACATCATTTGCGGTCACATCATTCAAGATCACATGGTTGTTCGGGAGGCTGCGGACAAACTCACGCAGATGCTGACGCTTCAGCTGCGGCGACCAGGTGGTGAACATCTTCGTTACGTAGGCGCAGCTCGGCAAAGTGCGCGCGAGCTCATGCCGTTTGAATGGAGCGAGCTGGGCGTTGTAGATTGCATCGAACCGTCGCTCGCGACCCGGGATCGGGCGGTACATGCCCTCATCGACGAACATATTCTGCGGAGCGTATCGCACGTCGACCCCGAGCCGTCGCAGAAGCCTCTCCTCATCGCGGGTATTGGCTAGGATGACGAGCCTCGCACGCGGATGCGCCTTCCGGAACCGGCGGTGCTGAGCGGCCAGTGCGAGCGCGTTCACCCTGCGCTCCAAGCTCATCGTGATCGGTACCAAGAAGACGAACGTTTCGTCCGGGAACCGAGTGGCCAAGTGATGTGCCACCCCGAACGGCCGCGGCTGTGGTTGGCAGCAGAAGATCAGCGGGTCGAGGCAGAGGAACATGCCAACGACCGGTCTGTCAGGCGGCCAACCGCGCGGATCGCGCTTCAGTAGGCCAGCGAAGCCGGCCATGTGCTTCAAGATGGGAATTTCGAATAGGAAGGGGTACTGGATGTTCCGCAGGTTCATCGTCTACGGCCACCTCGCCACCACTTCACCTCTGGGCTGCGACGCCGTTGGGTGACGCGCACGGCCGGCGTCGCGCATCGCGGCATGCAAAACGCGCCGGTGCGGTACGCCCGATTAGAAACGTGTCACCGACACGAAATTAGGCTGTTATCACAAACCTTTCCCGCTTGGTGTCTGGCGTTCGGCTGACACCTGATCGTGATCAGGCATGCAGGCTCTATCAAACGACGTCATAAGAGAGTCGGCGACACCGAGCCTGGGCGGCCATAGAGCGCCGCAGCTCGACCTACCGATGCTCAATCCTCCGGCTCGACGCACGCGTTCATGAACGTGAAGCGCTCTGAGCCCTTCAGCTTCTTCTGCGAGGCTTCGTGCTTACAACGTGCCAGCACCTCTGGATCGACATCCGTCATCGTGTCTTCGCTCTGGACGGAGCCAGTTACCGGCTTGTCCGCAGGCGCCGGCGCATTCTGCGCAAGCGCGGCAGTGGTGAGGACCGCGAGGGCCGTCGCGGCCAGGATCGAGCGTTTCATCGCTGTTCTGCCTGAGCTACCTTGCACGGGCGCGTACCCTCACCGCAATCTGCGGCGAAGGTTCGGCAGAACACGCATGTTGTTGGCGTCCTACGCCTCGGTGGCTTCCTTGGCCTTCCGCGGCCGACCGGCAGCACGCTTCGGCTTGTCGGAAACGGTCTCCGCGTGCTCGGCAGCCTTAGGAGCCGCCTTCTTGCGCTGTTGGCCGAGGCCAAGGCTCTTGGCCAGCGCCGAGCGCTGCTCGGAGTAGCTGGCGGCCGTGGAGGGGTAGTCGCGCGGCAGGCCGAAACGCTCGCGGTACTGCTCGAACGTCATGCCGTTGCCGGTCACGTGACGCTTCAGAGTCTTGTACGGCTTGCCGTCGATGAAGCTGATCAACGCGTCAGGGGTGATCGACTTCCGGATCTGTGACGGGGTGAACTTTTCGACCGTTGGGGCTTCGGGGGCGCTACCTTGCCTCAGCCCGGCAACCGCTGCGTGCACACTGGCAAGCAGGTTCGGCATGTCACTCGGCCGTACAGGGTTATTCGACACGTAGGCCGAGACGATGTCGGCTGTCATTTCGATGATATCGACGGCCTGAGCCTCGATGATCTCTGCGTTTTCGTCCACGATGCACCTAATTTTGAGCAAGCCAGCACAGTCTGTTGTCGCGCTGCAAAACGCAATGCGTTATCTTAGAAGAAATCTATTGTTTTAGGTGCCGCAGAAATGATGCCGAGCCCCGATCTTGAGCGGTTCGCTGCTCTCATCGCCAACAACGTCGTCTCGGCCTTCGAGCGCGAGCAGGACGGTGCAGAGTTTCATCCCACCGCCCGTGAGACCACCGTGTCCGTGCTGGTGCGATCCCTCTTGGCCATCATGCCAACCAAGTCGAGCGACGTACTCGCGGCGGCCTGCAACCGCGGCCTCGATGACGTTGTCGGAGCGGTTGGTCTCGTCAGCCCGCGGGTCGAGGCGGTCGATCCCGATGGCGGTTCGGGCACGATGACATCGGCATGAGGAGCAGCCAGCTATGAGCGACGAGCAAGATCAGCCGCAGCTTCCCGAACCTGACCACCGCCAGAAGCTGGCCATCCAGAAGGCCGCAGTGCGCTACGAGAAGCGGCCTGAGCCCCTGTCCTACGGCAGCCAAGCCGGGATGACGAACAAGATGAACGGCAAGGGCAAGCACAGCGATGACGCTGGGCACATCCTCCAGGTCGTGGATGCTTTCGGGACCGCCTCGCCCGAGTTCGCCCAGCACAACGCCGGGCGGGTGGCGGCGGTCATGCGCCAGCGTGGCGCGGCCATCCCTGATGAGACGGAACTGAACGCGGGCCTCGCCGCCGTCAGCGGGATCGCTCCAGAAAACGAGGCGGAGGCCATGCTCGCGGTCCAGATGGTCGGCACCCACGAGGTCGCCATGGAGATGCTGACCAAGGCCAAGCGTGCAGAAACGACCGATCAGCTTGAGCGCTACGGCTCCCTCGCGACCAAGCTGCTGCGCACCTACACGACCCAGTTGGAAGCCCTCGCCAAGCTCCGCCGGGGCGGCTCACAGAAGGTCACCGTTGAACACGTCCACGTCTACGAAGGCGGTCAAGCCATCGTCGGGAACGTCCCCACCCAAGGCGCCCAGCCCCGACAGGGGGGAGGGGGTCGCCAAGAAACCGGACATCAACCCCATGCACTCACTGGACCGGCAGCCCTCGCCTTTCAGGCTGACCCCGAGATGCTGTGCTCAAACACGGACCGGGACGCGGTGTCTATCGCCAGCGGTGAGGGGAAAGGTGCGGTGCCGGATGCACGGCGGATCCGCCGGAAGCGGAGCGCCAAAGGGTAGCCGCAACGGTCGGTACCAGCATGGAATGCGAACACAAGAAGCGATGCTCGAAAACCGCAGGGTTCGCGAGTTGACCTCCGAATGGCGGGAGGTCTCAAAACGCCTATCACTCAAAGAGTAGCTGGGACATGCGAACTGGCCCACTTAGCCACCACATCCGGCAGCCCACATCCCTGACGGATCGAACCGTATCCGAAAATATGTTCGCACCGTCGCGGCGTACAACTCGACGGAGCGCTGTGCGTAAGGACTTTGAAAAAGGCACAGCTCTGATCCCGACTTGACTTTTAGAACATAGCTAGCGCATATCATGAACGTACTGCTGCAGGCTTGGCCTACGGTGTAATAGCCAGCTCCCTTGCGGAGCCGCGGTCTGGGTGGCTAGCCAGGCCAGGTCCGGATCACCGCGTCATACGACGGAGGGCACCGGCACCAAGCGGCTCAACAGCCGCAGGAGCGGGAACGGGTCGCCCCGACCCCGCAGACGACTGGTCCGCAGATTGATGCGCGCCCGGTCCGTTCCGCGTCAGTCTCCGCGAGGAGAAAAGCGGCGAGTAAAGGCCGACAGCCTGACCCCGGCCTGCCCGATAGGGTTTCGTCCATCAATCTATGTGACCGTTACGGCAGGCTCCGGCACGTCAGGTCGCGAGCTTTGTCATTTTCTAGGCAAAGCTATGCCCTCCGCCCAGCCCACCAACACATCAGGACCAGAGAGCGGCATTTCTTCTGAGTGTGCCCTTGTTCATCTGGTGTGTTCCTGACAGTGGGGGTGGGCCCTTCCGATCATCCGGCAGGTTGATCGGCTCGGTCGAGCACTCAGGCTGCACACGTGTGGCCACCGATCGATTAATTCCCGGACGTGATCATGCGTCCGGGAATAATTCCCCCCTTTCCCACCGTCTTATAGGGAGTCGAGCGCCATTCTCCCTTTGCAGGCCGGCTGCCGGAGCGCGAAACGACCCACAATTTCAGCCAATTAAATCCGCTCATAGGGCAACAAACGAGTATGGGCCTTACCGCGGTGTTTACGGTCGAAGCGCCCCTCTGATGTGGTTTGTATGAGACCGCCGCTGACGGGGTCCTGGCATGCGCTTTGAGACGCAAGTAGCAGACTCGAAGATGGTCGACGCTATGACAGGTAGATCCAGACGACGTCACTCTCAGCCGGTTACGGACCGGAGCAGCCCTGCCGATCGGATCACTTCAAGACCCGATGCGGGCAAACAGGTCGAGCTGCCCCCCCGGCCTACGGGCGCGAGAGCGCGAGCTGAGCACACCACGCAGGGATCGCGGTAGCGAGACTGTCGGCAGAGCCACGCCCGACTTGCCGTAGAGCACGGCGCCGACGATCCAGCAGCCATCGCCGTGGTGGAACACGTTGGCGGTGTGCGACCCGGCTCGCAGGATCTCCTGCACGAGTGCCTCGTCGACGCCCATGCCGGACAGAGTCGTGAACAGACAGGCGAGCCCCACCGCCTCGACATTGAAGGACTGGAACTCTATGGCGCGCTGCCGCCAGATTTGGCGTACGGCCCCGGCGCTGGTCTGGGCGAACGGGTTGGGCGCCGGCTGCGTGGCCAGATCTGCCACGAAAGCCGCGATCGCTTGCCGGTCGGCGATGTGGTCGGCTGCCAGCAGGGAGACGGCGAGCTGGCGACGGCTGATCGGCATGGCTCTCCCGAGTGAGCGCCTGAAGGACGAGCGCCCGCGGTGTGGGCGGACGATCCTGCGGGGCGGGCACGTCCTCCCTCTAGCGCTCCCATACCGGTGCCGGCAGTCCAGTCCGGCCACACCTGCGAACGCGATCAACGCTTGGCGGTGATGCTGTTGGCCCGTGCCCGGGGGAGGTAGCTGTAGAGGGTGTCCCGGTTGACCCCAAGCCGCTTGGCGACGTCGGCGACGCTGATCGTGCCAGCAGCCAGCATGGCGCGGGCAACTTCTAGGTCAGCCGCGTTGAGCTTCTTCGGCCGACCTCCCTTGCGCCCGCGAGCGAGCGCTGCTTGCAGTCCCTCCATCGTACGCTCGCGGTTGAGGTCGAGGAAGTACTCGGCCATCGCCCCGTGCATCTGCAGGGCGAAGCGCCCGTGCGCAGTCGCGGAGTCGAACTGCTCGGTGAGCGAGCGGAAGTGCACGTCCTTCACGCGCAGGCCGTCGATGGTGCGCATCATCTCGACGAGCGAGCGGCCGAGGCGGTCGAGCTTCCACACCACGAGCACATCCTCGGGGCGCAGGTAGGCGAGCGCGGCCTCGAATTCCGGCCGCTTGGTCCCGGCCTTGCCGGACTTCTTCTCCTCGAACAGGCGCTCGCACCCGGCCTTGGTCAGTGCGTCACGCTGCAGATTGAGGTTCTGGTCGAGGGTGGAGACGCGAGCATATCCGATGAGCATGTCGGGATAGTGCCAAAACGCCGTTTGTCCGGCAATAGAAAAGCCGACACGTTTTTCCGACAAGAACAGGACGGTTTTGGGTGACTCGCATGTGACTTTGATCGCTAATTGGCACTGATGATCAGCGCTATGTGGCACCGATGACGAGGACAGAGCGGGCGGCCTCGACCACGTCCTCGGTGACCGCGTTCAGCCCGTTGATGCGCATGACCCGGGCGATCTGCACGAACAGCCGGTGCACGAGGCGGAAGTTGCCACCGGTGATCCGCACGATGGCGGCGACCGCCTGGAGGTCGGTGAAGTCCGCCTCGTCCAGGTCGAGCCCGAGCTGGCGCCAGCGCCGGGTCAGGACGAAGGTCAACTCCTCGCTGCGCAAGGGCCGATAGGTGTGGGCGAAGCCGACGCGGCTGAACAGCTGCGGATAGCGCGACAGCCGCAGCTCGATGCCGGGCATGCCGATCAGGATGACCCCGATCCCCTCCCGGTCGTACAGGTCGCGCAGGTACTCCAGCGTCGGCATCGACAGACGCTCGGCCTCGTCGACGATCATCAGTTCGACGCGGCGGCGGGCGATCAGCACATCCTCGCCCTGCAGGTGCTCGTCGATGAGCCGGTCGGTCCGGGCCAGCAGGCGGGGCAGGTCCTGCTTCAGCTCGCGCAAGGTGACGCCGACGGTGGGCGTGTAGAAGACCGAGCGGGCGCGGGCGAGCGCTGCGTAGACGCTGGGGCGATCCGCCGGCCGGCCCCAGTCCGCCAGCAGGGGCTCGGCGGCATCCCATCGGGCATGACGCCGGGCCGACAGCGTCTTCCCGACGCCGGCCGGGCCATGGCACACGCCGATGTAGCGGTGCTTGCGCACGGCCTCGGCGAACTCGGTGAAGCGCCGATGCTCGCGCGTGACGATGAAGGCGCCCGTGCGCTCCCCCTCGGGTCGCTCCGGGGTCATTCGTCTTCGGCGTAGGTGCGCAGGCGAGGTCGCCGGGGTGGTATCGGCCGCGGCGCCGGCGGCGTGGCCAGTGTCGGGGAGGACGGCAGGAGATCGCGGACGCAGGCGCGCTTCTCGCGGATGATCCCGTGCAGCCGCCGGCGATGGGCGGCGCGTGCCGCCTGGACGTCCTTCAGGGTGATGCGGGAACCGGCCTGCTCGGGGCTGACGGCCCGGCACAGGAAGGCGTTGCGGTGAAAGATCCGGAGCTCGCCGAGATCGCGGGGGTCGTACCGGACGGTGACCGCCTCCCCGACATAGGCGGCCAGGGTCGGATCGAAGTAGCGCAGCCCCTCGAAGCGGATGCCGTCGCGCCGGACCACGCGCGGCTTGGCGACCATGATCAGGAGGCCGTCGAGGGCGTCCAGGCTGTCGGGCAGCCGCGGCAGCCAGCCGGCACCGCGCCATGCCTCGACGGGCGCCACACCGATCCCACCGTGAACCCGGACGTTGTAGCGGCCGACGATGAAGGAACCGATCGCTGCGTCCAGCTCAGTGAGCGACAGGCTCGGCGCTGAGGCCGGCTTCCCATCCTGGAGATGGCCGGGCAACTCGGGCAGCAGCTCCGTGTTGAGGGTGCCGAACAGCCGCTCGATCTTGCCGCGGCCCTGCGGGCGGGCGACGATGGAGTGGACCAGGCGGATGCGCAGGTCGGCCGCGGCCTGGTCGAGGTGGCGGCTGGTGAAGTCCGATCCGTGATCGA